>NZ_QRWU01000001.1:696733-840267 GCF_003459795.1 Collinsella sp. AF18-8LB
TGCTCCAACAACTACGGCCCCTACCAGCACGTGGAGAAGTTCATCCCCAGGCAGATCACCAACATCGTCGACGGCGTGCGCCCCAAGCTCTACGGCCGCGGCGAGAACGTCCGCGACTGGATCCACACCGAGGACCACAGCTCCGCGGTGTGGGACATCCTCACCAAGGGCCGCATGGGGGAGACCTACCTCATCGGCGCCAATGGGGAGAAGAACAACATCACCGTCCTGCGCATGATCCTGGAGGCCATGGGCCGCGACCCCGAGGACTTCGACTGGGTCGCCGACCGCCCCGGCCACGACCGCCGCTACGCCATCGACAGCACGAAGCTCCAGCGCGAGCTCGGCTGGAGGCCGGCGCACACCGACTTCGCCGAGGGCCTGAAGGCCACCATCGACTGGTACGTCGAGAACGAGTCCTGGTGGCGCCCGGCCAAGGAGGCCACCGAGGCCAGGTACAGGGCCCAGGGCCAGTAGGCCGAACCCCGGCGAACCGCGCCGCGGGGCGCCCGCGCGGGGACGCAGGGCATGGGGATGATCCTGCGTCCCCGCGCGGGCGCCCCCGGTTATCCAACCTCTTCGATAGGAGCTTTTCCCACATGGCTGACATCGCATTCGAGAAGGACCTCTCCGTCGCGGAGACCGGCATCGGGGGCCTGAAGGTCGTCGACCTGGCCGTCCACGGCGACTCGCGCGGCTGGTTCAAGGAGAACTGGCAGCGCGCCAAGATGACCTCGCTCGGGATCCCCGACCTCCGCGTCGTCCAGAACAACATCTCCTACAACGAGAAGAGGGGCGTCACCCGCGGCATCCACGCGGAGCCCTGGGACAAGTTCATCTCCGTGGCCCGCGGCTCGGTCTTCGGCGCCTGGGTCGACCTGCGCGAGGGCAGCGCCACCTACGGGAAGGTCTACACGACCGTGCTGGACCCCTCCAGGGCCATCTACGTCCCGCGCGGCGTGGGCAACTCCTTCCAGGCCCTGGAGGACGGCACCGCCTACACCTACCTGGTGGACGCCCACTGGTCCCTCGAGCTGAAGAGGACCTACACCTTCGTGAACCTCGCCGACCCCGAGCTCGCCATCGAGTGGCCGATCCCGCTCGACGAGGCCACCGTCTCCGAGGCCGACCTCAACCACCCGATGCTCAGGGACGTCGTCCCCATGGCGCCCAAGAGGACGCTCGTCACCGGCTGCAACGGCCAGCTGGGCCATGCGGTGCGCGCGCTCGCCGAGGAGCGCGGCGTGGCCAAGGACTTCGACTTCTGCGACATCGACACCTTCGACATGTCCGACCCGGAGGCCTATTCGCAGTACGACTGGTCGCTCTACGGCACCGTGATCAACTGCGGCGCCTACACCGCCGTGGATAAGGCGGAGACCCCCGAGGGCCGCGCCACCGCCTGGAAGGCCAACGCGACCGGTCCCGCCCTTCTCGCCCGCACCTGCGCCGGGCACGGTATCACCCTCGTGCACGTGTCCTCCGACTACGTCTTCGACGGCACGGTCGAGGTCCATGACGAGGACGAGCCGTTCTCTCCGCTGTCCGTCTACGGCCAGACCAAGGCCGCCGGCGACATCGCCGTGGCAGGGTGCCCGCGCCACTACATCATGCGCAGCTCCTGGGTCATCGGCGAGGGCCACAACTTCGTCAAGACCATGAAGGCGCTGTCCGACCGCGTCGCAGACCCCGAGGACGGGCTCACGCAGGTCACCGTGGTCGACGACCAGCTGGGACGCCTGACCTTCACGCGCGACATGGCCGAGGCCATCTTCCACGTGCTGGGGACGCACGCCCCCTACGGCACCTATAACTGCACGGGCTCCGGCGCCGTCAAGTCCTGGGCCGACATCGCCCGCGCCGTCTTCGAGGCGGCCAACGGCAACGGGGAGAAAGTCTTGCCGGTATCGACCGCCGACTACTACGCGAGCGCCGCCGGTCCCGTCGCCCCGCGCCCGGTCCACTCCGCGCTCGACCTTTCCAGGCTCGAGGCTGCCGGCTTCCACATGCCCGACTGGGAGGAAGAGCTGGGGGAGTACCTCAAGACGCTCTAGCCGCTATTAACTTTTCGAGAGTAAAAGCCGCCGTTCTTTATCGGCGGCTTTTCTTGTTGGTGGCTATCTGCGCAGTGGAGCCAATAGTATTTTGCGGAAGATCTACCTCTCGCTTGGCTTGGAAGTAGGGTGGCCGGGCTGGTCGTCGTAGGCGTATTTGCTGTACACGCTGACCTCCCACTGCTTTTTTTCGACCTTTGCTACAGAATCCAGGATGAATCCGGTCGCAAGGCTCAGGCCGCACAGGAACATAAACGACGCGGCGAGCATGGCGGTGGGGAAGCGCGGAACGAGCCCGGTCTGGAAATACTCGATAATGATGGGGATGCCCAGTGCGAGACCGATAATCGCAAACAGAAGCGCAACGAGGCTGAAGAACTTCAGCGGGCGGTAGTCCTTGAACAGCGTGCCGATCATCGTAACGACTTTAATGCCGTCGCTCACGGTATTGAGCTTGGACTCGGAGCCTTCCGGACGGTCGCGGTACTCGATGGGCACATCTTTGATGCGCCAGCGGTGGTCGACGGCGTGGATTGAGAGCTCGGTTTCGATCTGGAAGCCCTCGGAAAGCACGGGGAAGGTTTTGATAAAAGGACGGCTCATGGCGCGATAGCCCGTCATAACGTCGTCGAAGCTGTAGCCATAGATCCACTTGATCATGGCGCGGACCAGATTGTTGCCAAAGCCGTGGAATGCGCGCTTGTTTTCCTCGGCGTAGGTACCGTTGGAAAGGCGGTCGCCCACGGTCATGTCGGCCGTGCCGTTAAGGATGGGCTCGCAGAGGGCTTTGGCCGCCTCAGCGGGGTAGGTGTCATCGCCGTCGACCATCAGGTAGCAATCGGCGTCGATATCACGAAACATCTGGCGGCAGACGTTGCCCTTTCCCTGGCGGGGCTCAAGGCGGACCGTGGCGCCGTGCTCGGTGGCGATGCGTGAGGTATCGTCCGACGAGTTATTGTCATAGACATAGACCGTCGCTTGCGGAAGCTCGCGGTGAAAGTCGTCGATGACTTTGCCGATCGTGAGGGCTTCGTTGTAGCAGGGGATGATGACGGCGATGGATTCAGAATTCACTCAATGCTCCTTATATATTCAATCCTTGCAAGTATAGCCGTTTGGGCTTGGCATCCTAAGATGTGGGTTAGTTCTCCAGTTTTGTTGCGCGAATCGTTTGCATGGCCGTCGGGTCTATACTGTTCGTTTGTCAACGATTACGAGTAAAGGAGTTGCATCCGTGTCGGATCAGACAAAGCAACAAGAAACTCGCAGTCTGCCTGCGACGTTTGCTAAGAATGAATTTGAGAAGGATGCGTTTATCCTTCGTCAGCTGGTTACCAAGGATTTTAAGATCAAGTATCGCCGCAGCGTCTTGGGTGTCGCATGGTCGGTGCTCAATCCGTTGCTGATGATGATCGTCATGGCCATCGTGTTCTCGACGATTTTTGGCCAGGGCCGCAATGGCTCAATGACGCCCGAGATGTACCCGCTGTACTTGATCGTGGGTAACATTACCTTTGCCGTCATGTCCGAGTCTACGAACCAGGCCCTGACGTCGATCGTGGGCGCTGCCCCTCTGCTCAAGAAGGTTAAGGTGCACCGCTGGGTCTTCCCAGTGCAGAAGGTGCTCTTCTCGCTGGTCAACTTTGCCTTCTCGCTGGTCGCCGTCGCCATCGTTATGCTGTGGTTCCGCGTTATGCCTTCTTGGCACCTCATTCTGCTGCCGGTTTGCCTGCTGCTGCTTATGTGCTTCTGCATGGGCCTGGGCATGATGCTCTCTGCCCTTACGGTCTTTTTCCGCGACGTTATGCATCTGTGGAGCGTTGTCATTACGGCATGGACCTACATTACGCCCATCTTCTGGACGACTGACTATATTGCGCAAATGCCGCATCTCGTGCGTATCTTGATGTATGCGAACCCCATGTACAACTATCTGCAGTTTATGCGCGATATCTTCCTGTTCCAGACGACGCCCTCGCTTATGACGTTTGGTATGTGCGTTGCTTGGGCGGTCCTTGCGCTTGTTATTGGCTACACCGTGTTCCATAAGTCCGAGCGCAAATTTATACTCTACATCTAAGGAGTGCTGTGATGACTGAATCTGTTGTTGATTACAGCGAGCAGCCTCTGGCTGTCGAGGTCGACGACGTCACCATGATCTTTAACATGGCGTCCGAGTCGCTGACCAACCTCAAGGAGTACTTCATTAAGCTTGCCAAGCACGAGCTGTTCTTTGAGGAGTTTAGGGCGCTTAAGCACATCTCGTTTGATATTCATCGCGGCGAGGTCGTGGGCCTGGTCGGCACCAATGGCTCCGGCAAGTCTACGATGCTCAAGATTATCGCTGGCGTTCTTGAGCCTAGCGAGGGCAGCGTTAAGGTGCACGGTAACATCGCGCCGCTGATTGAGCTTGGCGCCGGCTTTGACCCCGAGCTGACCGCCCGCGAGAACATCTATCTGAACGGCGCCCTACTCGGCTATACCAAGGAGTTCATCGATGCCAACTTTGACGGCATTATCGAGTTCGCTGAGCTTCAGAACTTTGTCGATATGCCGCTCAAGAACTTCTCCTCGGGCATGGTGGCGCGTATCGCCTTTGCAATCGCGACGATTACCGAGCCCGATATTCTGATCGTTGACGAGACGCTGTCCGTCGGTGACGTGTTCTTCCAGCAGAAGTGCGAGGCCCGCATCCAGCACTTTATCCAGAGCGGTGACGTGACGGTTCTGTTCGTTTCGCACTCCATGGAGCAGGTTGAGCGCATCTGCCAGCGTGCCGTTTGGATCGAGAAGGGTGACCTTCGCATGGACGGCCCGGTCGATGAGGTCTGCAAGGCGTACCGCGAGCAGTTCAACTAGGTTATAATTACTTACGCCTGACAGGCTTGCGCCTGCTTGGGCGTGCGGTTATTTGCTCCATTAGCTCAGTTGGATAGAGCAGGGGACTTCTAATCCCAAGGTCGACGGTTCGAATCCGCCATGGAGCACCATCGTTTATTAAGCCCGGACCGCTTGGTGGTCTGGGCTTTTTTCATCTTGTGTACTGCGGTTTTGAAGGGTTCGCCATGGGAAGCAAAAGGCTCGACTGGATCGATATTGCAAAGGGGATTGCAATTATTCTGGTCATTGTGGGGCACACCGTCCCAAATCCCTCTCCCTTGCGACACGCGATCTTCTCGTTTCACATGCCGTTGTTCTTTATTCTTGCCGGGTATACGTTTAGGCCGAAGCTGTGGCGTGAGCTGTTGAGTGGTTCGGTGTCCCGCCTGCTGGTGCCGTATGTGGTTCTTGCACTGGCGTGGCAGGTGCCGACGTTCTTGATGAGCGGTGTTCCTTTGACGAGCGGTACGCTGGTTGCGGGGTTTAAGACGCTTGTGTTTGCTTCGGGCGTTGATGTCCCTGGGCTTGGTGTCGCTGCCGTTGGCATGGCATGGTTTTTGGCGGCGCTGTTTACGTCGCGCCTGCTGTTTAATGCGCTTGTGCGGTTGTTTGATCGCGGCGGGATTGGGGTTGTTTGGCAGGGCGTTGTCTGTGCCGCGATTGCCTTTTGCGGTTTGAGCGTGTCTCGCTATTTTGGTGTTTACCTGCCGCTCGATTTGGATCTGAGCTGCTACATCGTCTTGCTGATGTGGATTGGCTATACGGCGCGCCAAAGGGGGCTCGAGACGAGCGTGAGCAAGGCCCTGCTGTTTATTGGAGCCGGTGTCGCTTGGCTTGTCCTTGCCGCGCTGAGTGGGCTTGAGCTTTCGAGCCGCCGCGTGGATGGGTTTGTGGTTGCGACAGTTGCCGCTCTTGCCGGCAGCTATTGCGTGTGCTGGGTTTCCATGGCGCTGGAGAAGTTGAAAGACGTGCCGGTTTTGGGGTCCTTTGAACAAGCGCTCGTGTTCTGCGGACAGGCCAGTCTTGCCATCTTTACAATCCACGCGGTCGATTGGTTTATCCCCTGGCAGACCATGCCGTTGCTTATGGCGTTGCCAGTGCCATGGCTCCTTGCGTCGATTGTGCGCTGCGGGTGCGACATAGGGTTGGCGTACGTCATCAAGAAGGCGTAATTAAAAGCGGGGAGGACCAAGCTGGCCCTCCCCGCTGCTATTTATTCGGTAGTGTTGCAGGCTTACTTTTCGAGACGCTCCTTCAGCAGCTCCAACGCGTGAGCGTAGCCCTGCAGGCCCTCGCCGGTGATGGTGGCAAAGCAGGCCAGGCGGGCGTAGCTTATCTGGCGGAAGTCCTCGCGCGTCTCGACGGCGCTGATGTGGACCTCCACGGCGGGGATGGCCACGGCCTTGAGGGCATCGAGGATTGCGACGCTTGTGTGCGTGTAGGCAGCCGGATTGATGACGATGCCGTCGACCTTGCCGTAGGCCTCCTGGATCTTGTCGACGATGCTGCCCTCGTGGTTGGACTGGAAGACTTCGACCTCGTCAAAGCCCTGTACGGCACCTGCCTCCTGGCAGATCTGAACCAAGCGGTCGTAGTTATCGCTGCCGTAGATGCCTGGCTCGCGAATGCCGAGCATGTTGAGGTTGGGACCGTTGATGACGAGTGCTTTCATGGTTGCTTCCTTTGCGGTTGGGCGGGCGGTGCGGCGGAACGGAAAACCACCACAAAGGTGCCTGTCCCCTTTGTGGTGGTTTTTGCTAGAGGGCTGGTGGAAGGGTGTCGAGGACGGCGACCGCGGTCTTGGCGGCGCAGTCGCGTGAGTCAATGATGTAGTCGGCCCAGGCGCGGTAGCGCGGCATGCGCTGCTCGGCCAGCTTGTCGATACCGTCGCGGGCGGTGATGGGGCGTCCCTTGTGGGCGAGTTCGTCGAGCTTGCGGTTGAGCATCACAATCTGGCTGTTCTGGTGCAGCAGCGGATAGTTTTCGTCGCGCGTGACCACGCCGCCGCCGGTGGAGAGCACCAGACCGCTGCGCTTGGAGATGTCGGACAGCGCCGCCGTCTCCTGCTTGCGGAAGGCCGGCTCACCGTGCTCGTCGATAAAGTCGGCACAGGGCATGCCCAGGCGCTCCTCGAGGGCGCGATCGAGGTCGATATGCTCGCGTCCCGTGAGCAGGGCAATCTGCTCACCCACGCGGGTCTTGCCCGAGCCCGGCATGCCGATCAGCGCGATGTTCTGTTCGCGGCGGGACAGGCGCTCCGTTACGTCCAGGATGCGCTCGTGCGGGGTGACCTGGCCGGTATAGCGCTCGACTGCCTGTGCCGCTTGGGCCACGAGCATCAGCAGGCCGCCGATGCAGGGGATGCCGCGACGCTCGGCCTCGAGCATGAGTCCCGTGCGGGCGGGGTTGTAGACGATATCGATGACGCCCTCGAGCGCGTCGAGGCCCTCGAGCGTGCATGGCGCGTCGGGGCAGTGGGGAAACATGCCCGCAGGGGTGCAGTTGACGAGCAACGCGGCGTCGGACTGCTGTGCGATGTTGTCGTAGTTGACCTCGCTCGTGCGTCCCGCGGGCACCACGATCGCGCCCAGGTCGCCCAGCACCATGCTTGCCGTGGTGCCGGCGCCGCCGGTGGCTCCGAGCACGAGGACCTTCTTGCCGGCAATCTCCACACCCAGCTCCTCGACCAGACACTGGAAACCGAAGTAGTCGGTGTTGTCGCCGCGCAGGCGGCCGTCGGCCAGGCGCGTGATGGTGTTGACGTTTCCCATGCGCTCGGCGAGCGGGCTCAGCTCGTCCAGATACTCCATGACGGCGCGCTTGTAGGGGATGGTCACGTTGGTGCCCTCCCACTCGTCGCCCGTCATAAAGGCCGCGAGGTCCTCGGGCTCGCGCTCAAATCGCACGTAATCGAGCCCAGCGAGCTTCTTGTAGATGGTCGGGGTGTAGCTGTGGCCCAGCACGCGGCCCAGCACTCCGTAGGGGCGGGTTGCGGCGGTATCGGTCATCTAGAGCACCTCCGTGTAGCTGCCAAAGTAGGTGAAGCTCTCGCACACGTCGTCGATAGAATCGAGCAGGTCGTCGAGGGCCTTGCTGCCAAAGGGGCAGTCCAGATCAAAGTAGAACATAAACTCAAAGTCGCGGCCGGGGATGGGGCGGCTCTCGAGCTTGATGAGGTTGATATTGAGCGCGTAGAAGCGCTCGAGTACGCGATAGAGCGCACCCGGCTCGTTGGCCGTGGTGATCATGAGCGAGGTACGGTTGGCGCCGGGGTAGACGCGCGGCTCGCGGCTGATGACGACAAAGCGCGTGTAGTTGTTGTCCGAGTCCTGAATGTTGGGCTCCAGCACCTCCAGGCCATAGAGTGTCGCGCAGCAGCGCGATGCGATGGCGGCAACATCGGTGCGCCCGGAGCTGGCGACCATCTCGGCCGACATGGCGGTGTTGGGGTACTTGGTGGCGTGCAGGTCGTGGGACTCGATAAAGCCCGCACACTGGGCAATGGCTTGGCCGTGGCTGTAAACCTCGCGCACGTCGGTGAGTTTGGTGCCGGGTTTGACGAGCAGATTGTGGTCGATCTTGAGGCGCAGCGAGCGCACGATGTGGAAATCGAACTGGGCGAGCAGGT
The DNA here is from genome assembly GCF_003459795.1 of Collinsella sp. AF18-8LB. Classification (NCBI taxonomy): domain Bacteria; kingdom Bacillati; phylum Actinomycetota; class Coriobacteriia; order Coriobacteriales; family Coriobacteriaceae; genus Collinsella; species Collinsella sp. AF18-8LB. The sequence goes on from NZ_QRWU01000001.1 coordinate 705,296, forward strand.
CGTAGACGGCGTTGACCGATCCGGCAGTTGAGTTTTCGATGGGTAGCACGCCAAATTCGCAAAAGCCGTCGCGTACGGCGCGCATAACGCCCTCGAAGGTCTCAAAGAAGGCGATATCGGGCACGTCAAAGAGCTTGCACGCGGCGATTTGACTGTAAGCGCCCTCGACGCCCTGGCAGGCGACGGTGGCCGTTTGAGGGAAGGGCGTGTCGGAGGCTGCAGCCGTGGCATGGGCCTTTTGCGACACCGTGATGCCCTTGAGCTCGTTGATGTAGCGCTGCTGCTCGGCCTTGCTCATGCTCATGAGGAGGCGGAACAGCGTGATGGTCTGCGCCTCGTAGCGCTCGGGTGCGCGGCTGGCGAGGTTGTTGAGCTTGGAGCGCTCGCGGGCGGGGTCGAAGACGGCCTTGCCCATCTCGATTTTTGATTTGGCGACTTCGGTGGCAATGTCCATGCGTTCGACAAAGCTGCTGAGAAGCGTAGTGTCGATGCCATCGATGGCCTGGCGGATGTCGGCAAGGTCCATGGAGGCCCCTTTCGTAAATCGTTGCCTGGGGTAGTTAATTTGGGACGGGGCTATTTTAGCTACCCCGGCAGCAAATCGGCCAAAACGTCGCGTTAACTGCCGGGGTAGCTAAAATAGCCCCGTCCCAAATTAACTACCCTTGGGGTGGGTGGACTAAAGCTGGCCTGCGTCCTCGAGGAGGGCGTCCCAGATGGCGAGCGCCGCGGCTGCCTCGGCTACGGGGACGGCTCGGGGGACGATGCAGGGATCGTGACGGCCGTGCACCGAGAGCTCGGCATTTTCCATAGCGTCCATGTCTACGGTCTGCTGCTCGCGGCCAATGGAGGGCGTCGGCTTTACGGCCATGCGCCACATGACGGGCGCGCCGGTGGAGATGCCGCCCAGGATGCCGCCGGCGTTATTGGACTCGACCTCGATCTCGCCGGTCTCGGCATCAACGCGGTACGGGTCGTTGTTCTCGCTGCCGCGCATGGCGGCCACGGCAAAGCCCATGCCAAACTCCACGCCCTTTACGGCGGGAATGCCAAACGCGATTTGCGCGATGCGGTTCTCGATGCCGTCGAACATGGGGTCGCCGATGCCCGCGGGAAGCCCGTAGATGCCGCACTCCACGATGCCGCCGATACTGTCGAGCTCGTCGCGCGCGGCCAGAATCTCCTCGCGCATGCGACCGGCGGCCGCTGCGTCGATGCAGGGCAGGTTGTTCGTAAGGATCGCCTTGCGGTCGGCCTCGCGATAGACCATGTCGTCCATGGGCAGGTCGGAGATGCCGCCGATTTGCGCGACGTGCGCCATGACCTGAATGCCGCGGGCCTCGAGTGCCTGCAGCGCGATGCCGCCGGCGATGCACAGGGGGGCCGTCAAGCGGCCGGAGAAGTGTCCGCCGCCGGCGACGTCATGCATGTTGTGGTACTTCACGCGCGCAGGGAAGTCCGCATGTCCGGGACGGGGCTTGCGGCGCAGCTCGGAGTAATCCTTGGAGCGCGTGTTGGTGTTCTCGATAATCGCGGCGATGGGCGCGCCGGTGGTATGTCCATCGACAACACCGGCGATGATGTGCGCGGCGTCGGCCTCGCGGCGTTTGGTTGCGGTCTCGTCGCGACCGGGGGCGCGACGGTCGAGGAAGGCCTGCAGCTGCTCCTGGTCCACGGCGATACCTGCCGGAATGCCATCGAGCGAGCAGCCGATAGCGGGGGAGTGCGACTGGCCGAAGATGCTCAGATGCAAGACGTTGCCAAAGGTCGAGGACATGCTATTCCTCCTCGAGTGTGACCTTGCCGCCCAGCAGGCGGTAGTGATCGAAGAAATCGGGATAGGACTTGTTGACCGCCTCGGCCCCGTGGATCACGACCTCGCCGGTGGCGCGGCTCGCGGCGATGGCGGCCATCATGGCGATGCGGTGGTCGTTGTGCGAATCGACTTCGCCGCCGGTAAAGGCGTCGACACCCTTGATGATGAGGTCGTCACCGGCAATGCGCACCTGCGCGCCCAGCGCGGTGAGCTCGCGGGTGGTAGTTGCCAGGCGGTCGGATTCCTTGATGCGCAGGCGGGCACAGTCGCGGATGAAGGTACGGCCTTGCGCCAGTGATGCCACGGCCGAGATAACGGGTACCAGGTCGGGAATGTCGTGGGCGCTCATCTCAAAGCCGGCGAGCTTGTCGGACTGCACGGTGGCGGCGTTGGTGGAGCGCACGATGCGGGCGCCAAAGCGCGAAAGCGCGGCAAGCACGTTGCGGTCGCCCTGCGCGGAGCTCAGCGACACGCCCTCCACGGTGATGGGGTCGGTGCCGATGGCGCCAGCGCACAACCAAAAGGCGGCGTTGGACCAGTCGCCCTCGACAGTCACGCTGCCAGGCGTGCGGTACGAGCCGCTGCTCACGCGGAAGTTCGTGACCTCGGGCTTGCCATTCTTGGCGGGGATGCGCTCGACGTTGACCTCGACGCCAAAGGCCTTCATGGCCTGGATTGTCAGGTTGATGTAAGGGCGGCTCTCGATGAGGCCGGTCACCTGCACGCAGGAGGGCTGGGCCAGCAGCGGGGCTGCCAGCAGCAGGCCGGAGATATACTGCGAGCTCACGTTGCCCGGCAGCACAAAGGTGCCCGGGCGCATGCGTCCGCTCGTCTTGAGCGGAAAACCGCCCAGGCCCTGCAGGTCGCAACCGGCGGCGATGATCTCGTCCGAGAGCGGGGAGAGCGGGCGGGCGCCCAGGCGGCCCTGGCCCACGAAGGTGGCATTCGCACCCAGCGCGCAGGCGACGGGCAGCATAAAGCGGAGCGTGGAGCCGCTCTCGCCGCAGTCGAGCGTGCCGCCGGCAAGGGCCTTGAGCAGGCCAAACTCAACACTCTTCATGGTGGGGTGGACCTGGAAGCCGTCCTCGACGGTCTCGATGCGGGCGCCGAGCGCCGTGAGACAACGCACCGTGGCCTCGATGTCGGCGCAGGTAGTGTTGCAGGTAACGTGCGTCTCGCCGTTGGCAAGCGCGGCGCAGATGATCAGGCGATGCGCCATCGACTTAGATGCGATGGCGGGAACGGTGCCCTTGAGCGGGGACGGGGTGATGCGGGCTAGCATGCGGATGCGTCTCCCTTCTGGCCGAGGCCTTCGGCAATGAGTTCGTGGAAAGTGGAAAGCGGCGTGCGGTCGATGCTGCAGTGGCCAATGTCGTGCGGAATCACCAGGTCGATGGTGTCGCCCGCGCGCTTCTTGTCGTGGAGCGCCTCGGCAAAGATGGCATCGGCATCTAGGTCGCAGTGGGTCTTGAGGCCATGGCGGGCGCAGAGTTCCTCAATACGACCGGGCAGCTCGGCATCGCAGACGCCGTGTAGGGCTGCGGCGCGCGTGATGATGCCCATGCCGATCGACACGCAGTTGCCGTGTCCGAGCTCAAAGTGCTCGCAGGCCTCGACGGCGTGTCCGGCGCTGTGTCCAAAGTTGAGCAGCTTGCGCTGGTTGGTTTCGCGCTCGTCGGCGACGACCACGGCGCGCTTGATGTCGATATTGCGGGCGATGATGAGCGCTACGCGGGCCACATCGCGGTTGAGTAGCTCAAGCGTAAGCGGGGTCTTCTCCAGTTCGGCGAAAAGCTCCGGGTCGGCGATCACGGCATGCTTGACGACCTCGCCGCAGCCGTCGGCGAACTGCTCGGGCGTGAGGGTGGCCAGGCACCCCACGTCGGCGATAACCACGCTCGGCTGCCAAAAGGCGCCGGCCAAGTTCTTGCCGGCAGCCAGGTCGATGGCGGTCTTGCCACCCACCGACGAATCCACCATGGCGAGCAGACTCGTCGGGATCTGCACAAACTTGCAGCCGCGCATGTAGGTGGCGGCCACAAAGCCCGTCACGTCGCCCACGACGCCGCCGCCGAGCGCCACGATAACGTCGGAGCGCGAAAGCTCGTGCTCGGCCACAAACTCCAAAATGGCAACATAGGTTTCGGCGCGCTTATGGGCCTCGCCGGCCTCGAAGGTGCAGATGCTCACCTCGTAGCCTGACGCCTCCAGGCTCTGCTTAACGGGCATCTGGTAGAGCGGGCCCACGTTGGTGTCCGTCACGATGACGGCCTTGGTGCCGCCGGCAGTGGCGCGCACGAGCGGCCCCGCCTGCTCCAGCAAAAACGTGCCAACATGCACCTGGTAGGGGCGTGCAGTGTCGATATCGATGGTAATCGCCATAAGCTTCGGTCCTTTCGACCTGGCGTGATAGGTGGTCTAGTGGGAGGCCTCGTCGTCGAGTGCACGCTTGATGCGGTCGCCCTCGGCAAGGAGATTCTCCAGATAGCGCTGGTCGCGGTCCTTGAGCGCACGGCTGTAGGCGCCGAGCGAGTCGATCAGGTGGTCGATCTCGAAGGCGAGAGCATCGGCGTCGTCGATCATGAGCTCGGACCACATCTGCGGATTGAGGTGCGCCACGCGGGTGAGATCGCGGTAGCTACCGGCCGAAAAGCCGTGGTGGACTTGGGCGGTCGGGCTCTTTACGTAGGCGTTAGACACCACGTGCGCAAGCTGGCTCGTGAAGGCGATGACGCGGTCGTGCTCGGCAGCGGTGGTCACGCTGAACTTGCCAAAGCCCAAGGGGCGCACCATCTCGCGTACCTGGCCCAAAAGCTCCAGCTTGAGTGCGTCGTTCACCGCGGGCGGCACGAGAACGAGCGGGGCGCCCTGGAACAGGTCGGCGCGGGAGTGTGCATAGCCCGAGTACTGCGTGCCCGCCATGGGGTGCGCGCCCACAAAGTAAAAGCCGTGCTCGCGGGCAAGCTCAAAGGCGCGCTCGCACACGATGCCCTTGACGCCCACCGTGTCGATCACCACGGGGCCCATGATGGCCTCGGTGTCGGTGGCGTCGGCGAGTGCCTGGGCATGCGCCTCGAGCCATTCGATGCAGGCCTCGGGGTAGCAAGCCAGGACGATGATGTCGCATTCGCCGAGCGTCTCGTCGTTGAGCTCGCCGGCAACGGTTCCCATGCTGGCGGCTGTCATGACATCGTCATCGGGGTCCCAGGCCAGCACGCGGACGCCCGCCTGCGCATAGCCGCGGGCGAAGCTGCCGCCGATGAGGCCAAGGCCGACGATGCCGGCGCACTTGGGGCCGCCCTGGTTAACGCGCGCGTTTCTCACCGTACCCATGGGCTACTCCATGGTCTCTTGGCAGACAACCTCGCGGATGGCTCGGATGCGGCGCATGGTGTCGTCGAACTGATCGGGGGTGAGGGCCTGGGCGCCGTCGGACCAGGCACGGCTCGGCTCGTCGTGGACCTCGATCTCCAGGCCGTTGGCACCGCAGGCGGTCGCGGCGAGTGCCATGGGTTCTACGTAGCGGGTGTAGCCGGTGGCGTGGCTGGGGTCGGCAACGACAGGCAGGTGCGACAGGTGGTGCAGCACCGGCACGGCGTTGAGGTCGAAGGTGTTGCGGGTGCGGGTCTCGAAGGTGCGGATGCCGCGCTCGCACAGGATGACGTTGTCGTTGCCCTCGCTCATGATGTACTCGGCTGCCATGAGCAGTTCGTCGATCGTGCCGGACATGCCGCGCTTAAGCAAGATCGGAGTCTTGGTCTTGCCGACCTCCTTGAGCAGGGGGAAGTTCTGGGCGTTACGGGCGCCGATCTGCATGACGTCAATCTTCTTGTCAAGGAAGACCTGCACGTCGCGCGGGTCCATGATCTCGGTGACGATCGGCATGTCGAGCTCGGCAGACGCCTCGCACAGCAGGTCGAGGCCGGCAGGGCCCATGCCCTGGTAGGCGTAGGGGGAGGTGCGGGGCTTGTAGGCGCCACCGCGCAGCATCGTGGCACCGGCGGCCTTCACGCGGCGTGCGATGCGGATGAGGTTCTCGCCCTCGACGGAGCAGGGACCGGCGATGACCTGGAACTGGTCGCCGCCGATCTTGACGCCGTGGCCGCAGTCGATGACGGAGTCCTCGGGGTGGAACTTGCGGTTGGCGCGCTTAAAAGGCTCGGAGACGCGCTGCACGCGCTCGACGACATCCATGGACTCGAGCAGGAACGGGTCGATCTTGGTCGTATCGCCCACCAGGCCGATGATCGTCTCGTTCTCGCCGCGCGAGACATCGGTCTTCAGACCCTTTTTCTCAATCCAGCTGACGATATGGCTTACGGCCTCGTCGCTGGCGCTCTGCTTTAAAATTGCAATCATGGTGTGCCTCTCACCTCGATGGATAACTTTTGCAAAAACGGCCCGCATCGCGAGCCGTGTATATATGGTGCATGAGAGTTTATACTATCTGACTCGCTTTTGCCTTCTAAAGTGGGCCGTTGCGGCTCGTCTTCCTCGGAATTGCAAAGCTTTTTCTTTTATTTTGATAGCCCGTGGTGCACTTGGGTATAATGCCAACCGTTGGCCCTATTAGCTCAGGGGATTAGAGCGTCTGCCTCCGGAGCAGAAGGCCGTTGGTTCGAATCCAACATGGGGCACCATCGAACGTAAGACCGTCCGAACCTCGCATGGTCCGGGCGGTTTTCTTATACCGACGCGACGTGATGGGACGTGGTATGGCAGCAACGGATATCGAGCGCGGACTCTCAACCGCCGAGGTCGAGGAGCGTATCGCCGCCGGTAAAATCAACCGCAACATGGAACTCAAGACCAAGTCGGTCAAAGAGCTCATCATCGAGAACCTCTGCACGCTGTTCAATTTGATCAACGTGATCTTGGCTTTCCTGGTCATTTTGACCGGTTCGTTTAAGAATCTGACGTTCCTGTTCGTGGTGTTCCTCAATACCGCTATTGGCGTCATTCAGTCCATGCGTTCCAAGAAGATGGTCGATAAGCTCACGCTGCTGACCTCCAAGAAGGCCATCGCGGTGCGCGATGGCGCCGAGGTGGAGCTCGACCTGGACCAGATCGTGCTCGACGACATCATCCGCCTGGGGCGCGGCGACCAGATTCCCGCTGACGCCGTGGTGGTTTCGGGCGAGGCGCTCGTGAACGAGAGCCTGCTGACGGGCGAGAGCGACCTTATTAAGAAACAGCCCGGTTCCGAGCTCATGAGCGGCAGCTTTATCGACTCGGGCCTGCTGCGCGCCCGCGTGATCCATGTCGGCGCCGACAACTACGTGGCCAAAATTAATAACGAGGCCAAGTACGTCAAAAAGGTCAATTCCGAGATCATGAACGCGCTTAACGCCATCGTGCGCTTTGCGAGCATCATCATGATTCCGCTTGGCCTGGCTCTGTTCGCCTCGAGTGTAAGTGGGCTGTGGGATGCCGCGGGAACCCCGGGCGATAGCGCGCTTTCGTGGTGCTTCTCCGAGCTGTTGGCTGGTCATGTGCCTTCGTCGGCGCTGCTGTCCACGGTGGGCGCCCTGCTGGGCATGATCCCGCAAGGCCTGGTGCTGCTGACCTCGTCGGTGCTCGCCATCGCCACGGTGCGCCTGGCCCGCCGCAAGGTGCTGGCGCAGCAGCTCTACTGCATCGAGACGCTCGCGCGCGTCGACGTGCTGTGCCTGGACAAGACGGGCACCATCACGTCGGGTCGTATGGAGGTCGAGGGCACCTACCCGCTGCCTGTTGAGGGTGTTGGCTTTGGCGTGGACTCGGAGGAGGCGGCTGTTCCCGTCGATACCACAGTGCTCGATTTTGCGCTGGCTAACGTCGCGCGTGCGACTTCGGCCGATGCCAACGAGACCTGCCAGGCGCTGCTCAACTATTACGCCGATCGCCCGGTCGAGGTGTCTGAGCCGCTGTCGGTCATTCCGTTCTCGTCGTCTAAAAAATGGAGTGGCGCTTCTTTTGCGCAGGGCTCCTATGTGATGGGTGCCGCGCAGTTTGTGCTCTCTGATCGTGTGTTTTCGCAGGTCGAGAACCGTGTCGCCGAGCTTGCCGATACCTGCCGCGTGCTCGTGGTGGCGCGCGTGGACGGCTTTACGCCCGATGGGGATATGGTGGGCGAGGCCGAGCCCATGGGCTTTGTGACCATCCGCGACGAGATTCGTACCTCGGCGGCCGAGACCATTGGCTACTTTAACGAGCAGGGCGTGACCCTCAACGTGATCAGTGGCGACGACCCGCGTACGGTGTCGTCGATCGCGCGCGTGGTGGGCGTGCCGGGGGCGGACGCTTATGTGGACGCCACGACGCTCGATACGCCGGCCAAGCTCGATGCCGCAGTGGACCGCTACCATGTCTTTGGTCGTGTGACCCCGCAGCAGAAGCGTGAGCTCGTGCAGGCGCTCAAGCGCCGCGAGCACACCGTGGCCATGACGGGCGACGGCGTCAACGACGTGCTGGCGCTCAAGGAGGCCGACTGCTCCGTGGCCATGGCGGCCGGCTCCGATGCCGCGCGCAACGTGGCCGAGATCGTGCTCGTCGACAACGACTTTGCCTCGATGCCCGCCGTGGTGGCCGAGGGCCGTCGCTCCATCAACAACCTGCAGCGTTCGGCCTCGCTGTTCCTGACCAAGACGCTGTTCTCGATGGGCCTGGCGGCGCTGTGCATCGCGCTGCCGCCGTACCCCTTCGAGCCCATCCAGATGACACTCATTAACTTCTTCTGCATCGGCGCGCCGGGCTTTGTGTTGGGCCTGGAGCCCAACAATGCTCGTGTGAAGGGTGCGTTTTTGAGCAACGTACTCAAGCGTGCACTGCCGGCGTCGATTGCGGTCATTTTGGCTGCGGCGCTCGATATCTTTGTGGCGCGCGTGTTTGGCTTTAACCAGCTCACGCTGTCTACGATGTGCCTGCTTACGTCGTGCGCGGCGAGCGTCAGCCTAATCTGGCGCATCTCGCAGCCTCTCACGCCCTTACGTGTGGTGCTCTTTGTGTTTGTAGTCGCCGGCATCCTGGTGGGCGTTATCGGATTCCCGGAGCTGCTGTCTATTGCCAACCTGTCGATGGGCCAGATGGTTATCTTGGCTGTTATCGTGGTCTTTACCTGCTCGGTGTTCTTTAAGCTCGCCACGATGATGGATTCGCTCAAGCCGCGTCGTCGTCATGCCGCAACTGGTTTTGGCCGCGGTGTGCGCGTCCGCCTGGGTCGCGGTGGCGGCAAGGTGAGCTCGACGGGCTCGACGGCCGAACGTTTTGCCAAGCGCGTCGCCGCCGACATGGCGCAGCGCCGCGAAGATCGCACCGCTCGCGAGGCCGAGGCCCGCGCACTCGAGGGCGTGGCCCAGGCCCAGCCCAAGAAAAAGAATCCCACAGGCGCCAAGCGCTCCCGCGTAACCAAGTCCGCCCAAGGCATCAAAGTCTCGATGCCCAAGAAAAAGAAGTTGTAACCGCACCTTACAGGGTAGCTAATTTGGGACGGGGCTTTTTTAGCTACCCCGGCTGATGGCCCCCAGGCTGATGGCGCGATCGATTTGGCCAATTGGCGGCCAGGGCAGCTAAAAAAGCCCCGTCCCAAATTAGCTACCCTCCGATGTTGAATTGGTGCCTTGCTCCTGTGGGGCCGTGGCGATGTTATGCTCTAACCTCGATTGTTTGAATTGCTTCGAAAAGAGGATGCCGTGATCTGCCCGCATTGCCTTAAGACTATCGAGGACGGCGCCTCGTTCTGCCCCTACTGCAACGCCTATGTGGGTCCGGGCGATGGTCCCGAGCACACCGAGTTTGTGTTCTGCGAGGGCTGCGGTGCCCGTCTTTCTCCGCATGATCGTACGTGCCCCAAATGCGGACGCCCCGCTCCGGGTATTCTCTCCGAGGACGCGGCCGCATCCGACCTGGCAGCGGGCCGCACGGCGGGCTTTCCGCGCCTAACGCAAGAGCAGATTGATACCGAGGTGCCGCATGCGCCCGCCTCGGCAGCCGCGGTTCTTTCGGACGCCGCCGACCCCAATGAGACCTGCGTGCTGCCGGCTTTCGATAAGGATTTCGGTATCCCCAAGGTCGTTATTCCCACACCGGTTTCCCTGCACGACGATCCTCAAAAACCCAAGCGTAAGGTGCATCCCGATGAGGACGCTTATCACAAGCACAAGCGTCATATTCCCAAGCCGCTTATCGTCATCGCGGTTCTTGCCGTCGTGTGCGGTGGGGCCTATTGGTTCGTGACGGCCGATCCCATGGGTGTTATGCCCGGCTTCTATGACCAGTTTGGCCAGGCCGCGCAGACGACCTTCCCTACGCGCCAAAAGGGCGAGGCGACTGAGGACGATACCAAGCAGGACGATTCTGCCGAGGTGGTCCAGGAAGAAACCGTGCTGACCGATGATCAGCTCTATACCAGGCTCGACGGTCTGTATCAGACCATCGTGTCCTACGGTGACGAGGATCAGATCGGCGAGGTCATCGATTCCTTCAACAACGGCTATCTCCGAACGCCGCTGTCCACCCGTCAGGAGCTGTCGCAGAGTGCTTACGCCCTGCGCGACCAGATCAAAAAGACGCTAGATGAGCTCAACAACCTGAAAGTACAGGACGATACGGTCTATGCGGACGACATCGCCCACCTAAAGCAGCTTGCCGAGTGGATGTACGAGCGTGTCGACGTGATCTGCCAGAGCTGGGACATTTCGCTGGCCATTCCCGATGGCGAGTCGATGAGCTCCCACCAAAGCGAGATCTTGGCGCCCATCGCGCAGGGCGGCAACAGCGCGCTGAACCAGTACGACGCCAACGTGGGCTCCTGGAAGCCGCAGCAGCGTTCCTAAAATTAGTTCGCCATAGTCGGCATAACCTACGTGCGCAATTGATGTAAGCCCGTGCTTATTGCTACAATTCGTACAAATATGCTTTAAACGCACGAGGAAGGAACCACATGTTTGGTTTTAAGAAAGAGCTCTACACGCCCGAGTATCAGCTTGTCGGCGACGAGTGCGCTGTAATCGAGACGTCGAAGGGTACCATCAAGGTCAAGTTTGACGGCGAGGGCGCTCCCATTCATGTCGCGAACTTCTGCGAGCTTTCCACGATGGGCTTCTATGATGGCCTTAAGTTCCATCGCTATGTGCCCGGTTTTGTCATCCAGGGCGGCGACCCCAATACCCGTGACATGTCCGGCGCCGACGTCGCTGCCGGTCTTGAGGGCCCCGACGGCATGCCCGGTACCGGTGGCCCCGGCTACTGCATCAAGGGCGAGTTTGCCACCAATCCGCGCAACAGCCATGTCGATGGCGCCCTTGCCATGGCACGCTCCATGGACCCCGATTCCGCGGGTTCGCAGTTCTACTTCTGCCTGGGTGCCCAGCATAACCTCGATTCCGGTTACACCGTCTTTGGTGCCACGGTCGAGGGTCTCGATGTGATTTCGCAGCTGCGTGCCGGCGACGAGATCGTCCATGTCGAGATCGTTCACGAGTAAAGGGGACTTCCTTGAATAGCCAGCTGATCCAACAGGGCCGCGCCGCTTACCGCGCGGGTGATTTTTCCGCTGCAGCCCAGATGCTTGGGGCGGCAAAGACTCCCGATGAGATTATGGGCGAGGCCGATCACCTTCGTGGCAACGCCCTGATGCACCTGGGCATGTATGCCGAGGCCGCCGAGGCCTATGCCGCCGCCCTCAACGACGGCACCTACGGCAAGCGCGGTGCGCTGCTCACCAACCGCGGCAAGGCGCTCGCCGCCGTGGGCGACTACACGACGGCCGCTCAGGCGTTCTCTGCTGCTACGCAGGATGCTTCCTATGCCACGCCGTTTAAGGCCTATCTGGGCCTGGGCAATGCGCTGTTCCAGTCGGGCGACTATGCCAACGCGGGTACTGCCTTCCGTCAGGCCGCCATCGACGGCGCCAATCCGGCTCCTGCCGCCGCACTCGGCGAGCTCGGTCGTTGCTTCATTAAACTCGGCCGTCCGGCGGATGCCGTGGAGACCTACCGCACGGCTATCGACTTTGCCGGCCCCCGCGACGACACACGTGCGCTCAACGCCGGCATGGGTCAGGCGCTTTCTGCCGCCGGCCGTCCCTCCGACGCACTCGACGCCTTTAACGCCGCTACTGCCGATGGCATCTACCAGCTCACCTCCGAGCAGGCCGACGAGCTTGCCCGCGTGCACGATTCGCTTGCCGCGCTGTCTGCCCAGACGGCTATGTCCACGGCTCCGGCGCCCGCGATGGACGCTCCTGCCGTCGATCCGCTCGATCCTACGGGCGCGACCGGTCAGTTTATGCCCGATCCCTCGGACACCGGCTTCTTTACGCTGTCCGAGTCCGAGATGGTCCAGCAGGACCGTCAGGATCGTAAGCAGGCCAAGGTTCGTCGCCGCCATCGCCACACGGGTCTCAAAGTCTTCATCGTGCTGCTTCTGCTCATTTTGATCGCCGCGGGCGGTCTGGGCTTTGCCTACACGCGCGGCTTTGGCTTCCCGTCTCAGGAGTCTGTCGTTACCGATTTGTTCCAGGCTGCCGGCGACGGTGACACCGCAAAGGCCGAGTCTTGCCTGGCCTCGGGCCTGTCCGAGGACGCCAAGTCGATGATCATCTCCTCGATTCCGCAGGGTGCCACCGTGTCAGTCGAGGGCATGGATCAGTCCATGACCGAGACGACCGCCAAGGTGAAGGCATCGCTGTCCAAGGGAGGCGAGCAGGAGTACACCGTTAAATTCGTGCGCTCCGGCAACCATATCGGCTGGGCCGTTTCCTCGCTCGATATGGATTTCTCGGCTGCTGACAACCAGTAGTGACCTTATGGGATTTAGCTTTGCCCGGCGCTTCACCGCAAGTGAGGTGCCGGGCTTGCGCTAGTATGATGAGCTAGTAGTTTTCCAGCAATCATCCAACACATCAGGAGTTGCGTTGTTTTCTTTGATGGATATGTTCTTCGGTAGCTATGCGGGCGATCTTGCCATCGACCTCGGCACCGCAAATACGCTTGTCTCTGTGCGCGGCAAGGGCATCGTCATCCGCGAGCCCTCTGTCGTCGCCATCGACAAGAACGACGAGCGCATCCTGGCGGTCGGTATCGAGGCAAAGCGCATGCTCGGCCGTACGCCTGGTAACATCGTGGCAGTTCGTCCCCTGAAGGACGGCGTCATCGCCGACTTCGATGTTACCGAGGCCATGCTCCGCTACTTTATCGACAAGGCTTCCGAGAAGCGCTATCCGTGGACCCCGCGTCCGCGCGTTGTCGTCTGCGTTCCCTCCGGTGTCACGTCGGTCGAGAAGCGTGCCGTCTTTGAGGCCACGATCCAGGCTGGCGCTCGCCAGGCCTACCTGATCGAGGAGCCCATGGCCGCTGCTATCGGCGCCGACCTGCCCGTCGAGGAGCCCACCGGCTCCATGGTCATCGACATCGGTGGCGGTACCACCGAGGTTGCCGTTATCGCTATGGGTGGCATCGTCGTCTCGCAGTCCATCCGTATTGCCGGCGACGAGTTCGATCAGGCCATCCTCACGCACGTTCGTGATGCCTACAACTTGGCCATCGGCGAGCGTACGGCAGAGGACATCAAGATCAAGGTCGGCTCCGCCGTGCCGCTCAAGGACGAGCTCGACGTCGAGGTCAACGGCCGCGACGTGATCACCGGTCTGCCCAAGACCGTGCGCATCGAGAGCGAGGAGATTCGTCGCGCGCTCAACAAGCCGCTCGACGAGATGGCCAAGGCCGTCAAGGACGCACTCGACGCTACGCCTCCCGATCTTGCCTCGGACCTTATGTACTACGGCATTTTGCTGACTGGTGGCGGCGCGCTGCTGCGCGGTCTCGACGTGCGCCTGCGCGATGAGACCGGTGTTTCGGTCAACGTCAGCCCCACGGCGCTCGATAACGTCGTTAACGGCTGTGCCCGCGTGCTCGAGGCCAATGCGTTTGATGGCGGCTTCGTCCAGACCAATGCTTAATTTCCAAAAGGTGGATTCCATTTGGCACGATCTTCGGGTTTCTCCACAAATCTGAATACCAAGCGACAATCAACGGGTATGCGCCCGTTGATTGTTTTCAGCCTGATTTCGGTGTTGCTGCTCACGTTTTACATCCGCGAGGGCGAGGCAGGACCGATTCATGCCGTGCGTTCGGGCGTAACGACGATTACCTCGCCGGTGCGCTTTGTGGGTTCGGCTGTGGCGGCTCCCTTCAATGCGATCGGCAACGTGTTCTCTAACCTTACGGCGTCGCAGGACACGCTTGACGAGCTTAAGAAGCAAAACGAGGAACTGACCTCTAAGGTTGCTGAGCTCTCCGAGGCTCAAAAGACCGCTGAGCGTCTGGAGGGGCTGGTCGGCCTGCAGTCGACCTACAACCTCAAATCGACCGCTGCTCGTATCGTTGGTGCCTCTGGCGATGCCTGGACCTCGACCGTTACCATCGACAAGGGCTCTGCCGACGGCCTTACCATCAACATGCCCGTGACGAGTTCTGCCGGTGTTATCGGCCAGATTATCGAGGTATCGGCCAAAACGTCGACCGTGCGCTTGATTGGCGACGAGAACTCGGGCGTGTCCGCCATGGTGCAGGACACGCGCGCCCAGGGCATGCTGCAGGGTCAGGCTGACGGCACGCTGCGTCTTGAGTACGTGAGCGTCGACTCCGATGTTAAGGTTGGCGACATCATCGTGACCTCGGGCATCGGTGGCGTGTTCCCCAAGGGTCTACCGCTCGGCACCGTCTCGTCGGTTGAGAAATCGGCAAACGATGTGTACTACACCATTGTGGTGCGCGCTCAGACGACGGCCGAGAACAACGAGGAAGTGCTGGTCATTACCTCGCTGACCGACGAACAGTCGGCCTCGGATGAGGACGTGAGCACGGCCAACAGCACGCCGCAGGGAACGTCGCGCGATGCTGCGACCAAGACGAAGGACGAGAGCTCGGATGACAGTCCCGACACGTCCGAGACGACCGATTCCGGCTCGAGCGAATAGGGGGCATGTCCATGGATCTACACGAGCAGGGGATGAGCTCCCGCACGTTTGTAATCGCCGCCATCGTGTGCGTGCTGCTGCAGGCAGGCCTCGCACCGCAGATCTCAATTGCGGGCGGTCGCGTCAACTTTATGATTATTCTTGTGTGCCTAAGCGTGTTCTCGGGCGACCCGACCCGTGCCGTCGCGTGTGGTTTTTGCAGCGGCTTGTTCTATGACCTGTCCGCTGCCGTGCCGGTGGGCGTTATGTCGCTCCTGCTGACCGTGGGTTCTTTTGCCCTGGTGCACAGCGCCGCCGGTCAGACGGGCGGTACCCCGAGTGCGCGCGGCATCACGGTGGGCACCTTCGCGCTCGTCATTAATGTGATTTACAGCATCATCTTGCTGTTTATGGGTTTGGAGACGAGCTTTGTCGTGGCGATTTTCGGCCATGCGCTGCCTTCTTCGATCCTAACGGGTCTGGTTGCCATTCCATTTTTGATGTCCGGCGTCGTGCCGCAGTCCGGCTATGGATTCTCCGCACGTGGCGGACGCCAGACGGGTATGCGCTTTAAGCCCAAGACCCGCAAGCTCAAATAGGGGAGGCCCGTAGATGTCTTCCCAGATGACGGTTATTATCGCCGGTATCGTGCTGGTCGTGGCCATCGTGGTCGCGCTGGTCATCATGCGTCGGGGCGATTCCCGTTTTACCTACGATACGCAGCATGGAACGGCCCCGCGCGCCACCGAGGGCGAGGGCAATACCGCGGCGACCGCCTTTAAGGGCCGCTTTTCCATCCTCACCGCGGGTGTGGGCGCGATGTTTGCGGCGCTTGCCGTCAAGCTGTGGGGCATGCAGATGGTCTCGTCGGACTATTACGAGAAGCAGGCTAACAGCAATCAGACCCGCACCGTTACCACACCCGCTGTGCGCGGCCGCATCCTCGACCGCAATGGCGTGGCGCTTGTCCAGAACCGTCCCTCACTTGCTGTCGTGGCCTACCGCGATCTTGCCGAGGATGAGGTTCTGGTTCGCCATCTTGCCAACGTGCTCGGTATGCCCTACGTGGCGGTTCTGCGCAATATCCAGGACAATTCCGAGGGCGCCCAGAGCCTGCATACCATCGCGACGGATGTCCGTCGCTCCACGGTTGCCTATATTCAGGAGCATGCCGGCGAGTTCCCGGGCGTCAAGATTGCCGAGCGTACCGAGCGCCAGTACCCGTACGGCGAGACGGCCTGTCACATTTTGGGCTATACAGGCACCATTACCTCAGAGCAGCTCGAGGCCCAGAATAAGAAAACCTCTGGCGTTGATGATGCTTCTGCTGGCCGGATTACGTACCAGTCGGGCGATATCGTGGGCCAAGCGGGCGTTGAGAGCTACTACGAAAATCTGCTGCAGGGTATTCGTGGCGAGCAGACCGTCAAGGTCGATGCCTCGGGCAATGTGACCGGTCAGGCCGGCGCCGTGCCCGCGAAGGCCGGCTCCGACATTAAGCTCACGCTCGACCTTAAGATCCAACAGGCCTGTGAGACGGCGCTGGCGAGCGCTATCGAGCTTGCCAAGACCACTGGCTACAGCAATGCCGGCAACGGCGCCGTGGTGTGTCTCGATCCCAACAATGGCGAGATCCTGGGCATGGCCAGCGAGCCCAAGTTCGATCCCTCCGTCTTTATCGGCGGCGTCTCAAATGACGTGTGGACCGAGCTCAATGATGACGAGGGTTCACACCCGCTGCTCAACCGCGCCATTAGCGGACAGTACATGTCGGCCTCGACCATCAAGCCACTCTCGGCACTGGCCGGTCTTGAGTTTGGAACCTACACCTCAACGCAGACAACCAACTGCACGGGCTATTGGACGGGCCTGGGTAAGGCTTGGGGCAAGCGCTGCTGGCTGCATTCCGGCCACGGCACCATGACGCTGCAGTCGGGTATCGCCAACTCGTGCGACCCCGTCTTCTACGACATGGGCAAGGCGTTCTTCTATGACGAGCAACATCCCGAGGGCCTGCAGGAGGTCTTTCGTCGCTGGGGCCTAGGCAAGACCTGTGGTATCGATCTGCCGAGTGAGGGCGCGGGCCGTATTCCCGATGCCGAGTGGAAAGAGTCGTACTTCACCGATGCCTCTGCCGAGGATCGTAAGTGGAATGCCGGCGATATGACCAACATTGCCATCGGCCAGGGCGACATCCTGGTGACGCCCCTGCAGATGGCGTGCGCCTATATGGGTCTTGCCAACGGCGGCAAACAGTACGTGCCTCACGTGTTTTTGTCTGCCGTGTCGCGCGATGGCGACGGCGATGCCTATAAGTACAACGGCAAGGGCAAGAAGAAGCGCCTGGAGGCCAAGATCAACAGCGATTCGGATTTGGCTCTTGTTCGCAACGGCATGCACGACGTGATTTACACGGCATCGACGTCCCTGGCGGCTCACTTTGGCACCCTGACGCCGCAGGTATACGGCAAGTCGGGCACGGGCGAGAAAAGCGGCGAGGACGAATACGCGTGGTTCTGCGCCTATGCACCGGCCGATGATCCCAAGTATGTCATCGCTACTGTCCTGGAGCAGGGCGGCGGTGGCTCAGATACCGCGATGCATGTCGTGCGCGACGTGCTCGGCGTGATTTATGACGAGCCCGATACCTCTTCGGCCTCGGGCGATTCTTCGGTTCGATAGGAGGTTGCGATGGATTTTTCTCCGGCGGATCTGTTCCGTTCAACCAAGACCGGCTCTCGCAGCAGCCTGGACCGCGTCAACAAGCAACTTTCGGCCTCGCGCGGCACGTTTCGCCAAAAGGTGCATATCGGTGTGCTCGTGGCTACTGTGGCGCTTGTCGCCTACGGTGCCATCATTATCTGGTCGGCTTCGCAGTTTAAGGCCGATGCCTCGTTCTCACGCCATCTGCTGGGAATTGGCATCGGTGCGGTGCTGGCGGTGCTGGTCTGGCGTATCGACCTGCGCGGTATTTCCAATTTCTCGACGGCGTTGCTCGTCATCGACCTGATCGTGATCTTTTCGCCCAAGATTCCGGGTCTGTCCTATACGGGCGGTCTGGGCATGACGGGCTGGATCAAGATTCCCGGTATCGGCTTGACATTCCAGCCGGTTGAGCTTGCCAAGCTCATCACCATCTTCTTTATTGCTACGCTTGGCTCGCAGTATAACGGTCGTATCGATACCGCTCGCGACTACGTCAAGCTCTGCGGCATGCTGTCCATTCCGTTTTTGGCCGTCGTTGCCATGGGCGACCTGGGCTCGGGCCTGGTCGTGCTGGTTTCGGGCGCCATCGTCATTTGTATGAGCGGTGCGCGCCGCGAATGGGTGCTGTCGACCCTAGCCCTGCTCGTGGGCCTGGTGGCCCTCGTCCTGGCGCTCGATTCGGTCTTTGATTCGTTGCTCGGCCACGATGTGCTCATCAAGCAGTATCAGATGAACCGTCTGACGGTCTTTATCGACCCCGATAATGCCGATTCGGACGATGCCTACAACCTGCAGCAGTCGCTTATCGCCGTTGGCTCGGGCGGCTTCTTTGGTAAGGGCTTGGGCCATGCGACGCAGTCGGCCGGCGGCTTTCTGCCTGAGTTCCACACCGACTTCGTCTTCGCCTTCCTGTCCGAGACCTTTGGCTTTTGCGGTTCCTTTTTGCTCCTGTGCCTCTACGTGCTGTTGATCTTTTCGACGATTCGCGTCGCCTTTAAGTGTGAGTCGCTGTTTTTGCGTCTTTCGTGTGTGGGCATCGTTGGCATGTGGGCGTTCCAGACCTTCGAAAACATCGGCATGTGCATCGGCATGATGCCGATTACCGGTATTCCGCTACCGTTTATTAGCTTCGGTTCGTCTTCGATGATGATTCAGCTGCTGACGGTGGGTATCGTACAATCCATATGGCGGCATCGTTCGGGCGCCGCGTAACCGCTGGAGGAGTTTGCTATGAAAATTCCCGTAGATAAGCTGACCCGCGCTTTTAAGATGGGCGCGTCCGTTAAGAAGGATTCCGATACGCCGGTGCGCGTCTCGGTCTATCTGGATTCGTCCGCCTCGCGCTTTCTGGCCGAGACGGTGCGTGACGCCTTTGTGCCGCAGACGACCTCGGGCATTGTGCGCGTCGAGCGTCTGGGGGAGGAGCGAATTGCTCCAAAGACCGATACTGATGTGGCACTGGTGCTCTCGTGTGGTTCTGACCGCTTGGAGAGTGCCGTGCAGGAGCTCGTGATCGCCGGCGCGCCCGTATGCGTGCTTGCCGAGTCTGCTGTGGAGGCGCCGTTTATCGAGGAGTCCACGCCCATGCTCGGCGTGGTAGCGGCAACCGATAAGACGTATCTGCTCGAGACGCTTGCCCGCTGGATTCTCGATCGCACCGACAAGGAAACGGCTTTTGCGGCGAACTTTGCCTTCATGCGCATCGCGGCGGCCAATCGTATTATCACCTCGTGCGCGCTTACCAATATGGCGACCGGTGCGTTGGTGTTTTTGCCGGGCGCCGATTATCCCGTTATGGCGCTGGCGCAGGTGGGTATGCTCTTTGAGCTCGCTGCCGTCTTTGGGCGCGGCATTAAGCCCGAGCGCGGCTACGAGGTCGCGGGCGTGCTTGCCGGCGGTCTTGTGATCCGCGCGGTCACCCGCGCGCTCGTCAAGCAGACGCCGCATATTGGGTTTGCCGTCAGGGCGCTCACTGCTGCCGCGGGCACCTATGGCATGGGCCGTGCGCTCGTTTCGCTCTACGAGCGCGATGTCGACTACAGCCGTGCCAACGAGGTGGTCACTGCCACGTTCTCCCGCGTTCGCGATCTGGTGACCACGGTCGCGGGCGCTACCCGTCCTATGGCGTCCTACCAGGACGCATCCGATCTCGCTGCTTAGGGGTTTTCCGTTGCGCGTTGCATACCAAGATTGTTTTCATTTAATTGAGCCGCTGCTCGCCAAGGTCGAGAAACCGAGCCGCTATATCGATCACGAGTGGGGCACGCTTTCCAAGGCCGATGCCGATTACCGTTGTTGCCTGATCTATCCGGACGTATACGAGGTCGGTCTGCCCAACCAAGGTATCGCCATCCTCTACAACATTCTTAACCAGGCCGAGGGCATCTCCTGCGAGCGCGGCTATGTGCCGTGGCCCGATATGGGTGACGCCATGCGCGAGGCGGGTATTCCGCTGCTGTCGCTCGAAGGTGCCGCCCCCGTCGCTTCGTTTGATATGGTCGGCCTGCATGTGCCGCACGAGATGGCGGTGACGAACTTCCTCGAGGCTCTCGACCTCGCTGGCATTCCGCTGTTGGCGGCCGACCGCACCGAGGACGACCCCATTGTCATCGCCGGTGGTCCTTCGGTGTACAACCCCGAGCCGTACGCGGCCTTCTTCGATGCCATCCTCATCGGCGAGGGCGAGGAATCGCTGCTCGAGACCTGCCAGCTGCATCGCCGCCTGCGTGACGAAGGAGTCCCGCGCGCGCAGATTGTTGAGCAGCTTGCATCCATTGCCGGCAACTACGTGCCGTCGCTCTATGAGGTTTGTCACGACGATCCCTGCTCGCCGCATGGCTACACCGTGCCGCGTGAGGGCAAGGATGCGCCGACCGTGGTCTACAAGCGCGTCGTCGAGGACTTTGGTGCCACCAATCCGCTGTCGCAGTCGTGCGTACCCTATGCACAGCTGGTCCACGACCGCCTGTCTATCGAGATCCTGCGCGGCTGCGCCCGCGGGTGTCGTTTTTGCCAGGCAGGCATGACGTATCGCCCGGTGCGCGAGCGCTCGGCCGACCAGATCGTCTCGTCGGTGATTCAGGGTCTGGAAAAGACCGGCTATGACGAGGTGTCGCTGACCTCGCTCTCCACGACCGACCACTCCTGCATCCGCGACGTGCTCGGCAGGCTCAACCGTCGCCTGGAGGATACGGGTATTCGCGTGTCCATTCCGTCGCAGCGCCTGGATTCGTTTGGCGTGGATATGGCCGAGTCGGTCGCCGGCGAAAAGAAGGGCGGCCTGACGTTCGCGCCCGAGGCCGGCAGTCAGCGCATGCGCGACATCATTAACAAGAACGTGACCGAGGAGGACCTGGACCGTGCAGCCAAGGCGGCCTTCGAGGCCGGCTGGAACCGCATGAAGCTCTACTTTATGATGGGCCTTCCCGGCGAGCGCGACGAGGACATCGTGGCCATCGCCAATCTGGCCGATCACGTGCTGGAACTCGGTCGTTCCGTGGTGCCCAAGGCTCGTCGCGGCTCGATTTCGGTATCCATCTCGGTTTCGGTCTTTATCCCCAAGGCTGCCACGCCGTTCCAGTGGTGCCCGCAGCTCGATTACGACGACGTCAAGCGTCGCCAGAAGCTGCTTATCACGAGCGTTCGCAACCGTGCCGTCCGCGTGCATTACCACGATGCCGAGACCTCGCTCATCGAGGCCGCGCTGTCCCGCGCCGGTCGTGACATGACGCCCGTCATCATCGATGCTTGGCGTGCGGGCTCTCGCTTTGACGCCTGGGTAGAGCATTTCTCGCTCGATAGCTGGAAGGGGGCTGCTGCCAAAAACGGCATCGACCTCAATGAGCTCGTGCACCTGCCCTACGAGTTGGACTGGCGCCTGCCGTGGGAGCACGTGAGCCCCGGTTGCACGCGCGGCTTCCTCGAGCGCGAGTACCGACGCTCGCTCGAGGGTGTCACGACTCCCGACTGCACCCGCACGTCGTGCACCGGCTGCGGAATCTGCCCCACGCTCCACGCCAAGAATGTATTGATGGGTGATCGCGCATGAGTGAGCGCCTGACCGACAACCCCACGCTCTTTAGACTTCGTGTTCGCTATGGCAAGCGCGATCGCCTTAAGTACCTGGGCCATCTCGAAGTAATCCATACCATTGAGCGCATCGTGCGCCGTGCGGGACTTCCCTATGCCGTCACGCAGGGCTTCTCTCCGCACATGCGCGTGGGCTTCTCTTCGGCGCTACCGGTGGGTACGTCGTCGACCTGCGAGTGGTATGACCTGTTTATGACCGAGTTCGTGGCGCTCGACGAGGCGTTTGGGCGCCTGGCTGCGGCGTCTCCGGCCGATCTGGCACCCATCGAGGCGGCGTACATCGACGTGCGCACGCCGGCGTTGACGGCGCAGCTCACGCGCCTGTCGTATCGCATTGACCTGCACTTGGATCCCGAGGCGCCCGTAAGCGCCGACGAGGTGCGTCGCGCGATCGACGCACTGCGCGCGGACCATGGCATCGACTACGCGCGCGGCAAAAAAAGCAAGCGCTTGGATTTGGATCACACGCTCGTGGGCTATGAGCTCACGGCGGGGGATCGCCCGGACCATTTGGTGCTCATGCTCGACACCCATGCCGACAACGAGGGCTCCATGCGTCCGGAAATTTTGCTTTCCGCTGCTGATGTTTTGTTGCAGGGCTTGACCCCGGGCGTGGATGCACCTATTGTTTCCACCGGTATGCAAGACCTCGTGACCATCTGCTCCTACGATGTCGAGCGTCAGAATCAAGCATGCGAGGACGACGAGGGCCGACTCGTCAGCCCCATACCTGTGCGAACTTGTGGATTTGCTCCACATACTCGTTGACGGGGGTATTATCGCCTGCTACTATATTCGGCTGTTGCACTAACTGATGCATGAAGGGCAAGTAAACATGTACGCAATCGTTAACACGGGCGGCAAGCAGTACAAGGTCGCCACCGACGATGTCATCACCGTCGAGAAGATCGAGGGCAATGAGGGCGACAAGGTCACCCTGCCGGTCATCTTCCTCAACGATGGTAAGAAGATCGTCACCGATCCCGACAAGCTGGCCAAGGCCAAGGTTACCGCTCAGATCGTTGAGCAGTTCAAGGGCGAGAAGCAGCTGGTCTTCAAGTTCCACAAGCGTAAGCGCTATCGTCGTCTGAAGGGTCATCGTCAGCAGCTCACCAAGCTGAAGATCGTGAAGGTCCAGGCTACGTCCCGCGCCAAGAAGGCTGTCAAGGCAGAGGCCGAGGCTGTTGCCGAGGCTCCCGTCGCCGAGTAGATTACACTCGTAACGAAAGAGTAGGTATACACAATGGCACACAAAAAAGGACTCGGTTCCTCCCGTAATGGCCGTGACTCCCGCGGTCAGCGCCTTGGCACGAAGCGCTTCGCCGGCCAGACGGTAACCACGGGCACGATTCTCGTCCGTCAGCACGGCACGCACATCCACCCGGGTGAGAACGTTGGCCGTGGCAAGGACGACACGCTGTTCGCGCTGGTCGACGGTACCGTTGAGTTCCACAAGGGTATCAAGCACAGGGTCAGCGTACGCCCGCTCGCGAACGCGTAATTCACCCTTCATAGAGCACATATGTGGGAGGCACTTGAGTTTTAGGATTCAAGGGTCTCCCTCTTTTTTGTAGGAGGCGATTCTGTTGTCACAGTTCACCGATATCAGCCGCATTAACGTTTGCGGCGGCGACGGCGGAGCCGGATGCATGTCGTTTAGGCGCGAGGCATTTGTTCCCAAGGGCGGCCCCGATGGCGGCGACGGCGGTCGTGGCGGCAATGTCGTCATCCAGGCCGATGCTCAGCTGTCTTCGCTGATCGATTACCGTTTTAAGCATCACTTCCGCGCCGAGCGCGGCACGCACGGCCAGGGCGCTCGTCGCAATGGCAAGAGCGGCGAGGACCTGATTCTTAAGGTCCCTATGGGTACCGTGGTGCGCGAGCTCGACCCCGAGACGCAGACCCCGATGTTCGAGATTGCCGACCTGGTGCACGATGGCGAGCGCGTCGTCGTGGCGCCCGGCGGTGCCGGTGGCCTGGGCAATACCCACTTTGTGACGTCGGTGCGCCGCGCGCCCGCGTTCGCTCAGCTGGGCGAACCGGCCGAGGAGCACTGGATTGAGCTCGAGATGAAGCTTATGGCCGATGCCGCGCTCGTGGGCTTTCCCTCGGTGGGTAAGTCTTCGCTCATTGCGCGCATGAGTGCCGCCCGTCCCAAGATCGCTGACTACCCGTTTACCACGCTCGTGCCAAACCTCGGCATGGTGCGTGCCGGCGAATATTCTTACGTCGTTGCCGACGTCCCCGGCCTTATTGAGGGCGCGAGCGAGGGCAAGGGGCTGGGCCATCAGTTCCTGCGCCACATTGAGCGCACGGCTTTGATCATGCACGTCGTCGACATGACGGGCGGGTTTGAGGATCGCGATCCGGTCGAGGATTATCGCATTATTAACCGCGAGCTCGAGCAGTATGGCGCCGAGCTTTCGGAGCGTCCGCAGATCGTCGTTGCCAACAAGTGCGATGCGCCGGGCACGGCCGACAAGATTGCCGACCTTAAGCGTGCGGCGCTCGACGATGGCCATATGTTCTTTGCCGTGTCCGCCGTGACTGGCGCCGGCCTCAACACGCTGATGCTTGCCGTGGGCGAGCAGGTGGCTAAGCTTCGCGCCGAGCTGGCGGTCTCTGATGAGCCGGTCGTTCTGCGCGACGATGAGTGGGAGCGCCGCCGCCTGCAGCGTGAGAAGCGGTTCCGCATTGTCCAGGAAGAGCCCGGTGCGTTCCGTGTGGTTGGTCGCGCGATTGAGCGCATGGTCATCCAGACCGACTGGGAAAACGAGGAAGCCATCATCTACCTGCAGCATAAGTTTGCGCGCATGGGTGTCGACGATGCGCTCGAGAAGGCCGGCTGCCGTGCGGGCGACGAGGTCCGCATTTGCCAGCGCGCCTTTGACTTTGAGGGCGCCGAGGACTTCTCGGAGTACGAGGAGCTCGAGGATGCTGGCGAGGACGTTGCCGTTGAGGCCATTGACGTGGCCGATGCTGCGGATGAGGGCGTCGAGGTTGTCGATGTGGCGGATGCCGCGGACGATGTCGAGACTCCGGAGGGCGAGTAAGCCATGTCGCTGCGCGGTGGAATCGGTCTGCCCGAGCTTCCTCTAGAGGTTGGGCAGGAGTTTAGGCTTGGCATTATGGGTGGCACCTTTGATCCCATCCATTACGGACACCTGGTGACCGCTGAGCAGGCGCGCGAGTCCCTCGACTTGGATGCCGTGCTCTTTATGCCGGCGGGCACGCCTGCCTTTAAGCTTGACAAGCCGGTGACGCCTGCCGAGGACCGTTATGCCATGACGGTTCTCGCCACCGCCGCGAACCCGGCCTTTTTGGCGAGCCGGTTCGAGATCGACCGTCCGGGCGTAACCTATACGGCCGATACGCTTCATGCCCTTCGCGACTTTTACCCGCCGCAGGTAAAGCTCTACTTTATTACGGGCGCCGACGCAATTATCGATATTGTGACCTGGCATGATGCCGAACGAATCGCTGAGCTTGCTACCTTTATTGCGGCGACGCGACCGGGCTTTGATATCGATACGGCGCGTGCCCGAATCAAAGAGTCGGGTCTGCCGTTCGACGTGCGCTATATCCAGATTCCGGCGCTGGCGATCAGCTCGACCAACATTCGTAAGCGAGTTGCCCGCGGTATGAGTGTGCGCTATCTTACGAGCGAGTCCGTGCTCGGCTATATTCGTAAACGCGGGCTGTATGCCGATCTGGGTCAAAAAGATTTTGAGTGATGGGGGTCTACGTTGCCGGTAGAGGATCAGTTTGAGGGCGATGAGCGCGCGCTGCTGGCGCGTATTCATGGGCTGCTCGATGTTCGCATGAAGGATAAGCGCAAGCGCTATGTCCATTCGCTTGGTGTTGCCGAGACTGCGTTGCACCTAGCCGAGGTGTACGGTGTCGACCGCTTTGATGCCGCCGCCGCCGGCCTGATCCATGACTGGGACAAGGTGCTCTCCGACGACGAGCTGGTCACGCGCGCTCTGCATTATGGCATTAAGATTGCCGGCTCTCCTTCCGCTGCGACGCCGCTTTTGCATGGCCCTGTTGCCGCCTGTGAGCTTCCGCAGCTTTTTCCCGAGCTGTCGCCGGCGGTCTTTCAGGCTGTCGACCGTCACACCGTGGGCGCTTGCGACATGATGCCGCTCGATATGGTGGTCTTTGTTGCCGATGCCATCGAACCCAACCGCCACGGCGATTATGCCCATGCGCTGCGCAAGATGGTGGGGAAGTCCTCGCTCGACGAGTTGTTCTTCTCCTGTTTTGCGCAGGGTCTGGTCTATGTGATTCAGACCGGGCGTTATCTTTATCCCACGGCTATTACGATTTACAACCATTACGCCCAGCTGCGCTAGCTCGGGTGCGTCTAGAAAGAGGTATTCCATGGCCGACGAGACCATGACCGACGAGCAGATTCTTGAGGGTGTGGAGCACAAGAGCTTCGCCGCCACGTCCGACCGCACCGCCGCCTCGCTGTCCGCGAGCGGTGTCGCCGCCGAGGATGTCGCCCGCGCCGCCGCGCAGGCCGCCTACGACAAGAAGGGCGAGGACGTGCAGGTGCTCGACCTGACCGAGCTTTCCGATGTGTGCGACTACTTTGTGCTCGCCACCGGTACCAACAACCGCCAAGTCGATTCGATCGTCGACGAGATCGAGGAGAAGGTCGCCGAGGCTTGCGGCGAGCATCCGTTCTCCATCGAGGGCCGTGAGCAGAAGACCTGGATGCTCATGGACTACGGTTCTGTTGTCGTCCACGTCTTCACTCCCGAAGCCCGCGACTTCTACCGCCTAGAAAAGCTCTGGGGCGACGCCCCCCAGCTCCCCCTCAACCTCCTCTAGTAGCTCATTTGAGACGGGGTTTAGCTAACCTCACGCATATCGCCGGGCAGTTGCGGTTTTCCGCAGCTACCCGGCTTTCTTTTTACCCAAAGGTGGTTAATCGTTGAAGCGGGATTGGCGGCCGAAGGATAGGGCGGTGTCGCCGAATTTGTCTCGGACGGCGTCGATGGCGACGGAGAGGTCGCGGCGGTCGCTGGATTGGGCTCCGCGGTCATCGATCTCGCAGAACAGGTCGGTTTGGATCCCGCCTTGGTGATCGAAATCGCTCATGCCGATGCCAGCTAAGCGAACATGCATGCCTTCCTGCCAGATGTTGTCGAGCAGTTCGAGTGCAACCGCCACGAAGATGTTCTCATCGTCGGTCGGATGAGGCAGCCGCCGCTGCGCCGTTCGCCCGCTTCCATACGAATACTTGAGCTTGAGCGTCACCGTGGCGCCCGTTAGTCCCTGACGGCGCAGACGGCGTCCCACTGACTCTCCCAACAGTGCAATCGCCGCTTCGATGTCCCCACGCTCAGTCAAATCTTTCGCAAAGGTGCGCTCATTGCTCACCGATTTAACCTCGCGTTCCTCATCAAGACTCGTGACTTCGGAAACCTCGAGTCCCAGAGCACGCTGGCGCATGCGTACGCCGTTGACACCAAAAATAGAGGCCAAGGTGGATTCCGGTGCACGTGACAGCTCGCCGAGCGTGTAGATGCGCATGCGGCGCAGTCGCTCTTCGGCCGAGCGCCCGATGCCGCTCATGGCAGATACCGGCAGCGCGGCCAAAAAGCGCTGTTCGGTTCCGGGACGCACGATGGTCAATCCAAACGGCTTGTCCCGCTCACTTGCGATCTTTGCGACCGTTTTGTTGCAGCCGACACCGATGGAGCAGGTCACGCCGAGCGCTGCCACGCGGTCGCTTATGCGTCGTGCAACCTGCAACGGGTCTTCGGGCGCAAAGCGACCCGGTGTGATATCGATAAAAGCCTCGTCGATGGATACGCGCTCAACGCGCGGGGTCTCGTCGGCGAGAATCGCCATGACCTGCGCGCTGACCTCGCGGTAGCGATCAAAATGCCCATGCGTCCAAATGGCCTGCGGACACAGGCGCCGTGCCTCGGCCGAGGGCATGGCGGAATGCACGCCAAAGCGACGCGCCTCGTAGGAGCAGGTCGATACAACACCGCGAGAATCGGCGTCACCGCCCACGATGAGCGGCTTGCCGCGCCACTCGGGGTGGTCGAGCATCTCCACGCTCGCAAAAAACGCGTCGAGGTCCATGAGGCCCACCGCCGGTCCCGTCCAGGGCGGCGGCGTGACGCCCGCAGCATCCTCATAACCGTATGTATGTTCGCGTCTTTTCATGGCATGAGTATACCGCGCAGCTCATGTGGGGTGCGTGGATGTGCTTGCAAATCGCGAATTCTTGTCTAAGATATGGATTTGCCTTCGACTACACCGAAGAAGTTGGTCTCACGGACTTCACCTGCCCGCGTCGATGGCGTATTATATTCAAATGTTTGTTTGTAGTTGCAGCCTAAAGCTGCTTGGTTGGAGGAGTTTCCTTTGGCAGTCAAGATTCGCCTTGCTCGTCACGGCGCTAAGAAGCGTCCGTACTACCGTGTCGTCGTCGCCGATTCCCGCGCCCCGCGTGACGGTCGTATCATCGAGGAGGTTGGCCGCTACAACCCGATGACCGCCCCCAAGACCATCAACCTCGATCTCGAGAAGATCGCCGACTGGCAGGCAAAGGGTGCTCAGCTCACCGACGCTGTCGTCGCTCTGGTCAAGGCCGCCAACGAGGGCGAGAAGACCGAGACCGTCGTCAAGAAGTCCAAGAAGCAGCTCGCCAAAGAGGCCGAGGCCGCTAAGGCTGCCGCTGAGGCCGCTGAGGGCGCCGAGGAGTAAATCGTGCCTGAGGTTGACGCTGCACAGCTCGAGGGTGAGGCAATGCTCTCAGATCGCATCGCCGATCTCGTCGAATATCTCGTTGTTCAGATCGTCGACGACCCGGATTCCGTGAGCCTTGAGGTCATCGATGGCGAAGACGCCTCTACTATTGAGGTTTCGGTTGCCGAGGATGACGTCGCTAAGGTCATCGGCCGTCGTGGCCGTACTATCAAGGCCATTCGCACGCTCGCCCGTGCACTGGCCGCTCGCCTCGACACTGCAGTCGAGGTAGAGGTTCTGGGCTAGGACCTTGAGGTCCCAGTACAAAAACATCGCCCGTGTGGTCAAGCCGCACGGAAGGAAGGGGGAGGTCCTCGCGCAGCCGCTGCGGGGGCTTCCTTCTGTATTGGAGCCGGGTATGCGCATCGCCTTGACGCCGCCGGCACTCAAGCGCGACCGCTTTTGCAAGGTCGTGTCCGTCACCGATACGGGCGATGGCGATCTGGTCTTGTTTGAGGGCATTGACGACTTGACGGCCGCCGAGGGCATCACGGGATGCTATGTGCTGGCAAATCGTGACGATTTTGAGCTCGATTCACTCGACGCCGCCTATACCGACCTGATGGGTCGCGAGGTGGTCGATGAGCGCTTTGGCTCGCTCGGCACGATTGTCGAGATTATGTCGACGCCCGCCAACGATGTTTGGGTTGTCGAGGGCGATCGGTACGGCGAGGTGCTGATTCCCGTGATCGAGCAGGTTGTGCTCGATCTTCCCGATCAGGGGGCAATTTCCGTCCACGTTATGGACGGCTTGATCGATATGGACAAGTAGGGAGGACAACATGCTGATCGAGACCCTTTCGGTCTTTCCCGAGATGTTTGAGCCCGTTATGTCCACATCGATTTTGGGCCGCGCCCGCAAGGCCGGCCTTTTTGATTTTAAGGCGTATAACCTGCGCGACTGGACGCACGACCGTCATCGCACCGTCGATGACGAGCCGTACGGCGGCGGGCAGGGCATGCTCATGAAAGTCGAGCCCATCGCCGAGGCCATCGAGGCTATTAGCTCCGAAGGTCCCAAGCCCACGGTTGTGTTCTTTACGCCCTGCGGCGAGCCCTTTACGCAGCATGTGGCCGAGCGCCTGCTCAAAAGCGAGCGCCTGCTGTTTGTGTGCAGTCGCTATGAGGGCGTCGACGAGCGCGCGTATGCGTATGCCGATGAGCGCTTGTCGATCGGCGACTACGTGCTTACGGGCGGCGAGCTTCCCGCTATGGTCGTTGCCGACGCCGTCGTGCGTCTGATTCCCGGCGCCCTTGGTGACGAGATGAGCAACGTGGACGAGTCGTTTTCGACTGCCGAGGACGGAGGCCTGCTCGAGTACGCGCAGTACACCCGTCCGGCCGAGTTCAACGGCGAGGGCGTGCCTCCGGTGCTCGTGAGCGGCGACCACGCCAAGGTCGATGTTTGGCGTCGCAAGAACGCTATCGAGCGCACCTGCCGCTGGCGTCCCGATCTGATCGAGACTGCACGGCTCACGCCCGAGGAGCGCGCGTACGCGCAAGAGATTTTGGACGCGTCGTATTCGCTAAGCGAGGAGTGAGAATGGTTCCATCGCAGCATTCCGTGCTAAAGGGTGCCTTTGAGTGGATCGTGGTCGTCGCGATTGCGCTCGTCGCCACCTTTTTGATTCGCTCGTTTGTGGTTGAACCCTTTGTGGTGCCTACCGGCTCCATGGAGTCTACGATCGAGATTGGCGATCAGATTCTGGCGCAAAAGGTGAGCCTCGAGCTCGGTCAGCCCGTCAAACAGGGCGATATTGTGGTATTCCACAACCCCGATGGCACCTCCGAGCACGATGTTCTCGTCAAGCGAGTTATTGCCACGGCCGGCCAGACGGTCGACCTTCAGGACGGACACGTGGTCGTCGACGGCCAGGCGCTCGATGAAGACTATACGACCGGCATGAGCTGGCCGCTTTCGGTCCAGGCGCCCGCTGCTCAGGTGAGCTATCCTTACACCGTCCCTGACGGGTGCGTGTGGGTGATGGGCGACAACCGCGAGAACTCTGCCGACTCCCGCTACTTTGGCCCGGTCGACCGTTCGGACCTGATCGCCGTGGCGCTTGTTCGCTACTGGCCGCTCAACCGTATCGGCGCTATCGACTAAAAACCGCTATAGTACAGTACCTAACCGTGTAATCGTTTCGACGAGGGGATATTAGAGGCATGAACGCTTCATCGCTTTCCTTCCAAGACATCATCCTGCGTCTCCAGCAGTACTGGGGCGAGCAGGGCTGCGTCATTATGCAGCCCTATGACTCCGAGGTCGGTGCCGGTACCTTCCACACCGCGACCACGCTGCGCTCGCTCGGTCCCGCCGAGTGGCGCACCTGCTATGCGCAGCCCTGCCGCCGTCCCGCCGACGGCCGCTACGGCGAGAACCCCAACCGCATGCAGCACTACTATCAGTTCCAGGTGCTCATCAAGCCCTCGCCGGTTAACGCCCAGGAGCTCTACCTGGGTTCGCTGGCCGCCATTGGCCTGGACCCCAACGACCATGACGTCCGCTTTGTCGAGGACGACTGGGAGAGCCCGACGCTCGGCGCCTGGGGCCTTGGCTGGGAGGTCTGGCTCAACGGCATGGAGGTCACGCAGTTTACGTACTTCCAGCAGGTGGGCGGTATCGAGGTCGACCCCGTGCCCGTCGAGATCACCTATGGCCTGGAGCGTATCGCCATGTACGCTCAGGGCGTCAACTCGGTCTACGACCTGGTGTGGAGCTACCTGCCCGACGGCACGCCCATGACCTACGGCGACGTGTTCCTCGAGAACGAGCGCGAGTTCAGTGCCTATAACTTTGAGGTCGCCAACGTCGAGATGATGCGTCAGAAGTTTGACGACTACGAGGCCGAGTGCCATTCCTGCCTGGAGCGCAAGCTTCCGCTGCCGGCGTACGACTGCGTCATGAAGTGCAGCCACGCTTTCAATCTGCTCGATGCCCGCGGCGCGCTGTCCGCGGTCGAGCGTGCCAACTACATCCTGCGCGTCCGCGCCGTTGCCAAGGCGTGCTGCGAGGCCTATATGGCCGAGGTCGCCGGAGTTAACGAGAATGCCGATCAGGAAGGCGAGGTGGCGTAAGCCATGGCAGACGCTAAGGATTTCCTGTTTGAGATCGGTACGGAGGAAATGCCCTCCGCACCGTTGAACAATGCCGTCAAGCAGCTTGGCACCATGATCGCCAAGGGCCTCGACGAGGCCGGTCTGGCCCACGGCGAGGTCCGCGTGATCTCGAGCCCGCGTCGTCTGGCTGCACTCGTTGCTAACGTCGCCACCGCGACCGATGAGGTTCACGAGGTCAAGCGTGGCCCCGCGGCCAACATTGCCTTCGACGCTGACGGTAACGCCACCAAGGCCGCCCAGGGCTTTGCCCGCAAGTGCGGTGTGGCTGCCGAGGACCTGGTCCGTCGCGAGGACACTGACGGTCGCGAGTATGTGTTCGCCGAGAAGAACATTCCCTCCGTACCGGCTACGCCGATTCTGACCGCTCTGTGCGAGAAGACCATCGCCGGCCTGCAGTGGCCCAACTACCGCAGCCAGCGCTGGGGTCACGAGCATGCGACCTTTGTTCGTCCGGTCCGCTGGATCTGCTGCCTTTTGGGCGAGGATGTTGTGCCCGTGTTGTTTGCCGACGTGACGAGCGGCAACACCACGCGCGGTCATCGCGTACTTGGCCCTGGCGACTATGTGGTTGCCAGCCCCGCTGTTTACGAGCAGGTGCTCGAGGACGCCGGTGTGCTTTCTGCCGAGCGTCGTCGTGAGGCCATCCTTGCCGGTATCGCCGAGGTCGAGGCTGCCCGTCCCGGCTGCCATGTCGATACGCCCAAGAAGGTCTTTGAGGAGGTCATTAACCTCTGCGAGTGGCCGACGGTGCTCGTCGGTACCTTCGATGAGGAGTTCCTCAAGGTCCCGCACGAGATCATCTGCGAGTCCATGCTCACCAACCAGCGCTACTTCCCGATCTATGACGGCGAGGGCAAGCTCACGCGTGAGTTCGTGGTCGTTTCCAACAGCAAGCCCGAGAATGCCGAGCGCGTGATCGACGGTAACGAGCGCGTCGTGCGCGCCCGTCTGGACGACGCAAAGTTCTTCTACGAGGAGGACCTGAAGATCTCCCTCGACGAGTTCCGTGAGCGCCTGGCCAAGGTTGCCTTCCAGGAGAAGCTCGGTAGCGTGCTCGCCAAGTCCGAGCGCATCGAGCAGCTCGCGCTCGCTATCGCCCGCGAGGCTCATCTGGGCGCCCACCTTGCCGCCGATGCCGCTCGCGCCGCGCACCTGTGCAAGGCCGATCTGGTGTCCAACGCCGTCGTCGAGTTCACGAGCCAGCAGGGCGTGATGGGCGGTTATTACGCGACCGCGATGGGGGAGAACGACGAGGTCGCCCACGCCATTCGCGATCACTATCGTCCCCGCTTTGCCGGTGACGAGCTGCCCGAGGGCACCGCTGGCTGCATCGTGGCCTGTGCCGACAAGCTCGATACCATTGCCGGTATCTTTGCCATCGGCGAGCCCCCGACCGGCTCCTCCGACCCCTATGCGCTGCGTCGTGCCGCTATCGGCATCATCAACATCCTGCGCGACCGCCTGCCGATCGACCCCACGTCGCTCATCGACTTTGCGCTCGAGCTCTATAGTGAGCAGGGCATTGAGTTCGACGCCACCGAAGTCGCCCAGCAGGTTCGCGACTTCTTCCATGGCCGCCTGGTGAGCATGGCCCGCGACGAGAAGATCCCGGCCGATACCGTTGCCGCCGTCTCTGCGGTGCACATCATCGCCCCGTCCGTCTTCTTCGCCCGCTGCGCCGCTCTCGATGAGGCCCGCAAGAACGATGCCGAGACCTTCGACAACCTGGCTACCGCCTATGCTCGCGCCGCGCACATCTCCAAGCCCGAGCTGGGTGCGGAGTACGACCGCAGCCTGATGGGCGAGGTCGAGCTTGCGCTTGCCGACGCCTCTGAGGCCGCTCAGACCGCCGTCGATGCTGCTCTCGCCGCCGAGGATTATCCTGCCGCATTTGCTGCCCTCGCCGCCCTGCGCGCGCCCATCGACCGTTTCTTCGACGAGGTTATGGTCATGGACAAGGACGAGCAGCTCCGCGATAATCGCCTTAAGCTGCTCAACCGCTTCGAGGCCGTTTTCTCCGGCATCGCAAACATCGGTGAGCTTGCCCGCAAAAAGTAAGCCAGCCTGCGCATAAGCGCAAAAGGAGCCCCGCATGGATTGCCCGGTCACCGCTCGTCCCACCGTTATCGTTATCTCCGACTCGCTCGGTGATACCGCTTGTGAGGTGGTGCTTGCGGCGTCCGGGCAATTTGATGAAGGGGTTTTTCATCTCTTGCGCCTGCCCAAGGTGAACTCGGTGGAGCAGGTTAAATCGTTTGTGGGTCCGCGCGTCGATGCGGACCATCGCGATATTGCCGTATTCCACACCATTGTCGACCCGGCGCTACGTGCTCGTGTGCTCGATTACCTGGGCATGCTGCATATTCGCTCGGTCGACCTGATCGGCCCGACGCTCGCCGTGCTGTCGTCGCTCATCGGTGTACCGCCCAAGGGCGTCGCGGGCGTGATTCACAAGACCGATGACCGCTATTTCCATCGTATCGAGGCCATGGAGTATTTCGTTGAGCACGATGACGGGCGCGGCTGCGACGATCTGTCGGGTGCCGATATCGTGCTGCTGGGCGTATCGCGCACGTCCAAGACGCCGCTGTCGATGTTTTTGGCCTTTCAAGGTTACAAGGTTGCCAATGTTCCGTTGGCCCATGGCATGGAGCCGCCCAAGTCAATTTACGAGGTCGACCCGATGCGTTTGTTTGGCCTGATTTCGACCGTCGACGTTATTTCCGAGATTCGCGATAGCCGCTTGGGCGATGACTACGCCCGTGCCGTTGCCGGCTCCTATGCCGAGCCCGAGAGCGTGCGCAGCGAGCTCGAGGAAGCTCGTGCGCTCATGAAGCGCCTAGGCTGCTTTGTGGTGCGTACCGACGGCAAGGCCATCGAGGAAAGCGCTGCCGAGATCATTAGCCACTTGGAGGAAATCCAAGAAGCCCGCGCCCGCCGCGCCGCCAGTCGAGTGCAGCAAAGTTAGCTCATTGGAGTAGTTAAAAAGCCCCGTCCTAAATAGACTACCTCAAAATAATGCACGATAATGATAAAGCGATTTAGCAAGAAACCTGCATTTGACCTGCATTTCTCTTGCAGTGGTATCTTCATAAGGTAACCACCTTTATCTACCGTTTACCGCCAGTTTTAGCACGTTTACCAAACCGCGCATCCTCTGCTTAAGCCCGCTCAAAACCCGCCGTATAGTTCCCTCACGGCCCGCATCTGGCGGGTCGATTCGTTACCACGGTCGTGCGCGTAAGTGCATGGAAGGGGAAGTATCGTGAGCGATTGCAAGAGGGTTTACCGTTTTGGAACCGACGCCCAGGGCACCCGTGTCACTGAGGGCGACAAGTCCATGAACTTCGTGCTTGGCGGCAAGGGCGCAAACCTTGCCGAGATGAGCCGTATCGGCCTGCCGGTTCCCGGTGGCTTTACCATTACCTGCCAGACCTGTGTCGAGTACTCCGGTGCCGGCAACGTGTGGCCCGAGGGCGCACTCGATGAGATCGTTGCTGCCGAGGCAGACCTCGAGGCCCGTTGCGGCAAGAAGCTCGGCGACGCTTGTGACCCGCTGCTCGTCTCGGTTCGCTCGGGCGCTCCGTTCTCCATGCCCGGCATGATGGACACGGTCCTCAACCTGGGCCTCAACGACGATTCCGTCCAGGGCCTTATCGCCCAGACGCAAAACCCGCGCTTTGCCTGGGACAGCTATCGTCGCTTTATCCAGATGTTCTCCAACGTCGTCATGGGTGTCGATGCCGACTTGTTCGAGAATGCCCTGACCCAGGTTCGCCTGGTCGCCGGCGTTCGCGTCGACTCCGAGCTTTCGGCCGAGGACCTGCAGGAGCTCGTCGATACTTTCAAGGGCATTTTTTCCGATAACGTCGAGGCCGCCCTGTACCCCGAGCTCGAGGTCGCGGACGGCAAGCCCGTCTTCCCGCACGATCCGGAGCTCCAGCTGCGCCTTGCTATCCAGGCCGTCTTCGGCAGCTGGATGAACGAGCGCGCCTGCATCTACCGCAAGCAGCACGGCATTTCCGACGACCTTGGCACCGCCGTCAACGTCCAGGCTATGGCCTTTGGCAACAAGGGCGAGACCTCTGCGACGGGCGTCGCCTTTACGCGTAATCCGGCCGACGGCACCAAGGAGTTCTACGGTGACTTTCTGGTCAACGCCCAGGGCGAGGACGTCGTTGCCGGCATCCGCAACACCGAGCCCATTGCCGACCTCAAGACCACCCCGGGCCTCGAGTCCGCAGGTGAAGAGCTTGAGCGTGTCTTCCTGACGCTTGAGGATCACTACCGCGACATGTGCGACATCGAGTTCACCATCGAGCAGGGTAAGCTCTGGATGCTCCAGACCCGTGTGGGCAAGCGTACCGCAACCGCCGCTCTGCGCATCGCTATCGAGATGGTCGAGGAGGGCCTCATCACCCGTGAGGAGGCCGTGAGCCGCATCGATCCCACGCAGCTCGACCAGCTCCTGCACCCGCAGTTCGACTCCTCCAAGAAGTACGAGGCGCTCGCATGCGGCCTTAACGCCAGCCCCGGTGCCGCCGTGGGCGAGGTCGTGTTCTCGAGCGATGACGCCGTCGCGCGTTCTGCCGAGGGCCATAAGGTCATTCTGGTCCGCTGGGAGACCAACCCCGACGACCTTAAGGGAATGGTCGCCGCCGAGGGTATCTTGACGAGCCATGGCGGCAAGACGAGCCATGCCGCCGTTATCGCTCGCGGTATGGGTACGCCCTGCGTCTGCGGCGTCGAGCGCTTCCACATTGACGCGGCCGAGAAGGTCGTGCGCATCGAGGGCAGCGATCGCGTGCTGCACGAGGGTGATATCATCTCCATCGACGGCACTCAGGGCATCGTCGTCGATGGCGCTGTCGATTTGGTCTCCGCTGAGCTCACCGGCGATCTGGACACCATCCTGTCTTGGGCCGACGAGATCCGCCTGGACGAGACCGACGGTCACGCCAACCACGTGCACGTCAACGCCGACAACCCCGAGGATGCCGCGCTCGCGCTCGAGTTTGGCGCCGAGGCCATAGGCCTGTGCCGCACCGAGCACATGTTCCTGGGCGACCGCAAGAACATTATCCAGAGCTTCATCCTGTCCGACGACGAGGCTGTGAAGCAGCAGGCCCTGGCCGATCTGCTCAAGGTCCAGACTGAGGATTTCTTGGCGATGTTCAAGACCATGTCCGGTCGCGATGTGGTCGTTCGCCTGCTTGATCCGCCGCTGCACGAGTTCTTGGATAATCCTCGCGAGCTCGAGGTCGCCATCACCAAGAAGGAGGCCGCCGGCGCTCCCGAGGAGGAGCTCACTGCCCTGCGCGCCCGCCTGCGTCGCATTGACGGCATGGTCGAGTCCAACCCCATGCTGGGCTTGCGCGGCGTGCGCCTGTCCGTCGTCTTTGGCAATCTGCCGCTCATGCAGGTCCGCGCTGTGGCCACGGCTGCCGCCCGCCTTATCAAGGAAGGCGTCGACCCGCGCCCCGAGATCATGGTTCCGCTCGTCTCCATCACGGCCGAACATGTCCAGACCCGCGAGGTCATCGAGCGTGTCATCGCCGAGATATCCTCCGAGGAGGGCGTCGAGCTCAACATTCCCGTGGGCACGATGCTCGAGCTGCCGCGCGCCTGCATGGTCGCCGACGAGATCGCCCAGCACGCCGACTTCTTCTGCTTTGGCACCAATGACCTCACCCAGACGACCTTTGGCTTCTCGCGCGACGACGCCGAGGCCAAGTTCATCCCGCTGTACATGCATAAGAAGATCCTGAAGGACAACCCCTTCGAGACCATCGACTCGGCGGTGCTGGAGCTGGTGCGTATGGCCGTGGCGAAGGGCCGCGCCACCAACCCCGGCATGCACTTTGGCGTGTGCGGTGAGCACGGCGGCGACCCTAAGTCTATCAAGGGCCTGTTCAACGTGGCCGATGTGGACTATGTGTCCTGCTCGCCTTACCGCGTGCCCCTGGCGCGCCTGGCCGCCGCTCAGGCCAAGCTCGAGGCCAAGCGTTCCGCCTAACGTTTTGGGTGTAGACGCCTAGTGTAGCCCCCCTTCATGCCGCCCGTCTCATTCGTGAGGCGGGCGGTTATCATGTGCGGGTTTTGTCTTTTTGTCTGCGTAAAAAATTGTTCTTGCAGCAGAAACCCGCGCGTGTATACTCGAATACGTTTGTTCAACTACGTGCCGGCCAAGGTGGTACGGCACCTCTAGAAGAGTAAGGAATTGCACATGGATTACATCCGCGCAATCGAGCGTCAGCAGATCCGCGAGGACATTCCTCAGGTTCGCGTCGCCGACAACGTCAAGGTTCACTACCGCATTAAGGAAGGCGACCGCGAGCGCATCCAGGTCTTCCAGGGCGACGTCATCCGTATGGCCGGCGCCGGTGCCCGCGAGACCTTCACCGTCCGCAAGATGTCCTTCGGTGTCGGTGTTGAGCGTACCTTCCCGCTTCACAGCCCCAAGATCGCCAAGCTCGAGGTCGTTCGTCATGGTCGCGTCCGTCGCGCCAAGCTGTACTACCTCCGCGACAAGGTGGGCAAGGCTGCTCGCATCCCCGAGAAGCGCTAAGAAGATCGCAGCGTCTGTCCACTCGTTTGGACACAAGGGTCACCTTCGGGTGGCCCTTCTTTTTATCTGATTTGCATGCAAGGAGGGCCTGGTATGGCCAACATGACGAGCTCGGTTTCGGCATCGCAGGTTGCCGGTGAGTTGGCGAGCGCTACGTTTGAGGAGATTCCCGCCCTCGTGGAGCATTATCGCGAGGACCCGCGCCAGCAGGTGATCAAGGCTTGTGAACGCGCCCTCAAACGCCATGCCAAAGAGCTTGCCGAGCGTGAGCGTGTCAATGACATGTACGAGCTTATGCATGAGCTTGGCGGCGATGGGGTGGTCGTTGGTGTCGATGAGGTGGGTCGCGGATCGGTGGCCGGTCCTCTGACGGTGTGCGCCGTCTGTCTTCCTATGGAGCCGCGCGTCTGGGGTATCAACGATTCCAAAAAGCTCACGCCGGCGCGCCGCGAGCTGCTCTCGGTGAAGATTGCCGAGGTGGCGACGGCGATCGGTTTTTGCCATATCGCGCCGAAGGATATCGATGATATGGGCATGGCCCGCGCCATCCGCGCTGCCGTTGCGGGCGCCGTGGCCGATACGGGGCTCGAGCCCGACTGCGTCCTCATGGATGGCAACCCCTTGGGCGCCGTTCCTAACGAGCGCGATGTGGTGAAGGGCGATGCCAAAATCGCCTGCATCGCCGCGGCGTCCATCATGGCCAAGGTCACGCGTGATGAGATGATGGTCGAGTACGACGCCGAGTACCCCGAGTACCATCTGGCCGAGTCGAAGGGCTATGCAAGCCCCGAGCATATCGAGGCCATTCGCAAACATGGACTTTGTCCACTGCACCGCGTGAGCTTTTGCGGAAACTTTTTGCAGACTGAGCGCCTTTTCTAGATCAATTGTGGAGAAAGGGACCCCTGGCGTTTTATAAACCTGCTGGTAGCGGGCCGTGTGCAACGTGATTGTTGCGTACGGCCCATTTTTTGTCGGCATTTGGTCAGCTTTTGGTTTGTTTCCGGTACTTACCCGCATGAAAGGTGCCCTCATCATCGGGGCAATGCAGTGTGCGGGAAAGGAGACCCCATGAGTGCCGCATGCAAAAAGAGCAAGTCGCAGCAGCTCAAGGAGCGTTGGGAAAACGGCGAGCTCGATTGCGGGGCGATGACGCCCGAGCTTATCAAGGGACTCAGCCCCCGCGAGCTGGGCATGCTGGGCGAGCTGATCACCATCGACTACTATAACGAGCGCGGCTACACCTTGCTGGAGCAGGGCTATCGCTGCGCCGAGGGCGAGGCCGATCTGGTGCTGCTCGATGAGCTCGACGATGTCGTGGTGATGGCCGAGGTCAAGACCAGACGCGTTGCACTGGATTGCAACGCGCGGGTCTTTCCCGAGGAGGCCGTGGACGCCCAAAAGCAACGCCGCTATCGCCGCATCGCAAGTTGCTATCTCATGGAGCATTATCCGCTCAAGGCGATTCGCTTCGATGCCGTGGGTGTCACCATTCGTGGCGGGCATATCGCCGAGATCGAGCATCAGTACAACGCGTTCGATTGGCAGGTGTCGTGATGGCGTTCGAGACGTTTGCCGTTCACGCGGCCTGCATCCGCGGCGTCGAGGCGATTCACGTCACGGTCGAGGTCTCGCTTGCCGGTGGCGTTCCGGGCATCCAGATGCTCGGCATCCCGAGTATGGAGGTGATGGAGTCGCGCGGTCGTATTCGCTGTGCGATGCGCTCCGCCGGGTTCGAGATTCCGCGCTCGGGCATTACGGTCAATCTGGCGCCCGGCGATATTCGCAAGACCGGTAGCGGCTTTGATCTGCCCATCGCCATCGCGGTATTGGCAGCCGATGGTCAGATTCCCCGCGACAACCTCGATCGTTGTCTTATTGCTGGTGAGCTTGGCTTGGACGGTACGGTGCTTCCTGTCAAGGGCGAGGTGGCGTTTCAGCTATTGGCGCGTGATATGGGGCTGTCCTTTATCGCCGGCAGGTCCGATCAGCATGTGCCGCTTGCGGGCGTGGATTGCGGATTTATCGATCATTTGTCTCAGCTTGCTCATGGTATGGGCGATGCCGCGCGGCACTACTTGGATTCTGAAGTGCTCGAGGCGACCTTTGAGCCCGAACTCGACTATGCCGACGTGCTAGGGCAGGAGGTTGCCAAACGCGGCATGGCGCTGGCGGCAGCGGGTGAGCTCGGTTTGCTTATGATCGGGTCCCCGGGATCGGGTAAGACGATGCTCGCCCGTCGTATGACCGGCATCCTGCCCGAGCTTTCCGTTGAGGACCAGCAGGAGGCGCTGTGCATCCATTCGGTCTTGGGTGAGAACATTGATGGCTTGTTGGCGGGGCACCGGCCCTTCCGCAGTCCCCACCACAGTATTTCGACCGCAGGCCTTATCGGCGGAGGACGCCCGGTGC
Source organism: Collinsella sp. AF18-8LB (assembly GCF_003459795.1). NCBI lineage: Bacteria > Bacillati > Actinomycetota > Coriobacteriia > Coriobacteriales > Coriobacteriaceae > Collinsella > Collinsella sp. AF18-8LB. Next base: position 745,718 of record NZ_QRWU01000001.1, read on the forward strand.
ATCCGGGTGAGATCAGCCTTGCTCATGGCGGCGTGCTCTTTTTGGACGAGCTTGCCGAGTTTCCCACGGGTGTGCTGCAGACGCTGCGTCAGCCCATCGAACGCGGCTATGTGAGGATCGTACGCGTCGACGGGGCCTTTACCTTCCCGTCGCGCTTTCAGCTGCTGGCCGCGAGCAATCCCTGTCCCTGCGGCTTTTTGGGCGATCGCGAGGTGCCATGCCGCTGCTCGGCATCGATGGTGGAGCGCTATCGGGCAAAGCTGCGCGGTCCTTTGGCCGACCGTATCGACATGATGATCGATGTGACCCGTCCCGACCCCCAAGTGATTATCGAGGGTGCGGAGGGTATGTCGTCGGCCGAGTTGCGTGACTTCGTTGTGCGCGGTCGTGCTTTTCGCGCTTGGCGCGAATCCCGTATGGACGATGCGGACGCCGAGGCCGAGGATGATGAGACGCGGTCCATTGACGGCGTCGTTTCGACCTTTGAGCTCGATGATGCGGCGGAGAAGTGTGTGCTCGGCCTGTCAAAGCGCACGCATCTCACGGGCCGCGGCATCGTGCGCCTGGTGCGTATCGCACGTACCATCGCCGACGTCGCCGAGAGCGAGCAGGTGACGCAGGATCACGTGCTCGAGGCGGCGATGTACCAGGGAAGGAGGGACCAATGATGGCCGAGGGGACCTTCGAGCTGCATCCAGGTGACGCGTTGTATCCCGAGACCGTTTTGGAGCTTTCTGATGTACCCCAGACGCTCTTTGTGCGCGGCAACCCCGAGGTGCTTTCGACGCCTGCGCTCTCCATCATCGGCGCGCGCAAGGCCTCTCCGTATGGTCTTGCCGTGGCAGAGCTTGCGGCAAAGGTGGCGGTCGAGGCGGGAGTGACGGTTGTTTCGGGCGGCGCGGTCGGTTGTGACCAGGCCTCGGGTTGGGCTGCGGTCAACGCCGGCGGCAAACACGTCGTGGTGCTGGGGACGGGCGCCGACGTGGTTTACCCGCGTTCGAGCGCGGGGCTTATTACTCGCACGCTCGATACGGGTGGCGCGATCGTGTCGATCTCTCCGTGGGGCATGGGTCCGCGCAGGTTTGCCTTTCCGCGCCGCAATCGTGTGATCGCGGCCCTGTCGCAAGCCCTCTTTGTATCCGAGGCGGGTATGCCTTCCGGGACGTTTTCTACAGCCGAGGCTGCTATGGATTTGGGGCGCGAACTTCTTGCCGTGCCGGGGTCGATCCTATCGCCCGAGTCGCGTGGCACGAATTACCTCATTGCGAACGGTGCCTGCTGCATCATCGACGAGGAATCTATTGAGATGGCTATTTCACGCATCTACGGCACCCTGCGCTACTCGCGCCCCGATGCTCCCGGTATTGCCGACTTGGATCCAACACGGCAGACCGTGATGCATGCGCTCATCGCCTCTCCGCTCAAGGTCGATGACATCGCGGCGCTCGTCTCGCTCGATGCCGTCGGCGTACTCAAACTCCTAGGTTCGCTTGAGCTCGAGGGTCTTATCGAGCGCATGATGGATGGAAGGTATGCGCCCTCCAAGTTTGCCCTTCACGCCCAGACCCCCTTCGGTCACAATGGAAAACGTGTCAATTAGAAAGGTGTTTGCAGATGCTGTTTGATCAGGTGACGGTTATCGGTGGCGGTTTGGCGGGTCCGGAATGCGCGATCCAGCTGGCAGACCGCGGATTCGCCGTAAAGCTGTGCGAGATGCGCCCCCAGGTGAGCTCCCCGGCCCACCATACCGATCACCTGGCAGAGCTCGTCTGCTCCAATTCGTTTAAGTCGACCCGTCCGGACTCTGCGGCTGGTTTGCTGAAGGCCGAGCTTGAGCGCATGGGCTCGGTCCTGCTCGATTGCGCCCGTCGCGCGGCTGTTCCCGCCGGTGGTGCCCTGGCGGTCGACCGTGTCAAGTTTTCCGAGCTTGTCGAGGCCGAGGTTGCCGCCCGTCCCAATATCGAGATCATTCACGGCGAGGTCACGCGGATTCCCGAGGGTCACGTGGTCATTGCCGCCGGCCCCTTGTGCTCGCCGGCGCTGAGCGAAGAGGTCATGAAGCTCGTCGGTGGCGACGCCCTTGCGTTCTTCGATGCCGCGGCACCGATCGTCGATGCCTCCACGCTTGATATGGACGTGCTGTTCTCGCAGTCGCGCTACGAGGAACAGGGGAGTGGCGACTACCTCAATGCCCCGCTCAACAAGGAAGAGTACGAGGCCTTTATCGAGGCGCTCACCACGGCCGACCGCGTGGTGCTCAAGGACTTTGAGGGCGGCGATCTGTTCCAGGCATGCCAGCCTGCCGAGGAGGTTGCGCGCACCGGCAAGGACGCCATTCGCTTTGGCGCCATGAAGCCCGTCGGCCTCACCGACCCGCGTACCGGACGTCGCCCCTGGGCAGCGATTCAGCTGCGTGCCGAGAACAAGGAGAAGACTGCCTATAACCTGGTGGGCTTCCAGACCAACCTGACCTTTGGCGAGCAGAAGCGCGTCTTCCATATGGTGCCGGGCCTGGAGAACGCCGAGTTCTTCCGCTACGGTGTCATGCACCGCAATACCTTTGTCGACGCCCCGCACGTGCTCGATGGCACCTTTGCCGTGCCCGGTACGAGCGTGCGCCTTGCCGGCCAGATCACCGGCACCGAAGGCTATATGGAGGCCGTGGCGACCGGTCTGCTCGCCGCGCTCAACACCTATGCCGAGGCAATCGAGGCGGAGCCTGTTGAGCTGCCGCGCGTGGGCGCCCTGGGTGCACTCGTGGGCTATGCGACCGATCCTGCCACCGTGGGCTATCAGCCCATGCACGTCAACTTTGGCCTCGTGCCACCGCTCGAGGACGGCAAGCGCCGCAGTAAGCGCGACCGCTACCAGGCCTATGCGGACCGTGCGCTCGAAGCTCTTGATGCCTATCTGGCCACTCGCCCCGATCTGTTTGGAGGCGACCGGTCATAGCCTTTGACCTGTACGACACCATCGACTCGTTCATCGCCTATATTGCTCGCGTCGAAGGGCTCGCTCCCAACACGGTGACCGCCTACGCTTCGCGGCTGGAGCGTTTCGCTTCATGGTGCGAGCGCGAAGGCGTCGATGCGCGTGCCGCCGACGTACGGACGGTTCGCTCCTATTTGGCCGAGCTGTCGCGTGACCAGGTGGCGGCTCGGACCCTTGCGGCGCACTTGTCTGCCATTCGCTCACTTTATCGATGGATGGCTGCCGAGGGGATCGTTGAGGGCGATGCGGTCTCGGCGATATCCTCGCCCAAGCTCCCGCTTGATCTGCCCGGTGTGCTGACGAACCAACAGGTGGAGGCGCTCCTCAAAGCCCCCGATACCTCAACTCCCGCGGGATTGCGCGATGCGGCGATGCTCGAGCTGCTCTATGCCTCCGGCGCCCGCATCTCTGAGCTCGCGGCGCTCAATGTGGAGTCCATCGCTTGGTCCGAGCGAACGTTGCGACTTTGGGGTAAGGGGAGCAAGGAGCGTATCGTGCCGCTCTATCGGCGTGCTCTCGAGGCGGCCCGTCTCTATATAGAGGAGGGGAGGCCGGAGCTCCTTGCGCAGGCAAGGCGAAGCGACGGCGCAAACGGCGTGCATCCGCTGCTTATATCGGCGCGCGGCAATCGCATGAGCGCCGCCATGCTCAGGCGGCGGTTCCATACGCTGGCGACGCTCGCCGGAATTCCGGCCGACATCGCCCCGCATGCGATGCGCCATACCTTTGCGACCGACTTGCTCGAGGGCGGTGCGGACCTGCGCTCGGTTCAAGAGCTGCTGGGTCATGCGAGCCTGTCCACGACGCAGATCTACACGCATCTCACGCCCGATCGGCTTAAGCGGGCCGTGGCTCAAGCCCATCCCCGCGGCGAATAGTGGCTGGGACGTCCTGCGCCGCACTCAGGTGTGTGGTTTTGATTGCGGGTTGGCAGGAAGATGCATTCCTGCTATCATTCATCGGGTTGCTTCACGGCAACAGGTTTTTATCACACACGCGCGGCTACTTCATACCGTGGTGCCCGGGCTTTGGTAGCACATGTCCGGGTTGGTTTTGGAGGATGACCCCGCGCGGAGGCAAACCACAGGAGGTTTAACATGGCTACCAAGATTAATATCCGCACCCTGCTCGAGGCCGGCTGCCACTTCGGTCACCAGACCCGTCGCTGGAACCCCAAGATGAAGCCGTTCATCTTCGGTGAGCGCAACGGCATCTACATCCTCGACCTCAAGCAGACCATCCTCGACGCCGACCAGGCCTACACCTTCGTCAAGAACGTCGCCAAGGGTGGCAACGTGCTGTTCGTCGGCACCAAGAAGCAGGCTCAGGAGGCCGTCAAGAACGCTGCTGAGCGCGCCAACATGCCCTACATCAACCAGCGTTGGCTCGGCGGCATGCTGACCAACTTCGTCACCATCCGCTCCCGCATCAACCGCATGGAGGAGCTCGAGGCCATGGTCGATGACGGCCGCATGGCAGTGCTCCCCAAGAAGGAGCAGGCTGTGCTCGGCAAGGAGCTCACCAAGCTCCAGACCAACCTCGGTGGCGCCCGCGACATGAAGGGTCTGCCCCAGGCTCTCTTCGTCATCGACACCAAGCGCGAGGAGAACGCCATCAAGGAGGCCCAGCGCCTGAACATCCCCGTCGTCGCTCTGATCGACACCAACTCCGATCCCGACGAGGTCGAGTACGGCATCCCCTGCAACGATGACGCTATCTCCGCTGTCACCCTTATGTGCGAGCTCATGGCTGACGCCTGCCTCGCTGGCTCCGGCAAGGAGCAGGTCTCCGAGGCCGAGATGGCCGCTGAGCCCAAGGCCGAGTAAATCAGTCTTAGTTAATTCTTTTTCATCTCTTTGAAAGGAACCACAATGGCCCAGATTACCGCCGCTATGGTCAAGCAGCTCCGCGAGATGACCGACTCCCCGATGATGGAGTGCAAGAAGGCTCTCGTCGAGGCTGACGGCGACATGGACGCCGCTGTCGACGTTCTGCGTAAGAACGGCCTTGCCAAGGCCGCCAAGAAGGCTGGCCGTGAGACCAACGAGGGCGCTGTCGCCGCGTTCGTCTCCGAGGATGGCAAGACCGGCGCTCTGCTCGAGCTCTCCTGCGAGACCGACTTCGTTGGCTCCAACGCCAAGTTCACCGGCTTTGCTTCCAAGGTCGCTGAGGTTGTCGCTACCACCGAGCCTGCTGACGTCGACGCTCTGCTCGAGAAGCCGATGGGCGAGGAGACCGTTTCCTCCGAGCTCACCGAGATGATTCACATCATGGGCGAGAACATGAAGATCTCCCGTTTCGCCGCCCGCAAGGCCGAGAACGGCGCGCTCGCTTCTTACATCCACATGGGTGGTAAGATTGGCGTCCTCGTCGAGTTCGCTTTCGAGAAGGCCGAGACCGCTCAGGCTGAGTCCTTCAAGACCTTCGCTCACGACGTTGCCCTTCAGGTTGCCGCCGTCGCGCCGATCTGCGCCACCCGCGATCAGGTTCCGGCCGAGACCGTCGAGCACGAGAAGCAGATCTACATGGCTCAGGCTGCCGAGTCCGGCAAGCCCGAGGCTATCCAGGAGAAGATGGCTGTCGGCCGTCTGGAGAAGTTCTACAAGCAGTCCGTGCTCACCGAGCAGGAGTTCATCAAGGACAGCTCCCTCACCATCAAGAAGTACGCTGAGCAGGTCTCCAAGGAGCTCGGCGACACCATTACCGTCGTTGCCTTTGACCGTCTGGTCCGTGGCGAGTAAATAAGCTCTTGTAGCTGGTAATGAGCAGGCTGTGGGTTTTACTCACAGCCTGCTTTTTCATGGCTCCCCGTTAAGCCTTTGTTATCATATTAAAAGTCTAATTAAAGGAGGATCGCTTTGTCCGACATCCGATATAAACGCGTGCTTCTGAAGCTTTCCGGCGAAGCACTGATGGGCGACGGCCAATATGGCATTGACCCCAAGGTTACCGACCATCTTGCCAAGCAGGTCAAGGAGCTGCTCGCCGTTGGTCATGAGGTCGGCGTCGTTGTCGGCGGTGGCAATATTTTCCGCGGCATGGCCGGCGCTGCCGGTGGCATGGAGCGTGCTCAGGCCGACTACATGGGCATGCTGGCAACCGTTATGAACGCGCTTGCCCTGCAGGATGCCTTCGAGCATAACGATGTTCCCTGCCGCGTGATGAGCGCTATCCAGATGAACGAGATCTGCGAGCCCTATATTCGCCGTCGCGCCATCAATCACCTTTCCAAGGGCAACGTCGTTATTTTTGCCGCCGGTTCGGGCAATCCGTACTTTACGACCGACACCGCTGCGGCTCTTCGTGCGTGCGAGATCGGCGCCGAGATTCTGATTAAAGCCACCAAGGTTGACGGCATCTACGACAAGGATCCCGTCAAGTATGCTGACGCCGTCCGGTTTGACAAGATCACCTACCATGAGGTGCTCGTCCGCGGTCTGCAGGTTATGGATTCCACGGCTACGGCACTGTGCCAGGATAACCGTATGCCGATTTTGGTCCTCAACATCGATGGCGAGGACACCGTCAAGCGCGCGCTTTCGGGTGAGCCCGTCGGCACGCTCGTCTATCAGGAGGATTAAGCATGGCAGAGAACATCACCGCCCACATGGACAAGTCGCTCGAGTCCCTCAAGCATAACTTCTCCAAGGTCCGTACCGGCCGCGCCAACGCTAACATTCTGTCCGACATCACCGTCGATTATTACGGTGTTCCCACGCCGGTCACGCAGGTTGCCGCCGTAAAGACCCCCGAGGCCCACATGCTGCTCATCGAGCCGTGGGACAAGGCGCTCATCAACGCTATCGTCAAGGCCATCGGCGCTTCCGATCTGGGTATTACCCCCAACTCCGATGGCACCGTCGTTCGTCTGCCGTTCCCGGCTCCCACCGAAGAGCGCCGTCGCGAGCTCGTCAAGGAGTGCCGCGAGTACGCTGAGCAGGCCAAGGTGTCTATCCGTAACATCCGTCGCGACTTCAACAACAAGCTCGAGCGCGATGAGGAGCTCACCGAGGACGATGTCCGTCGCGAGCAGGCTAAGGTCCAGAAGCACACCGATGAGTATGTCGCTAAGGTCGAGGAGCTTCTGAAGGAAAAAGAAGCCGAGGTCATGGAGATCTAAGGTGCAATACGACGAGCATAAACTGGTCGAGTACTTTGCCGACGCCCCTGCGGGCGTCGGTTTTTCCGACCTTGACCTCAATAACATTCCGCACCATATCTCGTGCATCATGGACGGCAACGGTCGTTGGGCCACGTCGCGCGGTCTTGCACGCACTGAGGGCCACAAGGCGGGTATCGTCTCCCTTCGCGAGATCATTACTGCCTGTGTGCGTCTGGGCGTCGACGTGCTTTCTGCCTATGCGTTTTCTACCGAAAACTGGAACCGTCCGCAGCATGAGGTCAACGTCTTGATGCATCTGTTTGCCAAGACGTTTATCGACGAGCTGCCGCTTCTGAAGCGCGAAAACGTGCGCGTCGTCTTTTTGGGTGACATTTCCGCGCTGCCCAAGAAGACCCGCGACGTTTTTGAACGCGGTCTTGCCGAGTGCGCCGATCGCACCGGTATGACGCTGGCGCTTGCCGTCAACTACGGCGCGCGTGCCGAGATTACCCGCGCTGTCCGTCAGATTGCGCTCGACGCTGCCGCCGGTAAGATCGATCCTGCCGCAATTGATGACGACATGGTGGCTTCCCACCTCTATACCGCCGGTCTTCCCGATCCTGAGCTTGTGATTCGCACTTCTGGTGAGCTGCGCCTTTCGAACTATCTGCTGTGGCAGGTGGCTTATTCCGAGTTCTACGTCACCGATACCTATTGGCCCGACTTTGATCGCTGGGGCCTCGTCGACGCCATTTTGGCCTATCAGGGCCGTGACCGTAGGTTTGGTGGACTGAGCAAGACCGAGGAGGCTTAATCGTGTCCGATCGTCCCAAGGGATCTGCTCCCAAGACGCCTGCGCGCAAAGCTGGCACTGCGGGAGCGCCTGCAGCGAAGAGTGGCACCGGTTCGTGGCTGGCGGGCTTTATTACCCGTGCCGCCGCCGGTATCGTCTACGCCGTCGTCTTTATCCTGTGCCTGGTTTTGGGTATCGTGCCCACGGCCATCTTTGTTTCCGTCATGAGCGGTCTATGCTGCTATGAATTTTTCCGTATGACAAAGCTCGATGGCAAGATGGCGAACGAGCGTATGGGTATCGCTGCCGCCGTGCTCTTTCCGCTGTCGGCGTTGGGCGATTCGATGTTGTTGAATGCCCTGCTTTTTGCCCTGATGCTCGCGGTGGGCATTTGGTATGTCTGGTCGCCGCGTACCCGCATCTCTGATGTGGCCGTGACGCTCATGGGTCCCATCTACACTGGCTTTATGCTGTCGGCTATCGTGCTGCTGCGCGATTCCGTGCCCGGTTTTGCCGGCGCTCTGCTTTCGGTGGGCGTTTGCGCGTCCCTTTGGGTCTCCGATTCGTTTGCCTACATCGTGGGCAGCCGTATCGGCAAGCACAAGATGGTTCCCAAGATCTCTCCAAAAAAGAGCTGGGAGGGGTTTGTTGGTGGCATCCTGGGCTCGGTTTTGATTTGGCTCATCCTGTGGGCGACGCACTTCTACAAGCTCAGCCTGCCCTATGCGCTGCTGTGCGGCGTGGTCGTGTCCGTCCTGGGCGTTATCGGCGACCTCATCGAGTCACGCATCAAGCGTGGCGTGGGCGTCAAGGATTCCGGCAATCTTATCCCGGGCCATGGCGGCATGCTCGATCGTAGCGATTCGCTTATCTTCGGCTGCATTACCGCGCAGCTGCTTTTGATGATCGGAGGCGTGCTGTAATGTCATTCCAGACGACGTATGGCCCCGATGGACGCCTCCGTGTTGCCATCCTGGGTTGTACGGGGTCTATCGGCACCCAGGCACTCGATGTGTGCCGTCAGCATGCCGATCGACTACAGGTGACGGCGCTGTCCGTTAATTCCAGCACCTCGGAGCTCGTTGCCGCTGCCCGCGAGTTTTCGGTTCCGGCGGTTGCCGTGGCCGATGTCGCTCATGGCGATGACGCCGTGCTGCAGGAGTTGCCCGAGGGAACGAAGCTCGGCGTTGGCGCGCAGGCGGTTTGCGAGCTCGCGCGTCGCGACGATGTCGACTGCGTGCTCGTCGCTATTGTGGGCGCTGCCGGTCTCGAGGCGAGCCATGCGGCCTTGACCTCGAATAAGCGCCTTGCTCTTGCCAACAAGGAGTCCCTCGTCGTCGGTGGCGACTTGCTTATGCCGTTGGCGCAACCGGGCCAGCTTATTCCGGTCGACTCTGAGCACTCAGCCATTTACCAGTGCTATCTGGGGGAGAACCCGCGCGAGGCTCATTGTATTTGGCTCACCTGCTCGGGCGGTCCGTTCTTTGGCCGCACGCGCGACGAGCTCGATTGCGTGACGCGTGTCGATGCCCTCGCACATCCCACGTGGGCCATGGGTGCCAAGATCACCATCGACTCCGCCACCCTCATGAACAAGGGCCTGGAGCGCATTGAGGCCATGCATCTGTTTAACTGCGACCTCGATTTCATTAACGTGGTCGTGCAGCGTCAGTCCAAGATTCACTCTATGGTCGAGTTCGCCGACGGCTCCGTGATGGCGCATCTCGGTGCTTCCGACATGCGTATTCCCATCCAGTTCGCGTTCTCGTATCCCGAGCGTTGGGATACCCCGGCGCCTCGTATCGATTTTCGCGAGTTGGGGCAGCTCACGTTTGATGCTGCCGACATGGATACCTTCCGCTGTCTGGCGCTGGCCGAGCGTGCCGGCAAGACGGGTGGCACCATGCCGTGCGTGCTCAATGCCGCCAACGAGGTCGCCGTCGATGCCTTCCTGCACGATGGCTGCAGCTTTACCGATATCGATCGCATTGTGGAATCCTGCATGGATGCTCACGATATGCAGGCGGTCGATTCGTTTGAGCAACTTCGCGACATCGATGCGTGGGCGCGTGAAAAGGCTGTGCAGGTGCTCGTCGCAACCCGTTCCTAACCCATAAGGATTGCTATTTCGTTTTATGGATACTGTTCTGAGCGTTCTCTCATCGGTCTTTTGGGGCCTGCTGATGCTTTCCGTCCTCGTGTTTTTGCACGAGGGCGGCCACTTTTTGGCGGCGCGTGCCTGCGGCGTCCGTGTGACCGAGTTCTTTTTGGGCCTGCCGTGCCGCTTTGACATCCATTACACGTCGCGTCGCATTGGAACCAAGTTTGGCGTGACCCCGCTGCTGCTGGGTGGCTACGCTGCCATCTGCGGTATGGACCCGACCGACGTCTCGTGCGCCGATCGCGTGCTTGCGGCTATCTATCGTCATGGTCGCGTGACCGTGGCCGATCTTGCTGTCGAGCTCGAGCTTTCCGAGGAGGATGTGCTCGAGGCATGCGCCCTATTGCTGGGCTGGGGCTCCATCGCACCCTGGTATGAGGAAGGGGAGAAGCCCTCGCCGAGCTACTATCCCACCAAGTATCAGACGCTGCCGCGAGACACGGCAGGCTATACCACCTTTGACGGTCGCCGTTTCGATCGCGAACATTCAACTGCCGAGGGCGATGTGTGGGAGCTGCCGTGCGGCGAGGCCGAGTTCCTTGCGCAAGAACGTTCGCACACCTATCTTGGCCAAGGCTTTCTCAAGCGTGCCTTTATGCTGCTCGCGGGCATTATTGTCAATATTTTGACGGGCTTTTTGCTCCTTATGAGTATCTATTCCATTGCGGGTGTCACCGTGCCGATCGATACCAACGTGATCGGTCAGGTTGACGAGGGGTCTATTGCCGCCAGGGCGGGTATCGAGTCCGGTGATGCGATCCTTTCGGTTGACGGTGTCTCATGTTCCACTTGGATGGACGTCTACGATGCCATCGGTAAGGCCGCCGGTAAGGACGATATTGCTATTGAGTATGAGCGCGATGGCAAGCAGTGCTCGACCTCGGTCGCACTCAAAGAGGGCGAACGTCTGGGCGTTTATGCCTCTACGCAGGTAGTCCGTTTGGACCCCATCACCTCGGCACGTCTGTCATTCTCCTATGTTGTGCAGACCGCGGATGGCGTTATTCGCCTACTCCAGCCGCAGCATACGATGGAGATTCTCGACCAGTCCTCATCGATCGTGGGCATCAGCGTCATGTCCTCTCAGGCGGCTGCTGCCGGTCCCATCACGTTCTTGTCGTTTGCCGCGCTCATTTCGTTCTCACTGGGCTTTATGAACTTGCTGCCCATCCCGCCGCTCGACGGCGGCAAGCTGCTAATTGAGATCATTCAAAAGATTGCTGGCCGCGAGCTGCCGCTCAAGGTCCAGACGATCGTGAGCTATGTGGGCGTCGCGCTCTTCGCATTGCTGTTTGTCTATATGCTTCGTTCCGACATCCTTCGATTTATTCTGTAGGGGAGTGCTTGGATTGTCTCTATCCCATTCTTTGCCGCGCGAGCTGACGCGCCCCGTGCATGTGGGCGGGGTGCAGATCGGCGGCGGCGCGCCGGTCGTGGTCCAGTCTATGACCTGCACCGATACCGCCGATGCTCAGGCAACGCTTGGGCAGGTCCGCGCTTTGGCGCAGGCGGGCTGCGATATCGTGCGCGTGAGTGTACCCACCGAAGCCGCGCTCGAGGGCTTCCGTACCATCTGTGCCGAGTCTCCGGTGCCAATCGTTGCCGATATTCACTTTAACCATAAGCTCGCCATCGGCGCCGTCGAGGCTGGTGCCGCCAAGCTGCGCATCAATCCCGGTAATATCGGCGATTGGGCTAAGGTCGATGCCGTCATCGACGCCGCCGGCGCTGCGGGCTGTGCGATTCGCATCGGTGTCAACGCCGGCTCGCTCGAGCAGGATATCGCCGAGCGCGGCGAGCTTACGCAGCCCGAGAAGCTCGTGATGTCGAGTGAGCGCTTTGTGCGGCACTTTGAGGACCGCGGCTTTACCAACATCGTGCTTTCCGCCAAGGCCCATAGTGTACAGACGACGCTTGATACCTATCGTGCCCTGTCGCGCGAGATTCCCCATGTTCCACTTCATCTGGGTGTGACTGAGGCCGGTACCAAGCTGCAGGGCACCATCAAGAGCTCGGTGGGACTGGGCATCCTGCTCTCCGAGGGCATTGGCGACACCATGCGCGTCTCGCTTACGGCCGATCCGGTTGAGGAGCCGCCGGTCGCTTGGGGTATTCTGCAGTCGCTGGGCCTGCGTCGTCGTGGCCCCGAGATTGTCTCGTGCCCCACATGTGCGCGCTGCCAGGTCAATCTCATCGCAATCGCCGAGGAGGTTACCGAGCGGCTCAAGAACTACTCCGCGCCGCTTTCGATCGCTGTGATGGGCTGTGCGGTCAATGGCCCCGGCGAGGCTTCTGATGCCGACTTGGGGGTTGCCTGTGGACGAGGTCAGGGCCTGCTCTTTTCGCACGGCCAGATCATTGGTAAAGTAGCTGAGGATCAAATTGTCGACGCGCTGATGGCCGAGGTCGACAAGCTAATTGAGGAGAAATAAATGACTCGAGCAATGTATATGTCTAAGCTGTATGCTCCGACGCTCAAAGAGGATCCGGCCGACGCTGAGCTCGCCAGCCACCGCTTGCTGCTCCGTGCTGGCATGATTCGCAAGGAGGCCGCCGGTCTCTATTCCTATCTGCCGCTCGCATGGCGCTCGATCCGCAAGATCGAGAATATCGTGCGTGACGAGATGGACGCTGCCGGTGCCCAGGAGCTCATGATGCCCATTATGGTCGATGCCGAGCTGTGGCGTGAGTCCGGCCGCATCGATGCCTATGGCAAGGAGCTCGTGCGCTTTGATGACCGTCACGGTCGTGAGTTTGTGCTGGGCCCCACGCACGAGGAGACCGTGACCGCCCTGGTACGAAATGAACTGCGTTCCTACAAGCAGCTGCCGGTGAATCTCTATCACATCCAGGATAAGTTCCGCGACGAGTTCCGTCCCCGCTTTGGCCTAATGCGCGGTCGCGAGTTCATCATGAAGGACGCCTACAGCTTCTCCGCTACGCAGGAGAGCCTGCAGGAGGAGTACGACAAGATGAAGCAGGCGTACGCCAATATCTGCGAGCGCTGCTACATCAAGGCTCTGCCCGTTGTCGCCGATTCCGGTGAGATCGGTGGCGACACCTCCGTCGAGTACATGGCTCTTGCTGACGCCGGCGAGGCTTCGTTGGTTTACTGCGACGATTGTGGCTTTGCTGCTGACGACGAGGCGGCAAGCACCAAGGTTGTCGTGACCGAGGGCCCCGGCGACGGTACGCTCACCAAGGTCGAGACCCCGGGCATGGGCACCATCGAGGCAGTTGCAAAGTTCTTCGGCTTCCCCGAGAACGGCACGCGCAAGTCGCTGGCACTCATCGACGCTGAGGGCAAGCCTGTCGTGGCCATTGTCCCGGGCGATCATGAGCTCAACGACTGCAAGGCCGAGCACGTCTTTGGCAAGGGCTATCGCATGATGACCGACGAGGAACTCCAGACCTACGGTCTGCATAAGGGCTTTATCGGACCGGTTAACCTGCCCGAGGGCATCCGTCTGGTGTGCGACGAGAGCCTGCGTGAGTCTAAGCAGTGGGCCTGTGGCGCCAACGAGGTCGACTACCACTTTACCGGTGCCTGCCCCGAGCGCGACTTTACCGTCGATGAGTGGGCCGACCTGGTCACCGTCGTCGCCGGCGATCCCTGCCCGCACTGCGGCAAGCCGCTCTCCGCTGCTCGCGGTATCGAGGTCTCCCAGGTGTTCCAGCTGGGCACCAAGTATTCCGAGGCCATGGGTGCCACCTTTATGGACGAGGACGGCAAGGAGAAGCCGCTTATCATGGGTTGCTACGGCGTGGGTGTGTCCCGCTCGCTCGCTGCCGTCGTGGAGCAGCACAACGATGAGCACGGTATCGTCTGGCCGGTCTCCGTTGCCCCGTACGAGGTCGCGGTGATTCCGCTCGATCCCAAGAAGGAGGAGTGCGCTACCGTTTGTGAGCAGATCGTCGACGGTCTGTGCGCCGAGGGTATCGAGGTCGTCGTCGACGACCGCGATGAGCGTCCCGGCTTTAAGTTTGCCGATAACGACCTCATGGGCTTCCCGTATCAGGTGGTTTTGGGCAAGCGCGGTCTTAAGAATGGCACCGTTGAGCTCAAGGACCGTGCCACGGGCGATCGCGAGGACGTGGCGATTGACGAGATCGTCGCCAAGGTTGCCGAGCTTGTTAAGGCTGCCCGCCGCTAATCGGCGATTTCGCTTGTAGTTCGATATACGGGACGGCCCCGCATTTCTCCAGATCGGGGAGATGTGGGGCCGTCCTTTTATCTTGTGGCATCCTCGATATCTAAAAGGAAAACCCCACGGCCCATGCGAGCTGCGGGGTTTCCCTTTTGTGCCTCCGATGCGAAATAAATCGCTCAGATATTACTGATAATCGACGACGTCGATCCAGTTCTTAAGGAACTCATCGTTCACGTTGCGCTTACGAGCGAGCTCGGAAGCGGCGACGATGCTCGTCCACTGACGCACGACCTGCATAGGCATGTCGGCGCGGTCGCAGTAGAGCTCCAGGTAGGCCTCGGCCTGGTCCTTGCTGCTGAGGGCAAAGAGCAGGTAGGTGGTGGCAACGTCGGCAGCAGGGGAGCCCTGGGTGGCATGTGCCCAGTCGCAGACGTACAGCTGACCGTCGTCGCCAACGATGACGTTGGAGGGGTTGAAGTCGCCGTGGCAGACCTTGAACTCCTTGGTCATGCCGTCCAGACGCTCCTGAAGGTTGTAGCGCGTGGTGGCATTGAGCTGATCAAGGCTGTCGATCATGCGGGCGAACTTGTCGCGCTGACGGTTGAGCAGCGGGGAGGTGTAGCCGTGGATCTCGATCTGGAGGTCGACGAACATCTCGAGGTACTCACCAAAGCGTTGGGGCTCGGCAGTCATCTTGTCGGCGAGGGTGGTGCCAGCAACCTTCTCGGTCACAAGCGCCCAGCCGTTGGCGTTCTCGAGCTGAGAAACCTCGAGCGCCTTGGGGCTGCGGATGCCGCACTCATTGATGCGGGCAAGATTCAAAGCCTCGTTGAACACGTCGGAGACGGGCTTGGTCTCGTTAAAGACCTTGACAATCTTGTCGCCCAGGTCGTAAACGACCTTGTTGCCACGACGGACGAGCTCGGTCTTGGAATCGGGAAGCAGCATGATTGCATCCTTTCAACGATGCGATAGAAGCAACGGCGGGGGCGTGCGTACACCCGTGCACCCCCGCCGCAAATAACCGTGCTAAAGACTAGCAGACGGCGTAGTCCTGGGGCTCGCGGCCATAGTAGGCGTCCAGGTAGAGCTCCTTGATCTCGCTCATGAGCGGGTAGCGCGGGTTAGCGCCGGTGCACTGGTCGTTGAATGCCTGCTCGGTCATCTCGTCGAGGGTGTCGAGGAAGTACTGCTCGTCAACACCGTAGTCGGCGATGGTCTTCTTGACGCCGATGAAGTCCTTGAGCTCCTCGAGCTTCGTGATGAAGTTCTCGAAGACCTCCTTGTCGTCCCTGCCCTCGATGCCGCAGTACTTGGCCATCTCGGCGTAGTTGTGCAGCGCGTTGGGGTAAGGATACTGGGAGAACGTGCCCATCTTGACGGGAGCCTCGGCGGCGTTGTAGCGCATGACGCGCGTCAGGATGATGGCGTTGGCGATGCCGTGGGGCAGGTGATGGAAGGCGCCGAGCTTGTGGGCCATGGAGTGGTTGAGGCCCAGGAAGGCGTTGGCGAAGGCCATACCGGCCATGCATGAGGCGTTGTGCATCTCCTCGCGGGCGTGCGGGTCCTTGGCGCCGTTCTCGAAGCTGGAGGGCAGGTTCTCGAAAACGAGCTTGGCAGCGCGCTCGGAGAGGCCCTTGGTGTAGTCGGAAGCCATGATGGAGACATAGGACTCGATGGCGTGGGTCATGACGTCGATGCCGGAGGCAGCGGTCAGGCCGCGCGGGGCGGTCATGCAGTTGTCGGCGTCGACGATAGCCATGTTGGGGAGCAGCGCGTAGTCGGCAAGCGGCCACTTGATGCCGGTCTCCTTGTCGGTGATGATGGCGAACGGCGTGCACTCGGAGCCGGTACCCGAAGAGGTCGGGACGGCGACGAAGTAGGCCTTCTTGCCCATCTCGGGGAAGGTGAAGATACGCTTGCGGATGTCCATGAAGTCCATGGCCATGTCCTCAAACTTGCACTCGGGGTGCTCGTACATCATCCACATGATCTTGCCGGCGTCCATAGCGGAGCCACCGCCGACGGCGATGATGACGTCCGGCTCAAAGAGAGCCATCTGCTTGGCGCCGCGACGTGCGCACTGCAGCGACGGATCGGGCTCGACGTCGTAGAAGCAGTCGTGGGCGATGCCCATCTCGTCGAGCTTGGCCTCGATGGCGCGGGTGTTGCCATTCTTGAAGAGGAACTGGTCGGTGACGATGAAGGCGCGCTTCTTGCCCATGACGGTGCCGAGCTCGTCGAGAGCGACGGGCGTGGAACCCTTCTTGAAGTAGACCTTCTCGGGAGCGCGGAACCACAGCATGTTCTCACGGCGCTCGGCCACAGTCTTAACGTTGATCAAGTGCTTCACCCCAACGTTCTCGGAGACGGAGTTGCCGCCCCAGGAGCCGCAGCCCAGGGTCAGAGACGGCTTCATGCCAAAGTTGTACAGGTCACCGATGCCGCCATGCGAAGACGGGGTGTTGATGACGATACGGCAGGCCTTCATGACGTGCTCGAACAGGCTGATCTTCTCGGCCTGGGCGGGGTGCACGTACAGAGAGGCGGTGTGGCCCGGGCCACCGGCGAGCACCAGGTGCTCGGCCTTGTCGACGGCCTCCTGGAAGTCCTTGGCGTGATACATGGCCAGGACCGGGGAGAGCTTCTCGTGGGAGAACTCCTCCTTGGCCGGATCGGTGGAGGTGACCTCGGCGATCAGGATCTTGGTCTTAGCGGGAACCTCGATGCCGGCGAGCTCGGCGATCTTGGCGGCAGCCATGCCGGGGATGCGGTGATCGAGAGCGCCGTTCTTGAACATGGCGCCACGCAGGGCCTCCATCTCGGCACCCTGCTTGACGAAGTAGCAGCCGCGCTTCTGGAACTCGGCCTTAACCAGGTCATAGATGCTGTCGATGACGGTCACGGACTGCTCGGAAGCGCAGATCATGCCGTTGTCGAAGGTCTTGGAGTGGATGATGGAGTTGACGGCGAGCAGCACGTCGGCGGTGTCGTCGATGATGACCGGGGTGTTACCGGCGCCAACGCCCAGGGCGGGCTTGCCCGAGGAGTAGGCGGCCTTGACCATGCCCGGGCCACCGGTGGCGAGGATGATGTCGACGTCGCGCATGACCATGTTGGTTAGCTCGATGGAGGGGACATCGACCCAGCCGATGATGCCCTCGGGGGCGCCGGCCTTGACGGCGGCGTCAAGCACGAGCTTGGCGGCGGCGATGGTACACTTGGCGGCAGCCGGGTGCGGGGAGATGATGATGGCGTTGCGGGTCTTCAGACTGATCAGCGTCTTGAAGATCGCGGTGGAGGTGGGGTTGGTCGTCGGGATGACGGCGCCCACGATGCCGATGGGCTCGGCAATCTTGGTGATGCCGTAGGCCTCGTCGCGCTCCAGGACACCACAGGTCTTGGTGTTCTTGTAAGCGTTGTAGATGTACTCTGCGGCGTAGTGGTTCTTGATGACCTTGTCCTCAAGAACGCCGCGGCCGGTCTCCTCGATGGCCATCTTCGCCAACGGGATACGAGCCTTGTTGGCGGCCATGGCGGCCTCGTAGAAGATCTTGTCGACCTGCTCCTGCGTGTACGTAGCAAAAAGCGCCTGGGCCTCTCGCATCTGAGCGAGCTTAGCCTCAAGCGCCTCTACGTTGTCCACAATTGCGGGAGTAGTGTTTTCCGGTGACTTTTTCACCATTTGTGTCTCCTTGCGATCGGAGATTTACCCTACGCCTTGCATGATAGCAATAAATAATTCGGTGAGTGGCAAGATTCCTGTAAAAGGCACACTAAAACGCTTCAACATAATGAAACGTTTCAACTAAAACAATCTTTCTGCTGCATCGCCCCGCTCATTGGGGACAGGCTTACATGAGTGCTTTCACTCATTTGGGACAGACATCGTTTTGCCATTTTGCCGTTCTGGGCCTGTTATAGCCGCTCATTGGATATAAATAGGTTACAGGCTCAGCATTTCGCGTTGCGTCTCTCCTTTTAGGTGTTGCCTGTACAGTTTTGAAAGGAGAGGCTATGCCCCGATGTGCCCGCGCCGTTTCGCTCACCGGCTATTACCACGTCTTTGACCGTGGCAACTCCAAACAGATTATTTTTGAAGATGATTCCGACCGTTATCGTTTCTTATCGGACATCTCGGACAGGTTTGCGCGTCATAAAGTGGCGGTGTTGGCTTGGTGCCTTATGGACAACCACTTCCATTTGATGGTTGATGACCCATATGACAACCTTTCAAAGGCAATGCAGTGCGCACTGACGGCGTATGCTAAGTATTTCAATGGGAAAACGGGAAGAACGGGCCATCTGTTTGACAATCGCTATTCGCGGGTCGCTGTTGAGACGGACACGCAGGCGGTGCAGCTGCTCGACTATATTCATCTCAATCCCGTGAAAGGTGCGCTCGACTCACTCGAGGCATACCGCTGGTCAAGCTACAAGGCATATCAGCTGGGCTATGATCCCTTTGATATCTGCGATGCGGCCCCCATGCTCGATATTGTCGGAGGCTCCCGTTGCTATTGCGAGCATCTCAAGGAAGTTGCTGGGCGCATCTGGTCAGTGGGGGTTCTTCCACGCCGGCGGATCCCCGATGAGGATGCCCTTGCCGTCGCGCACGAAGTGTTGCCGAGCATAGATCCTGCGCTGCTCAAGGCCCTGCCTCGTCCCGAACGTGATGCGTGTCTGCTGAGGCTCAGGCGGGCGCATCTCACGGTCAAGCAAATTGCCCGTATCACCGGTATCGGCGCTACGAGCGTAACCAAGGCCACCACAGGCTGGAAAGAGGCGGCGTGAGGTATGGATTGGGGCCGATCGAAACGCCGTGAGTTCATCGATGCGCTGCGAGCTTAGGAAAGCGCTCATCTAAGTCTGTCCCCAATGCGTGAAAACACTTATGTAAGTCTGTCCCCAATGAGTGCAAAAGGGCGCCCTCCGTAGGGGAGGACGCCCTTGGTAAGTTCTATGTGAACGCGAGGTCTTTGACCCGGAGAGTCCGAGGTACTTGTTGGTAAGACCTTATTTAGGAGCGCGCAACCTTGCCGGACTTGAGGCAGGTGGAGCAAACGTTCATCTTGCGACGGTGACCATCGACGACGACGTAGACGCGCTGGATGTTGGGGCGGAACTTACGGTTGGTGACGCGGTGAGAGTGGCTGATGGAGCGACCGGCAACGGGGTGCTTACCGCAAACTTCGCAAACTTTGGACATAACTGACCCTCCTTGGGCGACAAACGAACATGTCGCGTTAACAAACAAGCCTGAACTATAGCACAGAAGTCGCTCCCTGTGCGCAATCTACACAGAGATATTCCTCTTTTGGCGATAGTGCGCACGCCACGGCCCTGGACGTAGATCCGATTTGCGTGCAGCAGAGGGGATTATGCCAGCTCGAACCGAGGTTTTCAAGTTCGTCCCACAAATATATATAGGTTTATGGAGCGCCTGCGCCCGTTTATGGATTGCTTTGTATTTATGCTCGCAATTACGCTCGAGGTTGGCTACACTATACCTTGACCATTAAAGGGGTACGAGATACCCACATGGAATTACATAGCTGCCAAAGAGCAGCCCTTCCTGTGGGTGTCTGGTCCGCTTTAAGCGGTCGGACATCTATTTTTTTTGACTGTGTCAGCAGTCAAGACATGTGAGGAAGGAGATCGATGGGCACGACTTCCCCCAAGGCGGTCATCATGGACGAGACCGCCGTCAATCGAGCTATGACCCGCATCGCGCACGAGATTCTCGAGCGCAACGAGGGCTGTGAAGACCTCGCTCTGGTCGGCATCGTCACGCGCGGCGACCTTCTGGCAAAGAAGCTCGTCGAGGAGATCAAGGAGATCGAGGGCGTCGACGTTCCGCTCGGCAGCCTCGACATCAGCTTCTACCGCGATGACTACGCTACCAATTTCGCTCCCGCGATCCACGCCACCAACATTCCCTTTAGCGTCGACGGCAAACGCGTCGTGCTGGTGGACGACATCCTGTATACGGGCCGTACCATCCGCGCCGCTCTCGACGCCGTCATGGACCTGGGTCGTCCGAGCCGCATCGAGCTGGCGGTCCTCGTCGACCGCGGCCACCGCGAGCTCCCCATCTCGCCGGACTTTGTCGGCAAGAACGTTCCCTCGTCGCATGAGGAGAACGTGCACCTATATATGAAAGAAGTCGACGGCCACACCGCCGTCGAGATCAACGACGTCGCGCCGGGTTCCCGCGTGGGCTCCGCGCCGCTGGGAGGTGAGTAGTACCGTGGCGTTCAATCATAAGCACCTGATCGACATTACCGAGTACTCCGAAGAGGACATCAAGCTCATCCTCGAGACCGCCAAGGCGTTCTCCGAGGTCAACGAGCGTGCGATCAAGAAGGTCCCCACGCTCAAGGGCAAGACCATCGTCAACATGTTCAACGAGCCCTCGACGCGCACCCGTAGCTCCTTCGAGCTTGCCGAGAAGCGTCTTTCGGCCGACAGCCTCAACTTCGGCGGCTCCTCGACCTCTACGGTCAAGGGCGAGAGCCTCGTCGACACCGTCGAGACCCTCAACGCCTACAAGATCGACTGCATCGTCGTGCGCGACAAGCACGCCGGCGCTCCCTATATCGTCACGCAGAACTCGCCTGCGAGCGTCATCTGCGCCGGCGACGGCAAGCACAACCATCCCACGCAGGCCCTGCTCGACCTGTACACCATCTGGGAGCACAAGGGTGACTTCCACGGTCTGAAGGTCGCCGTCGTCGGCGATATCGCGCACTCCCGCGTCTGCGGCTCGCTGATCCCCGCCCTTAAGATCATGGGCTGCGAGACCTACGCCGTCGCTCCCGGCACGCTGCTGCCGCCGGCGCCTGAGGTCCTGGGCTGCGACCACGTGACGAGTGACCTCGATTCCGTCCTGCCCGAGCTGGACGTCGTCTACATGCTGCGCGTGCAGCAGGAGCGCCTCGAGGGCGCCCCGTTCCCGACCATTCGCGAGTACCACAAGCTCTTCGGCCTGACCAAGGATCGCGAGAAGCTCATGAAGCCCGATGCGATCATCTGCCACCCGGGCCCCATCAACCGCGGCGTCGAGTTCGACTCCTATATGGCCGACCACCCGCAACGCTCCGTCATCCTGGAGCAGGTCTACGCCGGTATCTGCGTGCGTATGGCTATCCTGTATCTGCTGCTTGGAGGTGCCGATAATGGCCTTGCTTCTTAAGAATGCCCACGTCGTCGACCCGTCCGTCGAGCTTGACGGTGTCGTTGACGTCCTGATTGACGGCGACAAGATCGCCGAGGTCGGCGAGAATCTCGCCGTCGAGGGGGCCGAGGTCCGCGACCTTTCCGGCAAGTACCTCGTCCCCGGCCTGGTGGATATGCACGTTCACCTTCGCGAGCCCGGTTACGAGGTCAAAGAGGACATCGAGAGCGGCACCCGCGCAGCTGCCAAGGGCGGCTTTACCGGCGTGTGCTCCATGCCCAACACCGATCCCGTCACCGATAACGGCACCGTCGTGGAGTTCGTCAAGTCCCGTGCTGCCGAGGTCGGTCACTGCCGCGTCTATCCGTCGGGCGCCATGACCCGCGGTCTTAAGGGCGAGGCCATGTCCGAGATGGGCGATATGGCCGCCCACGGCGCCGTCGCCTTCACCGACGACGGTCGCGGCGTGCAGGGCGCGGGCATGCTCCGCCGCTGCATGGACTACGGCAAGATGTTCGGCAAGGTCTTTATGAGCCACTGCCAGGACGAGGACCTGGTCGGCC
This sequence comes from Collinsella sp. AF18-8LB, assembly GCF_003459795.1. Classification (NCBI taxonomy): domain Bacteria; kingdom Bacillati; phylum Actinomycetota; class Coriobacteriia; order Coriobacteriales; family Coriobacteriaceae; genus Collinsella; species Collinsella sp. AF18-8LB. Next base: position 767,656 of record NZ_QRWU01000001.1, read on the forward strand.
ACGGCCAGATCAATGAGGGCAAGGTCTCGACCCGTCTGGCTCTCGAGGGCTGGCCGGCTGCCGGCGAGGAGCTCCAGATCGCCCGCGACATCGAGATTGCCAAGCTGACCGGTGCCAAGCTGCACATCCAGCATATCTCCACCGCCCATGGCCTGGAGATCGTGCGTGCCGGTAAGGCCGCTGGCGTTCAGGTTACCTGCGAGGCCACCCCGCACCACATGTTCCTGACCGAGAACGACCTGGACGAGACCTACAACACCTCGCTCAAGGTCAATCCGCCGCTGCGTACCGAGGAGGACGCCGAGGCCATCCGTCAGGGCGTCATCGACGGTACCGTCGACGTTATCGTCACCGATCACGCTCCCCACACCCCGTGGGAGAAGGCCCGCGAGTTCGAGCTTGCACCTTTTGGCATGATCGGCCTCGAGACTTCGCTGTCGCTCGTGCTCACCGAGCTGGTCAATACGGGCAAGATGAGCATGGGCCGCATGGTCGAGCTCATGGCCATCAAACCGCGTGAGATCCTGGGCCTCGACCAGGTTCAGGTCAAGGTGGGCTCCGTCGCCGACCTGACCGTGTTCGACACGTCCGCCACTTGGACGGTCGGCGAGGACGGTTACGAGTCGCGCGCCGAGAACTCCGGTTTTGCCGGCCGCACGCTCACCGGTCGTGCCACCGATGTGTTTGTCGGCGGTAAGCAGACGCTCGCCGACGGCTGCATCTGCTAGCATAGCCTTATCGCTTTTGTGCGCGGTGCCCTTGCGGTGCCGCGCTTTCTGTTCGTTTTGACCATGCAACCGCATGGGGGATTGGAGCGTCTATGCCCACACCTTCCACTGCACGCATGCACGACTTCGAGGTCGTCTCGAACCAGGAGATCGCCGAGGGCATCTTCTCGCTCGTAATCTCGGCCCCCAAGCTTGCAAGTGCGCTCAAGCCCGGTCAGTTTGTGAACATCGCCGTGCCCGGCGATGCGTCCTCGCTGCTTCGCGTGCCCCTGAGCTTCTATCGCGCCGACGCCCAGGCCGGCACCGTCGAGCTGTGGTACACCGTCGTGGGCGACGACACCCGCCGTCTGTCGCAGATGGCCTCTGGTTCCACTTCTAACCTGCTGGGCCCTGGCGGTCGCGGCTGGCTGGTGCCCGAGGGCGCCAAGAAGGCGCTGCTCGTGGCGGGCGGCATCGGTGTCCCGCCCGTGCTCTGCCTGGCGGGCATGCTTGCCGAGCAGGGTGTGGCCGTCGACGTGTGCATGGGCTTTGGCACCGCGTCCAAGGCCGTGGGTATCGATGAGTTCCGCGCGTTGGGCGCCACGGTTAATGTATGCACCGACGACGGCTCGCTTGGCACGCATGGTTTTTGCACCGATCCGGCCGCCGAGCTGCTTGGCGAGGGTGGCTACGACTATGTCGCCAGCTGCGGTCCCGCCGTCATGATGAAGAAGGTCGCCGCCGCTGCCGCCGAGGCCGGTGTGTACTGCGAGGTGTCGCTTGAGCGCATGATGAGCTGCGGCTTTGGCGCCTGCAACACCTGTAACGTCGAGACGGTTGACGGTATGAAGGGCGCCTGCATGTGCGGCCCCGTGTTCGATGCTTCCAAGGTGGTGGTCTTCTAGTGGGTACCGTGAACATGGCCGTCGATTTCGGCGGCGTCAAGATGCAAAACCCCATCAACACCGCAGCCGGCACTTTTGGTTACGGCTGGCAGTTCCAGAACTTCTTCGATGTTTCCCAGCTGGGCGCCATCACCACCAAGGGCTGCGCTGCCGAGCCCTGGCCCGGCAACCCCGCACCCCGTATGGCCGAGATCCCCGGCGGTATGATCAACTCGGTGGGCCTTCAGAACCCCGGCGTGGCCGCCTTTGCCCGTGAGTCCGGCCCTTGGCTGGAGCAGCTTTCCAAGGACGGCTGCCAGGTCATCTGCCAGGTTGCCGGTCACTCTGTTGACGAGTTTGTCCGCGCACTCGAGATGTATGTCGAGCTGTGCCCTTGGGCTGCCGGCTACGAGATCAACGTGAGCTGCCCTAATATCGCCGCTGGCGGTGCCGCCATGGGCTCCACGCCCGAGGGCGCCTCTTCCGTTATGGCTGCCTGCCGCAAGGTGACCGATAAGCCGCTGTTCGTGAAGATGGCGCCGGTCAACGTCGCCGAGATCGCCAAGGCCCTCGAGGCTGCCGGCGCCGACGGCCTTTCGGTCATCAACTCCATTCAGGGCATGGCCATCGACGTCCATACCCGTAAGTCCCGCGTGGCCAAGCCCAAGGGCGGCCTTTCGGGCCCGCTGTGCCACCACATCGCCGTGCGCATGGTCTGGGAGGTTGCCCAGGCCGTCGATATCCCCATCAACGGTGTCGGCGGTGTCATGACCGGCGAGGATGCGGCTGAGTTTATCCTGGCCGGTGCCACCTGCGTGTCGGTCGGCATGGCCAACTTTGTCGATCCGTGTGCTTCGCTCAAGATCGCGCATGAGCTCGAGGCTTGGGCTGAGTCCCAGGGCGTGAAGGACATCAACGAGCTGGTAGGTGCTTTCGAATGCTAGAGACCGATGCCCGCGACCGTGTTATCGTCGCCCTCGACTGCGACCGTGAGCGTGCGCTCGAGCTCGCCCATGAGCTTTCGGGCCATGCCGCCTGGCTCAAGGTGGGCATGACGCTCTATTACGCCGAGGGTCCCGAGATCGTCAAGACGTTCAAGGGCCTGGGTTTTAAGGTCTTCCTTGACCTTAAGTTCCATGATATTCCGCATCAGGTTCGCGGTGCCGCCCGCTCGGCCTCGCTTGCCGGTGCCGACCTGCTTTCGGTTCACGGCTTGGGTTCGGGTGCTATGCTCGCCGCCTGCCGTGAGGGTGCCGAGGAGGCGCGCGAGGACCGCGCCAAGCTCGTCGCCATCACCGTGCTCACGAGCATGAATCAGGATGCCTTGAGCGAGATCGGCGTCGAGTTGCCTGTGGCCGAGGAGGCCGTCCGCCTGGCAAAGCTCGCTCAGGCCAACGGCATCGATGGCATCGTGTGCTCGCCGATGGAGGCTCACGACATGCGTGAGCTGCTGGGTCCCGATGCCCTGATCGTTACTCCGGGTGTGCGTCCGATGGGCGCCGCTCTTGGTGACCAGTCTCGTGTGGCGACGCCTTCCCAGGCTATCGAGCGTGGTGCAAGCCACATTGTGGTGGGCCGTCCCATTACCGGTGCCGTCGATCCGGTTGCCGCCTTTGACGCTATTGTTGCCGAGCTGGTCGAAAACGTCGCCTAAAAGATTCCCTCAAGTCACCACTTTTGGGTATCATTAGCACAAATTTGCCCCTGTACCTGCGAAAACTTTCCTACCCTTTGTGTGGAATCGCAGGTCAGGGGCTTAACTTTGACCTCCGCATATTGCACTTTTCGTAGGTATCGTCTAATCTATGGAGCCGTCGATTGGGCATTTAGTGCGTTTGACGTGCTAAAATGCCAATTACTGCATCAGATATAACCCAACTATTTGGAGGTTCGAATGGCACTCCCTCAGCTTACCGACGAGCAGCGCAAGCAGGCACTTGAGAAGGCTGCTGCCGCACGTCACGCCCGCGCTGAGCTTCGCGAGCAGATCAAGAAGGGCGAGAAGTCCCTCGAGTCCGTGCTCAACTCCGATGACCCCATCGCTTCCCGCATGAAGGTTTCCACCCTCATCGAGTCTCTCCCTGGTTATGGCAAGGCCAAGGCCGCCAAGATCATGGAGGAGCTCGGTATCTCCGCTACCCGTCGCGTCCAGGGCCTCGGCGTCCGTCAGCGCGAGCAGCTCCTCGAGCAGCTGACCAAATAAGTGAGCGCTCAGGATTCCAAGCTCTTTGTGATTTCTGGACCGTCAGGCGCAGGCAAGGGCACGCTCGTCACTCGTGTGCGCGAGCTCCGCTCGAACCTGGGCCTGACGGTTTCGGCTACCACGCGAGCACCACGCAAAGGTGAGGTCGACGGCGTCAACTACTTTTTTCTGACGCGCGAGGAGTTCGACCGCCGCGTGGCAAACGGTGAGTTTGTTGAATGGGCCGAGGTCCACGGTAACTGCTACGGCACGTTGGTGAGCGAGGTCACATCCAAGCTCGCCTCGGGCGCGTCACTGATTTTGGAGATCGATGTCCAGGGCGCCCTGCAGGTGAAGGAGCGTTTCCCCGAGGCCGTGCTGATTTTTATCAAGCCGCCTTCGCTTGAGGTGCTCCGCGAGCGTCTAGTCGGTCGCGGTACCGAGACGCCCGAGACGATTGAGCTGCGCATGGCAAACGCCGCCGATGAGCTTGCCCTTGCCGACCGCTACGACGACGTCGTGGTTAATGACGATCTCGACCGCGCGACCGATGAGCTCGTTCGCGTTCTCGATATGCATGAAAGGATCTGAGGTCCGTGTCCGTTGTAAAGCCTTGCATTGACGATCTTCTGGAGAAGACCGATCACAACCGCTTCCTGCTCGCTTCGCTTGCCTCCAAGCGCGCCTGCGACATCAATAGCATGCTGCGTGGCCAGCACAATCGCGTGCTTGCCGTCCAGGATGTCGATGACATCACCATCGGGCTTTCCGGTGCCGATACTATCTCGATGGCTATGGACGAGATTGTCGATGGCGACATCTCTTACGATGAGGCTCGTTACGAGAAGGCGCTCGGCCACAAGGTTGCTGAAGCCTAAATGGCAGCTCGCGTCTGCCTGGTCCACTATCACGAGGTTGGACTGAAGGGCAAGAACCGCGCACATTTTGAGCATATCCTCATGGATAACATCAAGGCGGCCTTGGCCGCCTTTTCCGTGAATGCCGTGTCTCGAATTTCCGGTTATATCCTCGTGACCTTTAACCAGCATCAGGCCGACGAGGCGGCGCGTGTCATTCGCACCGTTCCCGGCGTTGCTCGTGTGTCTTTGGCGTATCACACCAACCGCGACCCGCAGGAGTACTGCGCCGCCGCCGTGAAGGCGCTGCGCGAGTTTGGTTCCTTCGATTCGTTTAAGGTGCACGCCAAGCGCTCCAACACCGACTATGAGCTCACCTCGATTGATATCAATCGTCAGGTGGGCGAGGTGCTGTGTGAGGCCTTCCCCGATAAAAAGGTTCAAATGCACGACCCCGATGCGATGGTGCATGTGTTGGTGGTCCAGGGCAGCGTTTATGTGTATGCGCGTTCCGAGCGCGGCGTGGGTGGCCTGCCGGTGGGTTCTGCCGGTAAGGTCGTGACGCTGCTGTCGTCGGGTATCGATTCTCCGGTGGCGACCTGGATGCTCGCGCGTCGCGGTGCGGTGTGCGTGCCGGTGCATTTCTCCGGTCGTCCGCAGACGCCCGATACGAGCGAGTATTTGGTGCAGGACATCATCCGTGCGCTTGCACCGGGTGTCCAGATCGGCCGCTTGTACGTAGTCCCGTTTGGCGACTGCCAGCGTGAGATTTCGGTCACCTGCCCCAGCAACTTGCGTGTGATCATGTATCGCCGGATTATGTATTCGGTTGCCGAGCGCATTGCACACATCGAGGGTGCCAAGGCCATCGTTACGGGCGAATCACTTGGGCAGGTTGCCTCCCAAACGCTCGAGAACATCATGGCCGTCAACGAGGCCGTGAAGATCCCTGTGTTCCGTCCGCTCATCGGTTCGGACAAGCAGGAGATCATCGCGCGCGCCGAGGAGATCGGTACGTTCGATATCTCGACTGAGGCCGCTCCCGACTGCTGCACGCTGTTTATGCCGCGCCGTCCCGAGACGCATGCTAAACTCGATGCCGTGCATGAGGCCTGGGAGTTGTTCGATCACGAGGAGATGATCGAGTGTCTGCTCAAGCAGACCGAGTACATCGACTTCGATAGCAACACGTATAAGGCGCCTAAGACCTTAAAACGCAAACATTCGGAGCTTGCTCCGCGTGAGATTTACCAAGATCACGAGTAAATTTGTGCATAGACCGACGATGCGCCTGCATCGTCGGTCTTTTGCCATCTGGGCATTTTGCGACTAAGTGTTCATTTGCTGACGTGTGCCTGAATAAATGGACAGATTTGTGCAAGGTTTTGGTCGGCTTTTGGTTTGACCGCGATAACCGGTTTTGAAGCATGGCTGTTGCAGGGCTCTTTTCCTGACACGATGTTGTTGGGAGGTTTTGCTATGGCGCAGCGCGAACAACACGAACGGGTCAAAAAGATGGACCGCTGGGCGGGCAAGCTGCTCGGTCATAAGGCAGTGGTGGTGGCGATGCTGGGCGTCATTGCGATGGCGAGCGGCTTGGCGATGGCGAACCTTGGCGGCGGTGCCGGCGGTGTGTCGTTTGAGCGCACTGATGGTTCGGGCTCGTTAGTGGAGCCGGGATCCGGCGATGCTTCGAGCGGAAAGACATCCGAAGGATCTTCGACTAAGGCTTCTGCCGCGGCAGAGGTCTATGTCGATGTCGATGGCGCCGTTGTGTCGCCCGGTGTATATCGCCTCAAGGACGGCGCGCGGGTGGCTCAGGCGATTGATGCCGCCGGCGGGCTGGCGCCCGAGGCAGACGTTACGGGGCTCAATCGGGCATCTAAGGTCATCGATGGACAGAAGATTCACGTTCCAACGGTAGGGGAACAGCGGGCGTCCATTGCGGAAGCCGGTGTCGATGGTGGGGCTTCAGCATCATCGGGCGTGAGTGGCGCAAAAGGCCTAGTAAACATCAATACGGCAAGCGCGGCAGAGCTGCAGACGCTTTCGGGCATCGGTCCCTCCATGGCTCAGTCGATTATCGATGAGCGGACAAAGAACGGTGCCTTTGCCTCGGTTGACGATCTGATGCGTGTGTCGGGAATCGGCGAGAAGAAGCTTGCCAAAATCAAAGATTGCATCTGCGTATGAGTGCGACCGAGCGCGAGCATGTGATGCCTCCGCGGCCCCTGATTCCGTGGACGATGGCCCTGTGTGTCGGCATGTGCGTGAGCTGCGCCTTGGTGCTCAACGTGGCCGCTGATGCGCTACTGGGGGAGCAGGCGCCAGCGTTCGGGCCGCTATGGGCTATTCCCGTTGCGGCGGCGGTATTCGTTGCGCTGGCTCAATCTTGTGCGCGGTTTGCCCCTTTTAAGCGGTGGCTGTATGCCGCGTCCGTCGGTCTCGTGGCGGGAGCGGTCGTCTCGGCGTGGTGGGCTGTGGGCGCGCTCAGCGCCTCGAAGGCGCTCGATGGTCGAGCGGCAAGCAGCCTCGAGTTTGTCGTGCAGGGTGATCCATCCATAAACGACGACGTGTATTCCTATACTTGCGAGGCACGCGCGGACGGCAAGAGCTTGGCAACGGTTCGCCTATCGTGTGGCCGCGAGCTCAAGGTCGGGGCGCACGTGCGTGTTATCGGTCGCGTTTCACGTTTTGAGAACGATGCGCATGGACGATCGCGCATGCTCCGAGGCGAGGTGCGCAAGGTTAAAGCCGTTCGGATTGTGTCGGTCGATGAGGGCTCTCTGGGGCCGCTGCCTCGGCTGCAAAATGGGCTGCTTGCTTCCATCGCGCCTGCGACCGACCCGGCGCGTGCGCTCATAGCCGGTGTCGTCTGCGGTCGTTCGGCCGAGCTGCGCGCCCAGCCGGCGGGCGACTGGTTTTCGGTGACGGGAACGGCGCATCTTATCGCCGTCTCGGGCAGCCATTTGGCTATCGTGGGGTTTGTAATCGAGGGCGTATTGCAAAAGACTCGGTGCTCACGTGGCCTTCAGCGGGCGATATTGGCGATAACGCTTGTAGGCTACGCTGCCTTTACGGGCGCGTCTCCCTCGGCCGTGCGTGCGTGCTGCATGGTGTTCGCGACGCTTGTCGTAAACGGCGCGGGCCGTCGCCGGCACGGCGCATCGGCACTCTTCGTAACCATGTCCATCTTTGTGCTACTGCGGCCGACGGTGCTGTTCGAGATGGGCTTTCAGCTTTCATGCGCCAGCGTCTTAGCCATCCTGTGCTTTTGCCCCTATGCGACCTACGCTATGGGTGAGCTGGGTGTGCCATCGGGCATTGCCAGCATGCTTTCCGTCACGCTGTGCTCGCAGCTGGCGACTCTTCCCATTACCATTCCTGCCTTCGGTACGTTCTCGCTCATTGCTCCGCTGGCAAATGCGGTCATCGGTCCGGTGGTGAGTCTGCTGCTTGCTGTGTCGATCGTGCTGGTTCCCTTTTCGCTCGTGGCGCCGTTGCGCACTTGGGCGCTCGTTGTGCCCATGATTACCGCCCGTTGCACGCTGTTCTTCGAGCAGCTGTTTGCCGCCGTGCCGGGTGCATCCGTGAGTGTGCCGCCGGATAGCATGTGGATTTACCTAGCGCCGTGTTTGCTGGCGGTTCTCCTGGTCTGGTGGCCGCGCCCTCAGGCACGGCCTATGGCGGTGGGGTTTGCATGTCTGGTGCTCTTGGCTGCGATTCCGTACGTCTACTGGGATCGATTCGCTCCGCCTTCGGTGACGGTGCTCGATGTGGGCCAGGCCGATGCGATTCTTATCCGCCAGGGCGGCGCAGTAGCGCTCGTCGACTGCGGGGTCGACGAGCGCGTGGTAGCGGCGTTGGTTCGCAATAACGTGCACCATATCGATGCCGTCTTTGTGACGCATTGGGATGAGGATCACTGGGGTGGTCTGCCTGCCGTGCTCGAACAGTTTTCGGTTGGAACGATTGCCGTGGCGGCCGAAGCGCTGGAGGATGCTCCTGTCGAGGTATTGAACCGACCTGGCGTGGAGTATCGACAGGTGCGCCGTGGGGATATGGTCGACATCGGCTCATTTTGCGCCCGCGTGATGTGGCCATTCGAGTCCGTGGATGGCGAGGGAAATGAGGACTCGCTTGTCCTGCTGCTCTCTTATGTTCAGGAAGGCATGGGCCTGCGCATGCTCCTCACCGGTGATGCCGAACTCGACCAAGAACGGGAATTCGTGCAGGAGGTGGGGGATATCGATGTACTTAAACTTGGGCATCACGGCTCCAAGGTTTCAGTCGATGGTGAGTTGCTGGACGTCCTGAAGCCCGAGCTTTCCCTCGCGAGCGCGGGCGAGGGGAATCGATACGGCCATCCGTCCGATGCCTGCATCGATTCCGTGAAGGAAGCGGGCGGTGTGTTCGCGTGCACTATCGAACACGGCGACATTACCGTCGCGCCGACTGCGAATGGTTTTGCGATGCGATGCCAGCGACCGTGACGACATCGTTGGCGTGTGGTGGGCCCCTGGGCTAGAATGGCACGGAATGAATACGAAGGCCTGCGGGAGGGGAGCGCAATGTCCGAAACCGGTCTGCTGCCGGCATACCTGATCGTCGGTACCGACGGCGTCAAGCGCGATCACGCCGTCTCGCGTATGAAAGCGCGTCTGGAAAAGTCGGGAATGGTCGAGTTCAACCTCGACGAGCGCGACATGACCAAAGACTCCGATATCGAGTCCATTATCGGATCGCTCAATACCTTTCCCATGGGCAACGAGTTTCGCCTGGTAATCCTTGATGGCTGCTCAAAGCTTGCCAAGGCGGTTTCGGAGCCGCTCGTCGAGTATCTGGCGAGTCCCAGCCCCACAACGGTCTGCCTCATCATCGCCGACTCGCTTGCCAAGAACACGCGCCTGTATAAGGCGATCGCCAAAATCGACAAGAAGGCTATCGTCGATTGCTCGGGTACCAAGCGCTGGGAGCTACCGCGCCGCGTGCAGCAGATGGCGACGCAGCACGGCAAGTCGATCTCGACGGCGGCCGCCGAGGAGCTCGTTTCGCGCTCGGGCGAAAACGCGCGCATGCTCGATAACGACCTGGCAAAGCTCTCCCAGATGGTCGAGGCGCCCCAGATTGAGCTTGCCGACGTGGAGCGTTGGATCGTGCGTACGGCCGAGGTTCAGCCCTGGGACTTCCTCAACGCCGTCTCAGCTCGCGATATGCGGCGTTCGCTCGAGCTCTTTAAGCTTCTGCCCTCCAAGAGCTACGTGTGGACCTACACGCTGCTATGCGGTCGCTTTCGTGAGCTGATCGTCGCCAAGGCGCTCGACTCTCGTGGGCAGGGGCGTGAACTCGCCGCGACGCTCAAACTTCAGCCCTGGCAGGTCAAAAATCACCTGACCTGGGCACGTCGTTTTTCGATGACCGAGCTCGTCGCAGCGCTCAAGGGTGCCGTTGATGTGGAGCTCGCGCTCAAGGGTTCGGCCGATTCTGAGACCGCGCTTTTGCTCTGGATTACGAACATCTTGAGAAAATCGTGATGATACCTGCCTATTTGACAAATTCGTTCTATCCCTTTGAGGGGGAGCGTGCTATAGTAGGCGCTTGCATGACCTCACCGTGTCTCAGAGGTGTCATACATTTTTTGCAAGGAACTCGAAAGGAACTCCAGAAGTGGCAAACATCAAGTCTCAGAAGAAGCGTATCCGCACCAATGAGGCAGCTCGCATGCGTAACAAGGCTGTCAAGTCCGAGCTCAAGACGCTGACCAAGCACGTCCAGTCCGCTGTCGCCGAGGGCGACGCCGAGAAGGCCCAGGCTGCCCTTAAGACCGTCACCAAGCGTCTCGACATGGCTGCTGCCAAGCATGTTATCCACAAGAACCAGGCTTCCAACCGCAAGTCCGGTCTTGCCAAGCTCGTGAACAGCATCAACGCCTAAGTTGTAAATTTCACACCACACAGATTACGCGCATAAATGGAGCCTGTTTTATGGAACAGGCTCCATTTTTTGTGCCCCTCGGGTAAGATAGTCCGCATGAATACTTCAATTGACATTTCCCACATCCGTAACTTCTCGATTGTTGCGCACATCGACCATGGCAAGTCCACGATCAGTGACCGCATCCTCGAGCTCACCCATACCGTCGACGAGCGCGACATGGAGTCGCAGCTGCTCGACACCATGGATATCGAGCGCGAGCGCGGCATTACGATTAAGTCCAATGCCGTCCGCGTGTCCTATGACGCCGACGACGGCGAGACGTATCAGTTCAACCTGATCGATACGCCGGGCCACGTGGACTTTACCTATGAGGTCTCGCGTTCGCTGGCCGCCTGCGAGGGCGCGGTGCTCGTTGTCGACGCCACGCAGGGCGTCGAGGCGCAGACCGTCTCCAACGCGACGCTCGCCATGAACGCCAACCTGGATATTGTGCCCGCGATCAACAAGATCGACCTGCCGTCGGCACACCCCGACGAGGTCAAGACCGAGATCGAGGACGACCTCGCGATCCCTGCCGACGATGCCGTATGCGTGTCGGGCAAGACTGGCGAGGGTATCCACGACCTGCTGGAGTCCATCGTCTTCTTGATCTCGCCGCCCAAGGGCGATGCGAATGCGCCGCTCAAAGCACTCATCTTGGATTCTTATTTTGATGAATACCGCGGCGTGGTTGCCACGGTCCGTGTTTTTGACGGCTCCATCAAAAAGGGCGATACCCTGCGCATGATGCAGGCCGAGGGCGACTTTTTGGTCGACGGCGTGGGCGTCAAGCGTCCCGCCGAGACGCCGGTCGACGCGCTGACGGTCGGCGAGGTGGGCTACGTGGTCACGGGCCTGAAGGACCCCGAGGCCGTGCGTGTGGGCGACACCCTCACGTGGGCATCGAATCCCTGCCCCGAGCCGCTTCCGGGCTACCGCGAGGCCAAGCCCATGGTCTATACGGGCCTGTTCCCGATCGATAACAAGGACTACGAGAACCTGCGTGACGCGCTCGATAAGCTGCATGTCAACGACCCGTCGTTGGTGTGGGAGCCCGAGACCTCGGTGGCGCTCGGCTTTGGCTTCCGCGTGGGCTTTCTGGGCCTGCTGCATATGGAGGTCGTCAAGGAGCGTCTGGAGCGCGAGTTCAACCTGGACCTTATCGCCACGAGCCCTTCGGTGGACTATCACGTCTACAAGACCGACGGCGAGATGATCGATGTCCGCAGCCCGCAGGACCTGCCCGAGGCCACGCGCATCGAGCGTATCGAGGAGCCCTACCTCAAGGCCAAGATCATCTGCCCGCCCGAGTATACGGGTGCTGTCATGCAGCTCGCTATCGAGCACCGCGGCGTTACCACCGATATGATCCACCTCACGAGCAAATCGGTCGAGATGCGCTTTGACATGCCGCTTGCCGAGCTCATCCTGGACTTCTTTGACCAGCTCAAGAGCCGCACCAAGGGCTATGCGTCGCTCGACTACGAGTTCAACGAATATCGTCCCTCCGAGCTTGTGAAGCTCGACATCCTGCTTTCGGGCGACGAGGTCGACGCGCTTTCGTTTATCGTGCACAAGGACAAGGCCTATGGCCTGGCCCGCGGCCTGTGCGACAAGCTCAAGGAGATCATCCCGCGTCAGCTGTTCGAGGTACCTATTCAGGGCGCCATCGGCAACAAGATCATCGCCCGCTCCACCGTCAAGGCGCGCCGCAAGGACGTTCTGGCCAAGTGCTATGGCGGCGATATCTCGCGTAAGCGCAAGCTGCTCGAAAAGCAAAAAGAGGGCAAGAAGCGCATGAAGGCTATTGGTTCGGTCGAGGTCCCGCAGGAGGCCTTTATGGCGATCCTCAAGGTGGACGAGTAGGACCATGGCGCTTTCTGAATACAGTACGCGGCTGCTGGGCGCCTATGCCGAGCAGCCGTTCCTTATGGCTCCCATGGCGGGCGTGACCGATCCCGCGTATCGCATTATGTGCCGCCGCCGCGGTGCCAATCTTGCCTATAGCGAGATGGTGAGCGTGGCGGGCCTTGCCTATGCCAGCAATAAGACGTGGCGTCTGGTGCTGCCGGCCGACGAGGAGCAGCAGATTTGCGTGCAGCTCTTTGGCTCCAAGCCCGATCAATTTGCGAGCGCTGTCGCTGCCGTCGAGGAACGCGTGGGCGATCGCCTGTCGCTGATCGATATCAACATGGCCTGCCCGGCTCGCAAGGTCGTCACCAAGGGCGAGGGCTCGGCGCTCATGCGCACGCCCGACCTGGCCGAGAAAATCGTCCAGGCGGCAGTGGGCGTGGCACACGTTCCCGTGACCGTGAAGATCCGCAAGGGCTTTTATGCCGAGGACTGTAATGCCGCGACGTTTGCCCAAATGCTCGAGGGGGCGGGGGCCGCAGCGGTGGCGGTGCATGGTCGCTGTGCCACGCAGCTCTATACGGGCCAGGCCGATTGGTCGGTCGTCGATGAGGTTGCCGACGCTGTCGAGATTCCCGTGATTGGTTCGGGTGACGTGTTCACTGCCGAGGATGCCGCGGAGCATCTGCGCAATTCGGGTGCCAGCGCGGTATTTATCGCGCGCGGTATTTACGGGAACCCGTGGGTGTTCGGCGATGCCCGAGCCCTTGCACTCGATGGCACGCCGGTTCCTTCTCGCTCCTCGGTCGAGCGCCTGGGCGCCCTGCGCGAGCACCTGACGCTGACGCACGAGCTTTTGCCGCTTATGTCGCGCGCCCGTACGTATGCAAGCTGGTACTTAAAGGGTATGCCCCATGCAGCCGCTTGGCGCGCCCAGGTGGTGCGCTGTTCCACATACGAGGAGTTTATGGGGCTGGTCGATGATATCGAGCGCGATGTGGTGGCCTGCGAGGCCGCGCTTGCCGCCGGCGAGTCGGTGCCCGCTCATCCGCTGGAGGCCTAAAGGTGTCCGTTACCGCGCTGTATGTGCACGTGCCGTTTTGCGCTCAAAAATGCCGCTATTGCGACTTTGACTCGCGCAGCTTTGCCCCGTGCGACCTGGACGCTGCGCTCGATGCCTATTTTGAGCAGCTGTATGCGCGGCTCGATGCCTTTGGCAACGCTGGGGCACTCAGGCAGATCCGCACAGTCTACGTAGGCGGCGGCACGCCGTCGCTGGCAGGGGAGCGCCTGGTAGAACTTGCCCGTCGTATCTCCATGTGGTGCAAGCCCGTTGAATTTACCTGCGAGGCAAATCCTGAGTCGTTGACCGCTGAGCTCGCCCCGGCGCTTGCCGAGGCGGGTTTCACGCGCATTTCTCTGGGCGTGCAAACCCTCGACAATATCGAGCTGGCTGCTATTGGCCGCATTCACGATGCTAATCGGGCACTTGCGGCTATCGCGACGGTGAAGGACGCTGGTCTCGATGTGTCGTGCGACCTTATGTGTGGCCTTCCCGGGCAGACGGCGGCGAGTTGGCAGTGCACACTCGATGGCGTGCTGGCGGCGGCTCCGCATCATGTGTCGGTCTACCCGCTCACGCTCGAGGAGGGGACGCCCCTTTATCGCATGGTGTGCCGCGACGAGTCACTCGAGCCCGATGAGGATTTTCAGGCCGCCTGCATGGACGTGGCACGCGAGCTCCTGGGTGCCGCCGGCTATCACCCGTATGAGGTGGCGAGTTACGCTCTCGACGGCCATGAATGCGCCCATAACATTGCCTATTGGACTGGACAGGGCTATTTGGGTCTAGGACGCTCTGCCGCGGGTATGCTCGATGCCGAGGATTTCGATCACCTGGCTATGTTGTTCCCTGGCGCGCCTTCTCGAGGCGATGCGTACCGTGTGCGCTTGGTTCAGCGCGACGATGACGCGACGGCGTTCGAGGCCGAATATCTGTCGCAGCGCGAGGCTTCGGCCGAAGACCTGATGCTCGCTTGCCGCATGACGCGCGGTGTTGCGTCCGACCTGTTGGTTCGTGCAGCTTGCGTCATCCCAACGGGCGAGCTGGCAGCTGCCTGCGATCGCGCGCTCGAATTGGGTCTTGCCACTTGGTTGCCCGAGGCGCTCGGGGTCCATGAGGGACCCTTTACTTCGGCAGATGTCTTCTCGGGCCGCGTTCGCGCTCGTCTGGCGCCGACCCACCTGGGCTGGCTCGATGGAAATGTTCTGTTCGAGCTGTTTTGGGATCTAGCTTAAGCCGCTCGGGTAGAATTACCGGAATATATACGCTGCTGTGAGCAGGAGGTTGCCGCGCATGGCGACGATGAACGAAAAAGATTACTACGAGATCCTGGGCGTCTCCAAGGACGCCACCTCGCGTGATATTCAAAAGGCCTTTCAGCAAAAGGCCCGCAAGCTCCATCCGGACGTCAACAAAGAGCCGGATGCCGAGGAAAAGTTTAAAGAGGTTTCCGAGGCCTACGCCGTGCTTTCGGATGAGCAAAAACGTGCGCGCTACGACGCCATGCGTTCTGGCAATCCCTTTGCCGGTGCTCCTACGGCTTCGCCCTATGGTGGCGGCTATGCCGGCAGCACGGGTTATGGCAATCCTTTTGAGGGCGGTTTTCCCTTTGGTGGTGCCTGGGGCCAGCAGCGTCGTGGGCAGGCTGCCTACAATCCCGAGAATGGCGCCAATGTGGTCGTCGATATTAAGCTCGACGCCAAGGAGGCCAAAGGCGGTGCCCACAAGACCGTCCGCTACACGCGCTTCGACACCTGTAGCAACTGCGGCGGCTCGGGCTCCGTTTCGTCTGAGCATGCCCATACCTGCCCGAGCTGCGGTGGCCGCGGCCACATCGACGTCGACCTGTCCTTCCTGTTTGGTGCGGGCACGTTCCAGTCGGTCTGCCCCGAGTGCGGCGGTTCCGGTAAGGTCGTGGCCGACCCCTGCCCCGATTGCGGTGGCAGCGGTCGTACTCGCGTAACCTCCGAGCAGACGATTGAGTTTCCTGCCGGCACGCACGATAGCGACGAGGTCCGCATTAGCGGCATGGGTCATGCTGGCACCAACGGTGCCGCGGGCGGCGACCTGGTCGGCCGCGCCCATGTTGAGGCCGAGCGCTTGGAAGGCAAAGCTCGTACCGGTTTTTACCTGATGGGCATTGTGGCGCCGTTTTTGGTGCTGTCGGCCATCTCGGGCGTGTTCTCGGCCTTTGCCGTGATGTGCTTTATTCCGTTTACCATGGGCCTGTTCATGGTGCTTTCGGACGGTGTGCTTCATCGCAGCCTGCTGTGGTGGAAGCGTGGTGCGATGCAGTTTGCCAACGGTTTTGCCAACGGCTTCATGTTCGCGCTCGTGTCTGTTTGGTTTGCGAGCTGCTCGCAACGGGCCATGCTTTCGCCGTATCAAATGCAATAACATCAAACCCTCTGTTTGCGGTCGGCCC
This sequence comes from Collinsella sp. AF18-8LB, assembly GCF_003459795.1. NCBI lineage: Bacteria > Bacillati > Actinomycetota > Coriobacteriia > Coriobacteriales > Coriobacteriaceae > Collinsella > Collinsella sp. AF18-8LB. Next base: position 783,601 of record NZ_QRWU01000001.1, read on the forward strand.
AGCTTGGGTATAGGACGCACTGTGACAATAATGAAAGTTGGAAGGATTCGGTCGTGTCGGAAAATAGGGATTACTACGAGGTACTTGGCGTTGACAAGGATGCCGACGCGCGGACGATTAAGCGCGCGTTTCTAAAGAAGGCCCGTACCGTACACCCGGACGTTTCGGACGACCCCGATGCTGAGGCCAAGTTCAAGGAGCTCAACGAGGCCTATTCCGTTCTTTCCGATGAGCAGAAGCGTGCTAACTACGACCGTTATGGCACTGTCGACGGCCCTGGTGGTTCGGGCTACGTCGATATCAACGATATCTTTGGTGGCATGGGCATGGACGACTTGTTCTCGTCGTTTTTTGGCGGCGGTGCCGGCGGTGGCGCCCGCAGCCGTCGTGAGCGTCGTCGCGGCCGCGATATGGCCATCTCTCTTTCGGTGACCCTTGAGGAGGCGGCGCTCGGTTGCAAAAAGACGATTAGTTATGACCGCCTTGCTCCCTGTGAGGATTGCAATGGCACCGGTAGGGCCGAGGGTGCACAGGAAAAGCAGTGCGGCCGCTGCCACGGTACGGGCTATGTCACGACGGTCCAGCGTTCGTTCCTGGGCCAGGTTCAGTCCTCCTCGCCTTGCCCCGACTGCCATGGCGAGGGCACGGTTATCGACCATCCCTGCGAGACCTGCGACGGTCAGGGCCGCACGCCTTCGCATGAAAAGATCGACATCGATATTCCCGCCGGCGTTTCGACCGGTCGCCAGCTGCGTGTGAGCGGCTTTGGCGAGGCCGGCCTTCGCGGCGAGCCTTCGGGCGACTTGATTGTCAACGTGCGCGTCGCCGACCACGAGCGCTTTAAGCGCAACGGTGACGACCTGTACCTCGTGAGCGATATTTCGATTGCACAGGCTGCGCTCGGCTGCGAGATCGAGGTCGAGGGCATTATGCCCGACGAGGTCGTTAAGGTGACGGTTCCCGCCGGTGCCCAGTACGGCGACACCGTGAGCGTCAATAATTACGGCATGCCGCGCATTGGCGGTGGCGGTTCGCGTGGCCGCCTGATCGTGCAACTGCGCGTGGTCGTTCCCACCAATCTTTCCAATAAGCAGCGCGAGCTGCTCCGTGCTTTTGCCGATGAGATGGGCGATGACGTCGCTTCCGGTAAGAAGTCGGTGACCGACCGTATCAAGAGTGCCCTCGACGATATCCTCGATTAAGGAGCCCGCGTGCTCGCACCCCATATTTCCGTCGTCAACCTCGGATGTCGTGTCAACCGGGTTGAGTCTGACCGTATCACTGCCGATCTTATGCGCCTGGGCTTTGCCATGGTGGAGCCCCAGGATGCCGATCTGATCGTCATTAACACCTGTGCCGTTACGGGCGAGGCCGAGGCCAAGACCCGTAAGGCCGTCCGTCATGCTCTGGCCCATCCAAACGACCCCTATGTGGTCGTGACCGGATGCGTGGTCAATTTGCATCCCGAGGAACTGCTGGAGCTTTCGGATCGCGTGATCGCCGAGCCGTCCAAGATCGATGTCGCCGAACGTGTCTGCGAGGTGCTGGGCGTTGAGTCCGATAGTGTTCCAGCCTGCAGTGATGGCGAGGTGGTCGATGCGCTCGGTCGCTCTCGCCTGGGCGTGAAGATTCAGGACGGCTGCAACCATCGCTGCACCTATTGCATTGTGTGGAAGGCACGCGGCCCCGAGCGCTCCGTGCCCGTCGAGTCCGTGCTCGAGCAAGTTCGCGAGGCCCAGGAGGCCGGCGTGCCCGAGGTCGTGTTGACCGGCGTGAATCTGGGTGCCTATGACGGCAAGAGCGCGACCGATGAACATGTCGAAATCGATGAGCTGCTCGAGGCCATTATGGAGCGCACGTCTATTCCGCATGTGCGCATTTCCTCGGTCGAGCCCATGGATATCTCTGAGCGCCTGCTTAAGGTTATGGCTCGCTATCCGCAGCGTATCGCCCCGTTTTTGCACCTGCCCGTGCAGTCTGGCTGCACGGCGACCCTGCATCGCATGGGCCGTCCCTATAGCGCCGAGGCCTTTGAGGACACGGTGCGCATGATTCGCGCCAACCTGCCGCAGGCGTCTCTTTCGTGCGACGTTATCGTCGGTTTTCCCGGTGAGACGGATGGGGAGTTCGAGGAGTCGCTGGCGCTATGCCGTCGCGTGGGCTTTTCGCGCATGCACGTGTTCCGCTATAGCAAGCGCCCCGGCACCCTCGCCGCCGACATGCCCGACCAGGTACCACCTGAGGTCATGGCCGAGCGCAGCCGCCGCATGCGCGCGGCTGCTCAGGAGCTCGCCATTGCCGACGCTCATCGTCGCGTGGGAACCGTTGAGCGCGCCGTGCTCGAGTATGGTGACAACCTGACACTCGGCTCGTTCCATCATGCCCGTCTTGACGATACCTGTGGACTTACAGCTCCGTGCCTGCTCGATGTTACTATCATCGGAGTCGATGATTCCGACTTGGTCCATGCATGTAGGGAGGTTCATGGAAGCCTCGAAGATTAGACTTACCGTTCCCGAGGGAATTGACCCCTCGCGCGTTTTGGGCGCCGGCGACGGCGTCCTTCGTGCGCTCGAGAGCTTGGTTCGCGCCCATGTGGTCGCCCGTGGCGATAGCATCGCCGTGAGCGGTGACCCGGACGAGGTCGAGCTCGTGGCGCGCTTTTTCGAACATGCTTTTCGCGAGGCGGCGGCCGGCCGTACCCTTTCTGCCGACGATGTCTCGCGTTGCCTGGCCGTCTTGCGCGACGGTGAGCACGAGGCTACGTCGCTTCGCGAGGACGTGCTGCTTTCGTATCGCGGCCGCGTCATTCGCCCCAAGACGCTCGGGCAAAAGCGCTATGTGGACGCCATTCGTTCGCATACGATAACCTTTGGTTTGGGTCCTGCCGGTACCGGTAAATCCTATCTGGCCATGGCGCTCGCCGTCGCCGCGCTTAAGCGTCATGAGGTGGGTCGCCTAATCTTGACGCGCCCGGTTGTCGAGGCGGGGGAGAACCTGGGCTTTTTGCCCGGCACCCTCGAGGAAAAGATCGACCCGTATATGCGCCCGCTCTACGACGCCCTTTTTGACATGATGGATCGCGAGCGCACCGATGAGCTTATGGAACACGGTGTGATCGAGATTGCCCCGCTCGCCTACATGCGCGGCCGTACGCTGAGCGATGCCTTCGTGGTACTCGACGAGGCACAAAATACCACGCCCGAGCAGATGAAGATGTTCCTGACGCGCTTGGGCTTTAACTCCAAGTTCGTGATTACCGGCGACCTGAGCCAGCGCGATCTGGTGGGTCGTCGTGGCGGTCTTGCCGACGTTGAGCGGATTTTGGGCCGTGTCGACGATGTGGCGTTTGCGCACCTGGAGCATGCCGACGTGGTGCGCCATGCCTTGGTGGGTCGTATCGTCGAGGCATACGATGCTTATGATGATATGCGTGAGCAACGCTCGCGCGACCGAAAGGAGTCCCGTTGAGTGTATTGATCAGCAACGATGCCGAGCTCGATACGCTGCTCGACGCGCAAGAGGTGGAACACATCTGCGAGGTTGTGCTCGCCGCTGAGGGCGTTGAACGTGAAGTCGAGATTTCCCTTTCGTATGTCGACGAGGACGAGATGCACGGGCTCAACCACGAGTGGCGCGGTATCGACCGCCCCACCGATGTACTCTCGTTCGAGTGCGATTCGGCCTTTGACGAGGATATTCCCGCCGATGAGACGCTCGAGCTCGGCGATATTATCTTGGCCCCGCAGGTTATTGCCCGTCAGGCCCCCGGTTTTGGCAATAGCCCCGCTGGCGAGTGCCGTCTGATGCTCGTACACGGCATGCTGCACTTGCTGGGCTATGACCACATCGAGGACGACGAGGCCGAGGTCATGGAGGCCCGCGAGGACGCCATCCTGCGCGATCTGGCGCTCGAGCGCGGCGAGGACCCCAAGCTAGTCCACGTCGGCCCCATCACCAACCACGTCCACGACTAGGAGCCGTCTATGATTCCCGGATCGAACAAGGACCATCCGTCCTTCTTAAAGTCGTTTTCCTACGCCATGGAGGGCTTCGTCACCGCCGTCAAGACCGAGCGCAACATTAAGGTCATGCTCGTTGCGGGCGTGTGCACCGTCGTTGCCGGCTGCATCGTGGGGCTCGACATTGCCGAGTGGGCCACGATTATCATCTGTTGTGGCCTGGTGATTCACGGCGAGCTGTGCAACACCGCTATGGAGGCCATCGTCGACCTGGCGACCCAGGAACTTCATCCGCTGGCCAAGCGTGCGAAGGACATCGCCGCCGCCTCTGTATACGTTCTTTCCATCACCGCCGCGATTGTGGGCGTGCTGGTATTTGCCCACGCGCTTGGCTTTATTTAGAAAGGGATTCCCATGTCCGACAATATGCAGCCTACCGATGAGGTTCTGGACGAGGTCGAGGAATTCGACCCGTTTGAGGGCATGAGCGATGAGGAACTCGACGCCCTATGCGACGAGGATGACGGTCCTATGGGCTTTGGTGACGTGGAACCCGGTTTCCGCAGCGGCTTCGTGGCCCTGGTCGGTCGCCCCAACGCCGGCAAGTCCACGTTACTTAATGCCTGCTACGGCAAAAAGGTTGCCATCACCTCGCCGGTGGCACAGACGACCCGCCGCCGTATGCGCGCCGTCGTCAATCGTCCCGGCTACCAGCTGGTCTTTGTCGATACCCCGGGTATTCATAAGCCCAAGGATGGCCTGGGTTCCGAGCTCAACAAGAGTGCGCTGTTCGAACTGAACGATGTTGACGTCGTCGCGTTTTTGATTGACGCCACCAAGCCGATCGGCAGGGGAGATGCCTGGGTTGCCGAGCGCGTCAAGAGCGCCCGCTGCAAGAAGGTCCTGGTGCTCACCAAGGCCGATGAGGCCGACCCCGCACAGGTCATGGAGCAGCTCAAGGCAGCCCACGAGCTCATGGACTATGACGACGAGATCGTGACGTCGTCGGTCAAGAACTTTAACGTCGATGCCTTCATCGAGACCGTTGCGCACTTTTTGCCCGAGGGTCCTCGCTGGTTCCCCGAGGACATGGGCACCGATGCTTCCGACGAGACGCTCGTTGCCGAGTTTGTGCGCGAGAAGGTTCTTCGCCGCACCCGTGATGAGATTCCGCATTCCGTGGGCGTGATCTGTGATGCGCTCGAGCAGACCAAAAAGGTGTTGCGCGTACATGCCACCATTTACGTCGAGCGCGAGGGCCAAAAGGGCATCATCATCGGCAAGGGCGGCGAGATGATCAAACATATCGGCATCGATGCCCGTCGTGATCTTGAGCGCATCTTTGGCACGCAGGTCTTTTTGGAGCTGGACGTAAAGGTCAAGGCCGGTTGGCGCGACGACGAGGCTCAGATTCGCCGTTTTGGGTATAGCGCCGAAGACTAGCCTTTCGAACGCATATGGCAGGCTCTCGCACATATCGCACGAAAGTGCTCGTGCTCGATAAGACTAAGCTCAAAGAGACCGACCTGATCTTGACGATGCTTGACGAGCGGGGTCGGCAGGTTCGTGCCGTGGCAAAGGGCGCGCGCAAACCCGGTGGGCGCTTGGCAGCGCGCTGCGAGCTGTTCTGTACCGTCGATATGCTGCTCGCACATGGACGCTCGCTCGATGTGGTTTCCCAGGCCGAGCTTATGGAAGCGCCGCTCGGCGCCGCGCCCGATTACGAGACGACCTGCGCCGCAAGCGCGATTGCCGAGGTCGCGCGTGTGTGCTCATTCGAGGACGCCGAGGACCCGTTTACCTTTGCCATCACGCAGCGGGCGCTTGCCCTGGTGGGCGGCGGGCTCGACGCGGCGCATATGGACCTGCTCGTGGCGGCATATGTCTTTAAGCTGCTATCGCACGTTGGCTACCGACCCGATTTTTCGGCTTGCGTGCTGTGCGGAGACCCTATGCTGTCGTATTTTTCGCCCCAGGCCGGCGGGCTCATGTGCGGGTCGTGTGCGTCGAGCGTTCCGGGTGCCGAGCTGGTGTCGACCGGTGAGGTCGCGTGGCTGCGCGCCCTCATGTCCATGACCTTCGATGCGCTTATGGCCGAGCGAATCGACCCGCATACGGCGGCATTCTTGCTCGGGCTTTCGCATGTTTGGGCTGCGACGCACACCGATCAGCGCCTCCGTGCGATGGAATTCATGTTGGGTCGGTGATGATGCACAGACGCGGGCTGCTTGTGGTAACATATCGGCCTGTTGGTACCTCGACCTTGGTTGCTCGCTCCACCGGCGGCTTCCCAGTCCGAGGCGAATCGAGTCGCCCGATGGCGACGCAAAACGAAAGGTGAAACAATGACTGTTTCCAAAGAGCGCAAGGCGGAGCTGACTGCCCAGTTCGGTAACACCCCGGTCGACACCGGCAACCCCAAGGTTCAGGTCGCCATCCTGTCCGAGCGCATCAAGGAGCTGACCGAGCACATGAAGTCCCACCAGAAGGACTTCCACACCCGTCGTGGCCTGCTCATGCTCGTCGGCCGTCGTCGTCGTCTTCTCTCCTACATTAAGAAGAACGACATCGTCGAGTACCGTGAGCTCATCAAGGCTCTGGGCATTCGCGACAATATTCAGTAGCGAACTTGTACATGCTAAGAGCGTCCTGCATGCGGGACGCTCTTTTTGTGTAAGGGCGTGAACAATCACGCTCTGAAGCGTGGCGGGGGCAGGGGGCCCGCGTCACATGAGAAGCCCGCAGGCAAGGGGCCTGTGGGGTAAAGGAGAACAATGACACTCGTATCCAAGACCTTTGAGCTGTACGGCAAGACCTACACCTTTGAGTCCGGCGAGCTTGCCAAGCAGGCCACTGGCGCCTGTCTGGTCAAGCAGGGCGACACCACGATGCTCGATACCGTGGTCGTCTCCAAGGAGCGCAAGAACTATGACTTCTTCCCGCTGACCGTCGACTTCAACGAGAAGATGTACGCTGCCGGCCGCATCCCGGGTGGCTACCTTAAGCGTGAGGGCCGTCCCAGCGAGAAGGCCACGCTCACCGCGCGCATGATCGACCGTCCGATTCGCCCGAGCTTCCCGGACGGCTTCCGCAACGAGGTACACATTGTCGCTACCTCGCTCGTCGCCGACCAGGTCAACCCCTTCGACGTCATCAACGTCATGGGTGCCTCCCTGGCCATGACGCTCGGCGGCGTGCCCTTCGAGGGCCCGCTTGCCTGCGTGCGCATCGGCCGTAACGTGGAGACCGGCGAGTTTATCGTCAACCCCACCTACGAGGAGCGCGAGAACTCCGATCTGGACCTGGAGCTGGGCGGATCCGCCGACTTCATCTCGATGGTCGAGGCCGGCGCCGAGGAGATCTCCGAGGACGACATGCTCGCCGCTATGAAGTTTGGCCAGGAGGCCCTTGCTGCTTTCTGCCAGGCTCAGGACGAGTTCGTCGCCGAGTGGGAGCAGGTTAACGGCCCCATCGTCAAGAAGGAGTACCCGCTCGACCAGCCCGTCGAGGAGGTCCAGGAGCGCATCTTCGCCCACTACGACGAGATGGCTGCCGCCCTTCGCGACGCCGACAAGCTCTCCCGTATCGGTAAGGTCGAGGCCCTGAAGGAGTCCATCCGCGCCGAGTTCACCGAGGAGGAGCAGGCCGCTTGGGAGCGCGAGATTCCCGTGGCGCTGAAGAAGCTCGAGAAGAAGGCCATGCGCACCATGGTCGTCGAGACCGGCGAGCGCGTTGACGGCCGTGCCGCCGACGAGATCCGTCCCATCATGGTGAAGGACAACTACCTGCCGCTCGTTCACGGCTCCGGCCTGTTCCAGCGCGGTCAGACCCAGGTGCTCTCTGTCTTGTCACTCGGCATGCTTAACGAGGGCCAGCGTCTGGATACCATCGAGCCCACCGAGGGCAAGCGCTACATGCACCACTACAACTTCCCGCCGTTCTGCACCGGCGAGACCGGTCGCATGGGCAGCCCCAAGCGCCGCGAGATCGGTCACGGCAATCTGGCAGAGCGCGCCCTGCTTCCGGTGCTCCCCGACGAAAACGAGTTCCCCTACGCCATCCGCGTGGTCTCCGAGGTCATGGAGTCCAACGGCTCCTCTTCGATGGCTTCGACCTGCGGTTCCACGCTCGCCCTTATGGACGGCGGCGTGCCCATTAAGCGCCCGGTCTCCGGTATCGCCATGGGCCTGATCCAGGAGGAGGGCAAGACCGTGGTCCTGTCGGATATCCAGGGTCTCGAGGACTTCCTGGGCGACATGGACTTTAAGGTCACCGGCACCACCGAGGGCATTACCGCCCTGCAGATGGACAACAAGGCCACCGGCCTTACCTTCGACATCCTGGCCCGCGCCCTGCAGCAGGCCAAGGAGGGTCGTGCGTACATCCTGCAGAAGATGCTCGATGTGATCCCCGAGCCGCGTCATACCACGCGCAGCACCGCTCCGCGCATCGTCTCCATCCAGGTTCCGACCGATAAGATCCGCGACGTCATCGGTTCCGGCGGTAAGGTCATCCGCGGCATCCAGGACGAGACCGGCGCTTCGGTTGACATCCAGGAGGACGGCACCGTCTTTGTCGGCGGCACCGGCGAGTCCGTGGACCAGGCCGTCGAGCGCATCAAGCTCATCATCAAGGTTCCCGAGCCGGGCGAGGAGTACACCGGTCGCGTCGTCTCCATCCAGCCCTTCGGCGCCTTCGTGAACCTGCTGCCCGGTAAGGACGGCCTGCTGCACATTTCCCGCGTTGCCAAGGGCCGCGTCGAGAAGGTTGAGGACGTCCTCAACGTTGGCGACGAGGTCAAGGTTGTCGTCATCGAGGTCGACGATCGCGGCAAGATCTCGCTCGATCGTCTTGACAAGCCCGAGGCCCCGGCTCGCGCCGAGGGTGCCTCCGAGGGCGACGGCGAGCACTTCCAGCGCCGTGAGCGTCCGCGTTGCGAGCGCTCCGAGCGCAGCGACCGTCCGCGCCGTCCCGGCGACAACGGAGGCCGCAAGCCTCGCCGTCACCACGACGCCGAGTAACAGCTACACACAAGCAGCTCACCAAGGGCGACTCCGGACAGGGGTCGCCCTTTTGCTTGCGCCCGGGAGGGCCGCATATGAAGTTTCCTGCTCTACAGTCCTGCGCAAGACGGAAAGCACATTAAGTGCTTTCCTTTGCGTGCGGAACTCGCGATAAACTTCATATGCGCCCCTCCCGGTCGCAAGCAAAAGGGCTGGTTAGTGCCGCTCGCTATTCAGTTAGACAGTCTATTCAGTAGTCAGATTTCAGATCTGTAGATAGCCGCAGCAGCATCTTCCCAGATAAAACCGACCAAAACAAACCTGTCCTTTTTTGGTAGGTTTCCCGTGGGGCGGGCACTGATGAAGTTTATCGCGAGTTCCGCACGAACAGGAGGCCACTTAATGTGGCCTCCGTCGTGAGCAGGACTGTAGAGCAGGAAACTTCATCAGTGCCCGCCCCACGGGAAACCGGCGGGATGGACCAGTTCAGATGGGGCTTTAATGCATGGGTGGTCTGTTGGTGGGCAAATGGGTATCATACTGAGGTTACTGCATCGACTCTGCGATGCTTTGTTGTATGTGCCCGGCGGTCGGTTTGCCAGAAGCGCCCCGTCGGTTGTTCCAGACCCGTTTCGAAGAAAGGAAACCACACTTACCTATGGCAGCTAAAAAATCATCTCCCTTGAAGATCATCCCGCTCGGCGGCCTTGATGGCATCGGCAAGAACATGACGGTCTTTGAGTGCGGCGACGACATGGTGCTCGTCGACGCCGGCCTCATGTTTCCGGATGACTCCCAGCCCGGTATCGATCTGGTGCTTCCCGACTACACCTATGTCCTGGAGAACGAGGAGAAGCTCCGCGGTATCATCGTCACCCACGGCCACGAGGACCACACCGGTTCGCTTCCGTATCTGCTGCAGGACCTCAACAACAAGGTGCCCATCTTCTCGAGCAAGCTGACGCTCGGCTTCATCGAGGGCAAGCTTTCCGAGTTCCGCATCCGCGCACCCAAGTTCCGCGAGGTCAAGGGCGGTAGCCATGTCAACCTCGGCGGCATCTCGCTCGACTTCTTCTCGATGACACACTCCATCCCCGGCGCTCTGGGCGTGTTCATCCGCACCAATCAGGGCACCGTTATGCACACCGGCGACTTTAAGCTCGACCAGACGCCCATCGACGGCGTTACGCCCGACTATGCCGCTATCAGCCGCTTTGCCAAGCAAGGCATCGACCTGCTGCTTTCCGACTCTACCAATGCCACGGTTCCCGGCTTTACCAAGTCCGAGGCCGAGGTTGGTCCCAACCTACTGCACGCCATCAAGAATGCGCCGGGTCGCGTGTTCGTCGCGTCGTTCTCGAGCCACATCCATCGTCTGCAGCAGATCTGCGATGCCGCCCGCAAGTGCGGCCGTAAGGTCGTTGTGACCGGTCGCTCCATGCTCACGAACACCCGCGTGGCGCGTGAGCTGGGCTACCTCAACATCGACGACGCTGATATCATCGATGCCTTCGACATTGATAACCTGCCCGACGACAAGATTGTCGTCATGTGCACCGGTTCGCAAGGTGAGCCGCTGTCGGCCCTGTCCCGCATGGCCAATGGCGAGCACAAGACGCTCTCCATCCACGAGGGCGATACCGTTATCCTTTCGGCAACTCCTGTTCCCGGCAACGAGAAGGCCGTCCAGCAGGTCGTCAACAGCCTGGCCAAGCTCGGCTGCGACGTGTGGGATAAGAACCGCGCTCTCGTCCACGTCTCCGGTCACGGTAGCCAGGAGGAGCTCAAGCTTCTGATGGCCATGGCCAAGCCCACGTATTTTATGCCGGTTCACGGTGAGGCCGTGCATCTGCGGGCACACGCCCAGCTGGCCCGCAAGATGGGTCTCAAGGACGACCATATCTTTATCCTCGATAACGGTGACACGCTCGAGATGCGCGGCGGTATCGTCAAGCGCGGTACGCCCGTCGAGTCTGGCGTCGTCTACGTCGACGGCCTGCGTATCGGCGATACCGACCCCATCGTCCTGCGCGATCGCCAGAAGCTCGCCAACGACGGTATGGTTACCGCTGTTGCCATCGTCTCGCTCAAGCAAAAGAAGATCGAGGCCATCGAGTTCTCGGGCCGCGGTGTTTCGTTTGCCATCGACGACCAGTTCTCCGAGGATGCCTCCGCATCCATCATGAAGACGATCGAGAAGGGCAAGTTCAGCTTTACGAGCAGCGGTTCCGATGCCATTCGCAAGGCCGTGCGCGATTCGCTCTCTAACTTTATCTGGAGCCGTACGCGTACCCGTCCGATGATCATCCCGGTCGTCATGGAGGTTTAGTTTGGCGCGCGGATCTGCACAAAACGCCAAAGGCAATAAGGCCAATAACCAACCGGCATCTGCTAAGGGTGCCGGTTCCCATCTGCGTGCCAATAAGGGCCACGAGGCAGACTTCGACGATTTTGAGCCCTTGGTCGAGCCCTCAGCCAATCGCGATATCGCCGGCGTGGTCATTGCCGTTTTGGCGATTGCGTCCTTTATTGCCGTGATTTCGCCGGCGACTGCACCCGTTACAGCTGCGGTTGCCGGTTTCTACCACTTAGGCTTTGGTCTGGGCGCCTACGTGTTGCCGATCGTCATCTTGCTGTTTGCCGCCACGCTCTTTTTAGGCGAGGACTCGCCGCTCAACGTGCGCTCTGTTGCGGGCGGCGCCGTGGTCTTTATCGCCGTCGTCTCCATTCTTTCGCTGATGGTGCCGGGTACGAGCAACTCGTGTGACCTCATGTTTACGCCGCAAAATCTGTCCGCCTCGGGTGGCTACATCGGTGCGTTTATTGCGAGTGCGCTGCAGAATGCCCTGGGTAAGCCTATCGCTATGGTAGTCCTGCTGGGCCTTGTCGTCGTGGGCCTGGTTATCATTGGCTTTTCGGTGGGCGGCGTGCTGCGCTCCGCCCGCGATCGTGCGGCAGATTTTGCCGAACGCCGTCGTGCCGATGTTAACGCGAGCCCGTGGGGTGACGATGAGGCCCTGTCGGTGCCTGGTGTCGCCCGTCCGCATCTGAGCATTCTTCGTCAAAAGGGCTCTGATGCTGCCATGACCACGGTCATGGGCAACGATGCGGACCCGGTTTTGGACGATGACGACGAGGATGAGGATTCGTTTGTCGACGTGTCCGATGCCGTGGAGGCTGAGCGCGCTAAGACGACGCTGCTGCCGCGCCGACATGCCAAGAAGGGCAAAACGGTTCCCAAGCTCAATACGAGTGAGCCCGATCCGTCTTGGTCCGAGAGCGAGATTGAGCTTACCGAGGGTGATGACGAGGACGACGAGACTCCGATTGAGACCGCAAAGACAACTTTGCTGCCGCGTCGCCATGCAAAGCGCGGCCAGGTAACCGGCCAGCTTTCGATGGAAGACGACCCCGATAAGATTGACGAGTCCGAGCCGCCGTTTGCCGTGAATCCTGTCTCGGCAACACCTCAGATTCCCGACTTCTTGAAGCATCCCAAGGTTGCCGATGGCGCTGCCTCGAGTGCTGTCGAATCGGCTGCGGCTCGTGATGGGGGAGTGGACGACGACGCTGCAGATAACGAGGGCGAAGAAGGGGATGGCCTCAAGCTTCCGCCGCTCGAGATCCTGCATGCCAACCCGCAGTCGGCTTCTGCCGCGTCTTCGGACAAGGAGCTTGAACAGACTGCCGAGTCGCTGCAGTCCACGTTGCTTGAGTTTGGCCGCAGTGCCCGCGTGGTCGGCTGGATCGCCGGCCCTACGGTGACGACCTTTAAGCTGCAACCTGGCGAGGGCGAGCGCGTGAGCAAGATTTCGAGCCTCGAGGACGATATCGCGCTTTCGCTCGCTGCTCAGTCGGTGCGTATCTTTGCCCCGATTCCCGGCACCTCGCTCGTGGGCATCGAGATTCCCAACCGCAAGCGCCAGAACGTCAATCTGGGCGACGTGCTGCCCTATGTGAAGGGCGGTCCGCTCGAGCTCGCCATCGGCCGCGACGCCGAGGGCACGCCGGTCGTCGCCGATCTCGCCAAGATGCCCCACCTGCTGATTGCCGGTACCACGGGCTCCGGTAAGTCGGTCATGATCAACTCCATCATCACGACCTTGCTCATGCGCGCCCTTCCCGAGGACGTTCGCCTGATCATGGTCGACCCCAAGCGCGTCGAGCTTGCGGGCTATAACGGTCTGCCGCATCTCTATGTGCCCGTGGTGACCGAGCCCAAGCAAGCCGCTAGCGCTCTGCAATGGGCCGTGTCCGAGATGGAGCGTCGCCTGAAGGTCTTCGAGCGTCTCAACGTGCGTAAGATCTCGACCTACAACGAAAAGCAGGCCGCCGGCGAGTTTGAACATTACGACAACCCGCCGCAAAAGATGCCCTACTTGGTCATCATCATCGACGAGCTTTCGGACCTGATGATGGTCGCCGGCAAGGATGTCGAGGCGTCGATCGTTCGTATCGCTCAGCTGGGCCGTGCCGCCGGTATTCATCTTATCGTGGCCACGCAGCGCCCCAGCTCCAACGTGGTGACAGGTCTCATCAAGGCCAACATCACCAACCGCATCGCCTTTAACGTCGCCACGGGCATCGACTCGCGCGTCATCATCGACCAGATGGGTGCCGAAAAGCTCACCGGTTTGGGCGACATGCTGTTCTCCAAGGTCGACTGGGGCAAGCCTCGCCGTATCCAGGGCTGCTTTGTTTCGGACGACGAAATCAACGAGATTGTCGAGTTCGTCAAGTCGCAGAGCGAGCCCGACTACCACGAGGAGATCCTGTCTGCCGTGGCGCCCGCTTCCATGTCCATGGCGGGTGGCGGCGGCATTGTCCGCACCGGAGTCGCCGAGCCGCAAGACGATGATCCGCTCATCTGGGAAGCCGCCCATATTGTGGTGGATTCGCAGCTTGGCTCCACATCTGGCCTGCAGCGTCGTCTGAAGGTTGGCTATGCGCGCGCCGGGCGTATTATGGACATGCTGGAAGAAAAGGGTGTCGTCGGCCCGCCCGACGGTTCGAAGCCGCGCGAGGTTCTGCTGGACGAGGAGGGACTTGCCGCGCTGAAATCTGTCGACGCCGAGATGGCACGTGAAGATCGTGAGTTTGGAGGATTCTGATGGCTGCACGCTTTGGTGACATGCTGCTCGAGCAGCGTCGCCGAATGGGCCTTTCCATTCAGCAGGTCGCCAACACCATCAAAATCAGGCCGCAGATCATCGAGTTTTTCGAGACCGGTAACTTTGCTTCGATGCCGCCGCGCGGCTATGCGCAGGGCATGATTTCGAGCTATGCTCGCTTTTTGGGCCTCAATCCGCGCGAGGTCGTCAATGCCTACTTTGACGACCTGATGGCATACGAACGCGAGACGTCGCAGCAGGGCGGTCGTTTTCAGGACGCCGCCGGCTACGTCAATTCGCGTTCCTCGGTCGATAACGGGCGCTTTCTGATGGTTCAGGGCGGTCGTTCGACCCGCTATGGACAGCGTCCTCAGCAGGCCGGTTATATTACCGAGACGGGTTCGGGCGAGGAGATTCGCTCACAGCGTGACCGGTTCCGCAGTGCGCCGATGCCCGAGGACCGTGCACTCCCCGCTGCCCGCGGCGTGGCGCGTGACCCTCGTGCCGGCTACGGCGACGGCGGCTATTCCGATCGCGGTTACCGTGGTGTCTCCACCGGACGCTCTCGCGGTGGCTATGCGGATGCCGATACTACGCAGGTGACGCCGCGTCTTCGCTCTCAGTCTCAGCCGTGTGGCCAGCGCCCTTCGGCTCCGCGTTCGGGCCAGCGTGGCTATCAAGGCCGCGGTGAACTTGCGCCCCGCTCGGGTCAGCGCGGCCTTCAGGGCCAGGGTGGCTATCGTGGTCGTTCCGATAGCAATCGTGGTCGTATGCCTCAGGGAGGCGGCCGCAGCAGTTCCAGTCGTGGACGCGGCGGATCTCGTACTCCTCAAAACAACGGGCTCGATCCGCGTATCGTCTACGCTGGCATCGGTGCCGTGACGCTGCTGCTGATCGCGCTCATCGTGGTACTTCTGCGCGGCTGCGCATCTTCGACGCCCGAGACCACGCCCGAGACGCCCACTGCTACCAAGACGACGACCAAGAAGTCTTCTAAGAAGACCGAAACGGTCGACGAGGACGAAGACACCGATGAGTCGACGGATGAGTCGACCGATTCGGACGCCACCAAGACGACGGCTAAAAAGGAAGAGAACGAGGTAACGAAGGTCAAGGTCTCCGTTGCCAAGGGAAAGACCGCGTGGATTGAGGTCAAGGTCGATGGAAAGTCGGTCTATGGCGCCCAGGCGACTGGCCCCTTTGAGCAGGAGTACACGCCCGAGTCCTCGATCGAGATCACCACGTCCAAGCCTTCCGATGTCACCGTTACCAAGAACGGCGAAAAGGTCCGTTACGATACCAAGACTTCGGGCGTGGCGCGTGTGACGATCACCGTTCCCAAGAAGGAGACGACTGATTCCGAGAATGGTGAAAGTTCTGATGGTGTCGACACCACTGATGGTACCGATACCACCGACGGCATCGATGCCCAGTCCACGGATGGCGCCGATACCGCAACTGACGGTCAGACGCCCACCGATTCTACCGACTATTCGTACGATAGCTATTAAGCCGCTCGTACGCGAAAGGAAACATTATGGCTAAAGATTCCAGCTTCGACGTCGTGTCCGAGGTCAACATGCAAGAGGTCGACAACGCCTTCCAGCAGACCACGCGCGAGATTTCCCAGCGCTATGACCTGAAGGATTCCGGCGCCACCATTGAGCTTTCGAAGGGCGACAAGCTCTTTACGATCAACGCCCCGGCTGACTTTGTCTCCAAGCAGATCATCGATGTCCTGAGCTCCAAGCTCATCAAGCGCGGCATCGACCTCAAGGCTGTCTCGTGGGATGCTCCGCAGGCGGCATCGGGCGGCACCGTGCGCGTGCTCGGCCATATCGTCGAGGGTATCGACCAGGCGACCGCCAAGAAGATCAACAAGGACATCAAGGACCAAAAGCTCAAGGTCAAGGTGGCCATCGAGGCCGACAAGCTGCGTGTTTCCTCTGCTTCGAAGGACGCGTTGCAGACCGTGATTCAGTTCCTGCGCGACCAGGACTACGGCCAGCCGCTGCAGTTCACCAACTACCGCTAATATCATTCGAAAGGACCGCTCTCCAACATGGATACACCGTTGGGCTCCGTGCTCTACATCACCCTCGGGTGCGCTAAGAACGAGGTTGACACCGACCGCATGCGTTCTCTTTTGACCGCCGCAGGCTACGAGGAGGCATTCGACCCGCAGGAAGCCGATATCGCCATTGTCAATACATGCTCGTTCCTCGCCTCCGCAACGTCTGAGAGCATCGAGACCACGCTCGAGCTCGCCAATGAGGTGCAGGACGGCGTTCGCTCCTGTCCCATCGTCATGTGCGGTTGCGTGCCGTCGCGCTATGGCGACGACCTGCCTGACGAGCTGCCCGAGGTCGCTGCCTTTGTGAAGGCCGACGAAGAGGACGGCATCGTGGCGGTCATCGATGGCGTGCTGGGTGTCGAGCGTGAGATCGCCGCCTATATTCCGCAGGTCAAGCGCACTGTCGAGGGCGCTGTCGCCTACGTCAAGATTTCCGATGGCTGCAACCGCTTCTGTAGCTTCTGCATGATCCCATATATCCGCGGTCGTTATCACTCGCGCAATGCCGATAGCATTATTTCCGAGGTGCGCGACTTGGTTGCCGGCGGTGTGCGAGAGATCGTGCTGATCGGTCAGGACACGGGCATCTGGGGCACCGACTTTGCGGATGAGGGCGTCGTCGAGGGTTCGCCGCGCAATCTGGCGCAGCTGCTGCGCGCAGTCGCCGAGGCCGTGCGCCCGCAGAACGTCTGGGTCCGTGTGCTCTACCTGCAGCCCGAGGGCATGACCGATGAGCTCATTGAGACCATTCGCGATACGCCCGAGGTGCTGCCCTATATTGATATCCCCGTGCAGCACTGCGATGCTCGCATACTCAAGGCCATGCGTCGCTCCGGTTCGCGCCAGGAGCTCGAGGACCTGTTCCGCGATCTGCGTGAGCGCATCCCCGGCATCGTGATTCGTTCCACGGCCATGGTCGGCTTCCCGACTGAGACTGACGACGAGTTCCGCGACCTTATCGACTTTATGGACACCGTCGGCTTTGACTACACGAGCGTCTTTGCCTACTCGCGTGAGGAGGGCAGCCTGGCCGCCAAGATGGAGGGTCAGGTCGACGAAGAGGTCAAGCTCGAGCGCGCCCAGGAGGCCATGGACCTGGCCGAGTCGCTCGGTTTTGCCGCCACCGCCGCACATGTGGGCGAGCGCGCCCAGGTGATCGTCGACGGTATCGAAGAGACCGAGGACGGTGCCGAGCTGATTGGCCATGCTTGGTTCCAGGCGCCCGATTCCGATGGCGCGGTGCATCTGGATGCCAGCGAGGCATCTGTGGGCGATATTCTGACCGTCGAGTTTACCGATAGCTTCTGCTATGAGCTTATCGGTCATGTTGTGGAGTAGGAGCGCGTTGTGGCTAACGAGAGTAATAAGGAACTGACGAGTGTCTGGACACCCGCCAATATCGTGACGTGCGTGCGCATCGTCTTTATCCCGGTGTTCATGATCGTGTCGGCGCTGTCTCACACGAGCGTTGCCGGTACGGATTGGAGCACCTTCGACGGCCCGCTCGCCGCCGCCGCCTTTATTCTGTACGTCATCCTGTCGTGCACCGATAAGGTTGATGGCTACTTGGCTCGTTCGCGCAACGAGATTACCGACTTCGGTAAGTTCTTGGATCCCATCGCCGATAAGCTGCTCGTGTTCTCTGCCCTGCTGCTGTTCTTGGACTTTGGTGCCGTAACCGTGTGGTCGGTGTTCATTATCTTGTTCCGCGAGCTGCTGGTGAGCGCCCTGCGCATGGTTGCGAGTGCCGCTGGTGTGGTCGTTGCCGCCGATAAGCTCGGCAAGTACAAGACGGCGACCACGATGGTCTCCATCTGCGGTTACCTGTGCGTCTTTGCGATGGCCGGCTTGCACCTTGGCCCGGTGGCGCTGACGCTCGGCATCTACTCTTTATCGCGCTTCCTGTACGCCGTTGCCGTTGTCCTGACCGTTATCTCGGGCGCCCAGTACTTCTGGCACTGCCGCAAGATCGTCTTTTCGGTCTAGGTCCTGGTGGGTATGACGGACTCTTTTGAGCAGATTTCCGCTCATAACGAGGAGCTGGCGCGCGATATTGTCGAGCGCGCGAGCGCTCGGGGCGTGACGGTTTCGACGGCTGAGTCGCTGACGGCAGGTATGATCTCCTCGACGATCGCCGATATCCCGGGCGCCTCGGCGGTGCTGCGTGGCGGTGCGGTAACCTACTGTGATGAGATCAAGCATCGCGTGCTGGGTGTTGAGCAGGAAACGCTCGACCGCTATACCGCGGTGTCGCATCAGACCGCGCGCGAGATGGCGGCGGGGTCGCTAGATCTGTACCAGAGCGATGTTGCCGTGAGCGCAACGGGCTATGCTGGTCCCGGCGGCGGTACCGAGGACGATCCGGCTGGCACCTTCTATATTGGCTGGGCGTATCGCACGGTCGATGGGGAAGTGCCGGTCGTGGATTCTGTGCGTTGCCACTATGAGGTCGACCGTTCGTGTGTTCGTGCCCATGCGGTCACGGAGGCATTGGGACGCATTGCCCTTGTGCTCAACTCTATGGAATAGGCGTGTTTTAAGGGGCCTTAGGGCCCCTTAATTGTGGAGATAGGGACCTCTGGCGAATTTAGCGTTTGTGCTGGTCATAGGTGTATTTTCTCCTTCCTTGTTTTTATTTGGCCCTATGTGGTCAAGCATTTGGCCAGTGTTTGGTCGGCGTTTGGTTGGGTTTTGGAAAGACTGCCTGCATATGATTGGTCTGAACGGTTGACCACGAACAGTCGTTCGTTTATTATCGATGCAGGTTGTTAAGAGGAGGGCTATTCATGGCCAAGAATTCAGGTCCCGTACGTACCGTCCATGCACCCACGACGGGTAAAGAGCGCGAAGAGATGATCGCCACCACCAAGGCCGAGATCGAGAAGAAGTTCGGTCAAGGTTCCATCATGAGGTATGGTGACGGCGGCCCCGAGCTCGAGGTCGAGGCCATTCCCACGGGCGCTCTGGCACTTGACGCCGCTCTGGGTATCGGCGGTGTGCCGCGCGGTCGTATTGTCGAGATCTACGGTCCCGAGTCCTCCGGTAAGACGACGCTTTCGCTCGAGATCCTGGCCGAGGCCCAGGCAATGGGTGGCGTTGTGGCATTTATCGATGCCGAGCACGCGCTCGATCCCACGTATGCCGCGCGCATTGGCGTGGATATTGACGAGGTGCTCATTTCCCAGCCCGATACGGGTGAGCAGGCGCTCGAGATTGTTGACATGCTCGTGCGTTCCGGAGCCATCGATGCCATCGTCGTCGACTCTGTCGCCGCGCTGACTCCGCGTGCCGAGATCGAGGGAGAGATCGGCGATACCACGGTCGGCTTGCAAGCTCGCCTGATGAGCCAGGCGCTCCGAAAGCTCGCCGGCTCGCTGTCCAAGTCCAACACGACGTGCATCTTCATTAACCAGCTGCGTGAGAAGATCGGCGTCATGTTCGGCAACCCCGAGACCACGACGGGCGGCCGCGCCCTTAAGTTCTTCTCTTCGGTGCGTATCGACATTCGCCGTATCGACAGCATTAAGCTTAAGGACGAGGTTATCGGTAACCGCGTGCGCGCCAAGGTCGTTAAGAACAAGGTGGCAGCTCCGTTCCGTTCTGCTGAGTTCGACATCATGTACGGCACAGGCATCTCTAAGGAGGGCTCGATCTTGGACATGGCTGTCGAGTGCGGCATTTGCAAGAAGATGGGCTCCTGGTTTGCCTATGGCGAGGACAAGCTCGGCAACGGTCGCGAGGCCGCCAAGGCGTTCCTGCGCGAACACCCCGATTGCGCCGACGAGATTGAGCATAAGGTTCGCCTTGCCTGCGGACTTGAGTTTGATGACGATGCTCCGTCCGAGGTCGAGCTGACCGATCAGCCGGCTGCGGATCAGCCTTCCGGCGAGGAGTTCGACGAGCTTTACGCCATCGATGGGTCCGCCATGCTCGATGACGACGACGAGTAGCGGTTACGCTCATGTCGTATACGGTGACCGAGGCCACGGTCGTCTTTCCCGATAAGAAGGCTGCCTCCTCGTTCTCGAGCGGATATGAGTCCAAAAAGCCTTGCGCACATATCGATTGTGAGCTTGAGGGCGGTTTTAAGCGGTCCATTTGGATTCCCGTGCGGGTCGCGCGCCTGTATGTCAAAAACCGCCCCGATTTTCCCTGTGATTGGGATAACTTTCGTGAGGCGGTTCAGCTCATCGAGCGTAAATGTGCTCTCACCATGGTGACCGAGATGTTGTCGCGACGCGACCATGCGACGGGTGAGGTCCGTGACAAGTTGGCTCGCTACGGCTTTCGCCATCCCGCGATCGATTTCGCCGTCGAGCGCGCCACCGAGTATCGCTTTTTAGACGAGAACCGCTTTTGCTCATACTTTATCGAGGAACGCAAGCGGCGCGGTTGGGGACAGCGCAAAATCGAGACCGAGCTCAAGCGCCGTCATGTTGTGCTCGATGACATTCCCGGTTATCCCGAGGATTATTTTGCTGTCGAAGACGATTTGGCGCGTGCGTCAGCCCTGCTCGCCAAGCGGCGTGTTCCAGAGACGCGCGGATTCGAAAAACTGGTTCGGTTTTTGATGGGCAAGGGCTTCTCGTATCACATCGCCGCCGATGCCGTTAAGGCGCGTCTCGATGCCGAATGCTAGGAATGTGCGCTTTAAGCGTATGCGTTTTGTGGCCCTGCCGTTCACCTTGTTTTAGCCGCCGTACTGGGGCCATTTTATTTGACAGTTGTTGTGGTTCAACGTACGATAAACACTGTCATTTGCTTTGTGATATGTGCTCATCTGTGATGAGTTTGTTTATATGTTTATCTGTATCCGACCCGCATAAGCTGCGCCCATATTACTCAAATGTCGCGAGCCGTTCGTAAGGACGGTTCGCTTTGTTGTGTAACGAATCCATAAAAAGGAGTGAGCATGCCTATCATCGCAGCGCTCGTTGGCATCGTTTTGGGTGCCATCGCCGCCATTGCCTACATGCGCACCGCCAAGCAGGGTAGTCTTCACGAGGCCGACGAAAAGATCCAGTCGGCACATGCACAGGCTGAGTCCTTGATCGGTGATGCAAAGCGTCAGGCCGAGACCCTCAAAAAAGAGGCTCTGCTTGAGGCCAAGGAAGAAATCATCAAGAACAAGCAAGCTGCCGAGGCCGAGGACAAACAGCGTAAGAACGAGATTCGTACGCTTGAGAACCGCGTGATGCAGCGCGAGGAATCCCTCGATCGCCGCAACGACGCTCTCGACAAGCGCGAGCATCAGCTGTCCAGCCAAGCCGGTCAGGTCGAGAAACGCTCCCGTGAGCTCGAGGAGCTCTGCGCAAAGCAGACCTCCGAGCTCGAGCGAATCGCCGACCTTACCCGCGAGGACGCCCACAAGGAGCTTCTCGATAAGGTTCGCGGCGAGGTCACCCACGAGGCCGCCACGATCATTCGCGAGTCCGAGCAGCAGGTTCGCGCCGAGTGCCACAAGACTGCCCAGGAGATCTTGTCCCTGGCGATTCAGCGCTGCGCTGCCGACCACACTGCCGAGGTTACCGTTACCTCCGTGCATATTCCCTCTGATGACCTCAAGGGCCGCATCATTGGTCGCGAGGGTCGCAACATCCGGACCTTTGAGCAGGTTTCCGGCGTCAACCTCGTGATCGACGACACGCCCGAGACCGTCGTTCTTTCGAGCTTCGACCCAGTTCGTCGTGAGACCGCCCGTGTCGCCCTCGAGAACCTCATCGCCGACGGCCGCATTCACCCTGCCCGCATCGAGGAGATGTACTACAAGGCTGCCGACCTGGTTCAGCAGCGCGTGCGCGAGGCTGGCGAGCAGGCTGCCTTCGATACCGGCATCCACGACCTACACCCTGAGATCGTCAAGACCCTTGGTGCCCTGCGCTACCGTACCTCGTTTGGTCAGAACGTGCTTCAGCACTCTCTCGAGGTCTCTGATCTGTGTGGCGTGATGGCTTCCGAGCTTGGCCTGGACGTTGTGACCGCTAAGCGCGCCGGCCTGCTGCATGACCTGGGCAAGGCAATCGACCACGACGTCGAGGGCCCGCATGCCGTTATCGGCGCCGAGCTTGCCCGTCGTTATGGCGAGAAGCCCGTTATCGTCCATGCTATCGAGGCTCACCATGCCGATGTCGACCCCAACACGGTGCTCGATGTCCTGGTACAGGCCGCCGATGCTGTCTCTGCCTCTCGCCCCGGTGCCCGTCGCGAGTCTGCCGAGAACTACATCAAGCGTCTTGAGAAGCTCGAGGAGATCGCCAACTCCCATGACGGCGTCGAACGTACCTATGCCATGCAGGCCGGTCGCGAGGTCCACGTCATGGTCCAGCCGGACAAGATTTCCGATGCCCAGTCCACGGTTCTGGCTCACGATATCGCCCATCAGATCGAGGAAGAGATGGAGTATCCTGGTCAGGTGCGCGTCGTCGTGATTCGCGAGAGCCGCGCTGTCGATATCGCTAAATAACATGAGCGACGCGAACGAGCTCATCTCATTTATCGCGTCGATGTCGGGGGAGGGCAACCTTCGCGTCGAGGAGAACCTTGGCGAGGGGTATGTCCGCCTCCGCGTTTCGGAGGCCGAGCGGCGCCAGGCTAAGCACGACATTCAGCATGTCGAGGACATCGTCATCGAAATGCTCCGTAATGCTCGCGATGCCGGCGCTGACAAGGTCTATCTCGCCACGACCAAGGAAGATGGCGTCCGCACGCTTGTCTTTCTGGATAACGGTTCGGGCGTTCCGCAGGATATGCAAGAGCGAATCTTCGATGCCCGCGTTACCTCCAAGCTCGAGAGCATGAAGATGGACCGTTGGGGCGTTCACGGTCGTGGCATGGCATTGTTTTCGATCAAGCAGAACACCGACGAGGCCCGTGTGGTCACGTCCGGCGTCGATCTTGGTTCAGCCTTCAAGGTGAGCGTTGCGGCCGACCGCCTCAGTGAGCGTGCCGATCAGTCCAGCTGGCCCCAGGCCGTCAAGGATGAGGACGGACGTTATGTCTGTGCTCGCGGTCCGCATAATATTATTCGCGCTGCTTGTGAGTTTGCGCTCGAGGAGTTGCGTGGTTGCGATGTCTATCTGGGCTCTCCGTCTGAGATTGCCGCGACCCTTTATGCTCAGGCGTCAAGTCGGCTTGATACGTCTCGTCTCCTGTTCATTGATGACGAGAGCGAGCTTCCGGTTATCGATCGTTTAGGCCTTGCCTCTGATGCTGAGGACTTTATCCGTATCTGTGCGGGTTTGGGTCTTGAGATGTCCGAGCGCACGGCTCATCGCATTTTGGCAGGGCAGATTAAGCCCGTTCGCGGTGTGACCGCGCGTCTGCTGCGCGAGCGTGATTCGTCCTCGCATGCGCCGGCTCCTGTCGATCTCGCAAAGGATCGTCGCGGGCTACGTATTGCCAAGGATGATATGGCACAGTTTTCGCGTGCTGTGGAGCGCGACTTTAATGACCTTGCCGCCCGGTACTATCTCAACCTTTGCGGCGACCCAAAGATTCGCGTTTCGCGTGATCGAATCACCGTGACCTTCGATCTTGCCAAAGAGGAATAGTGCCTTTACCGAGTCCACTCGGTACGATAAAGTTATTGCAGTTAAAACGTACTTTTAAACGCAGGAGTTTCTTCATGGATTGCCTGAAGGTATCAAGCAAATCATCGCCCGCGTCCGTTGCCGGCGCCATCGCCGGCATGGTCAAGGATGGTATACCCGTCAACATTCAGTGTGTCGGCGCCGGTGCGGTCAACCAGGCCATTAAGGCCGTGGCTATCGCGCGCGGTTTTTTGATCCCAACCGGTTTTGATATTTCCTGCGCGCCCGTGTTCTCCGACATCCTCATTAACGGGGAGTCGCGCACGGCCATCCGCCTTTCTATTTACGTTCACCAGATCAATCGAGCTGCTATGGATAACGTCGTCATGGATGATGTTAAGCCTGTGGCATAGCTTCTGATTGCCTCGATTTGCCTCCCCTTCATCGTTAGGACTTATGCACATGGACCAGCGTTCCGTACGCGATATTCTTGCCGGTAAAACCTACTTTATCCGCACCTTTGGCTGCCAGATGAATCAGCACGACTCTGAGCGCGTGAGCGGTCTGCTCGATTCGTATGGTTGTCTCATGGCGCTCGATCCCGCGCATGCCGATATCGTTGTCTTCATGACATGCTGCGTGCGCGAGGCCGCCGATACTCGCCTGTACGGCCAGTGCAACTCTTGCAAGAGCCTGCCGCCTTCGCCTTCGGGCAAACGTGTTGTTGCCGTTGGTGGTTGCATCGCGCAGCGCGATGGCGAGGGTCTGCTTACCAACGTCGATAACGTCAACGTCATCTTCGGTACACATTCCATCGCTCATGTGGCCGAGCTCATTGCCGAGGCGTTCCTTGACGGCAAGCGTCATATTCGCACCAATGAGCATGAGGATACGGATGCCATGAGTATGCCGTGGCATCGCGAGACCCAGTATCACGCCTGGGTGCCCATCATGACGGGCTGCAATAATTTCTGCACCTATTGTATCGTGCCGTACGTGCGCGGTCGCGAAAAGAGCCGCCCCTTCGAGGAGATTGTCGACGAGGTGACCGGTTTGGTACGCCAAGGCGTGCGTGAGATTACGCTGCTGGGCCAAAACGTTAACTCATATGGTCGCGATCTGTTTGGTAAGCCGCGTTTTGCCGATCTGCTGCGTGCCGTGGGCGATTCGGGTGTGGAGCGCATCTTCTTTACGTCTTCACATCCCAAGGACCTGCTGCCCGAGACCATCGACGCCATGGCCGAGACGCCTGCCGTTATGCCGCAGCTGCACCTGGCTGTCCAGTCAGGTTCGACGCGGATCCTCAAAGAGATGAATCGCCGTTATACACGCGAGGACTATCTGGGCCTTGTCGATCGCATTCGCAACCGCATGCCCGATATCGCGCTCTCGACTGATATTATCGTTGGCTTCCCGGGCGAGACTGAAGAAGACTTTGAGCAGACGCTCTCACTTGCCGTGACGGTTCGCTATGCTCAGGCCTATACCTTCATCTATTCCAAGCGCGCCGGTACCCCGGCCGCCGAGATTGACGATCCTACGCCGCATGAGGTTATTCTTGAGCGTTTCAACCGCCTGGTTAAGGTTATCGAGACCACGGCACACGAGTATAACCAGGGTGAGCTGCACACCGTTGTGCCGGCGCTCATTGAGGGAACGAGTAAAAAGAACGACGCGGTCCTGCTGGGCAAGAGTCCCAAGAATCAGACTGTGCATGCGCCTATCCCCGAGGGTTACAGCATCGATCAGCTTGTTGGCAAGATCGTTGATGTCGACGTTGATGTTGCCAAGACCTGGTATTTGTCCGGCTCCGTTGTGGGCGAGCCGCGCTAATGGTTGCTCCCGGGGCAGGTCTTTCCGCCGTTGCGATCGTCGGTCCGACGGCGGTTGGTAAGAGCGATGTTGCCGACTGTTTGGCAGCTCGTCTTTCGTCCGAAGTGCTGTCGTGCGATGCGATGCAAATCTATCGCGGCATGGACATCGGTACCGCAAAGATGGCGCCCGATGAGTGTACGGCGCCGCTGCGGCTCGTCGACATTGTAGAGCCGGGTGTGGCATATTCTGCTGCGCTTTATCAGGCTGACGCTCGCGCTCATGTTGAACGTCTCCTTGGTTCGGGTTGCCTGCCGGTTTTTTGCGGAGGTACGGGGCTATATCTCAAGGCAGCCCTCGATGAGATGGACTTTCCCTCGGGTGAACTTGAGGACGATCGCCGTGCGGGCTATCAGGAGCTTGCCGAGCGTATTGGCGAGGGAGAACTGCATGCCCTGCTTGCCGAGCGCGATCCAGAATCGGCTGCTGTTATTCATCCCCATAACGTGCGCCGTGTGATTCGTGCGCTCGAGATGCATGATGATGGTATCTCCTATGCACAGCAAAAAAGTCAGTTTAGTGTTCCGCGCGAGCATTATCATGCCCTATGGTTTGGTCTGACGCGTAATCGCGAGGTGCTCTACGAGCGCATTAATCTGCGCGTCGATCTGATGTTTGAGCAGGGTCTTGTCGATGAGGTCCGCGGTCTTATGGACCAGGGGCTGGGAGATGCCCTGACGTCGATGCAGGCAATTGGTTATAAAGAGATCATCGATGTTTTCAATGGCATGATGAGCATGGATGAGGCCCGCGAACTCATTAAGATGCGTTCGCGTCGTTATGCCAAGCGTCAGCTTTCGTGGTTTAAGCGCGATGACCGTATCGTGTGGTTTGATATGGATGAATGTACGATCGATGAGGTCGTTGAGGATATCCTGCATCGTATTGAGGCTGCCTAATGGCCCGTTTCCCCCTTGTTCCCACGGCACCCGAGCCCGAGCGTGCCATTTTAGTTGGTGTTGAGTGGCGCGACAATGCATGGCCGCTCAATCGCTCGCTCGATGAGCTGGAGCGCCTTGCCCACACGGCTGGTGCCCAGTGCGTGGCTCGCTTGTCTCAGCGTTTGGTAAAGCCGTATCCCAAATCGTTTATCGGTTCCGGTAAAGTAGAGGAGCTTTGCGGCCTGGTGCATCGCATGGATGCCGATGTCGTTATTTTTGATGACGACCTGACGCCCTCGCAGCAGTCCTATTTGGAGAAAGCCGTGGGCGAGCCGGTAAAGATTATCGATCGTACAGCACTGATTTTGGATATCTTTGGTCTGCATGCTCAGACGCGTGAGGGACGCCTACAGGTACAGCTGGCACAGCTTCAATATCTGTTGCCTCGTCTGCGCGGCATGTGGAGCCATCTTGCCAAGGAGCAGACGCGCGGCGGCATCGGCTCACGCTTTGGTCAGGGCGAAAGTCAGCTCGAGGTCGACCGTCGCCTCATTCGTAATAAGATCGCTGCACTTCGTCGTGAGCTCAGGCAGGTTGAACAGCGTCGCGACGTTCAATCCAAGAGTCGCATTGAGTCACCGGCATTTCGTGTCGCGCTAGCCGGTTATACCAATGCCGGTAAATCGACGTTACTTAATCGCCTGACCGGCTCTACGGTACTTTCGCAGGACAAGCTGTTTGCTACGCTCGACCCGACGACGCGTTCGTATCGCTTGCCCGGCGGTCGCGGCATGACGATCACCGATACCGTCGGCTTTATTCAAAAGCTGCCGCATGGTCTGGTCGATGCCTTTAAATCGACGCTGTCCGAAGTGTTGGGTGCCGATCTAATTCTCAAAGTCGTAGATGCGTCTGACGAGGACTATGAGCGGCAGCTGGAGGCTGTCGACCGCGTGCTTGATGAGATCGGCGCCGGAGAGCGTTTAACGCTGACCGTATTCAATAAAATCGATCTTCTCGATAGCGTTGATCGATTGAGTTTCCGTCGTCGCTATCCAGCAGCCGTTCTGTTCTCGGCCCAAACGGGCGAGGGGCTCGACGATCTCGTCGATCGCATTGCTCGCGAGGCAGCTGCCACCGATGTGTTGCTCTCCGCTGATATCCCGTATCGCGAGGGCGCTCTCATCACGCTGGTGCATGAGCAGGGAACCCTTCTGCATGAGGAATATCTCGAGGACGGCGTTCGCATTGTGGCGAAGTTGCCGGCTCGTATTGCACCGCGGCTCGAGCGTTATCGCACCGAGTAGACGAGCTCCAAAATGCCCAGAATGATGGGCTGATGCAGCAGATAAAAGGGGAGAGCGTGACGTCCAAGGCTGGCGAGCGCCGGCAGGGGGTTGGCGTAGGCCCAGCTAGGGACGGTCTTATCGATACTCTGCGCTATGTGTGCGGCGAAGTATCCTGCAAGATACATAAAGATAAACGGGATGATGGGGTAGTAATCACCTGAGACAAACCCAGGGCTCGGAAATCCCAGCCACGCCAGGTGGGGGACAGAGTAGATCGTTTTGGGGATGCTCCAGGTGAGGGCGAACAACACAAGGCATAGGGGCATGCCCCATCTCGCCGTTATCTTCTTAAGGACGGGATCGGTCAACGCCACGATGCCGGTGCATGCGGCCATGCAGTAGATGATGCCAAAATTAACCGAATCGTCGACTGAGACAAGTGTTGTTGCCAACCAGACAACGAGTGCTGCTAAGGCGTATTTGGCGGCACGTTTGATATTGTTGCGTGAGAGCGTGCACATCCAACCCGCGATAAACAAAAATACCCAGCTGATGCTGGCGCGCCAGATGTCTTGAAAGACAGTCTGGGTAAACCAGGGCATATCCCAGTCGTACAGATACGCGAGATCGTAGCAAGCGTGAAAACCTGCCATTGAAATCATCGTAAACCCGCGGACGGTGTCAAAGATGGTGATGCGTTTTTGCATTACGAGAACCGGCGCATCAAGCCGACGACTTTGCCCAGGATAACGGGATTCGTTGCATAGATAGGCTCCATGGAGTCATTCTCAGGCTGCAGGCGTACGCGTCCCTGCTCCTTGTAGAACGTCTTGACGGTCGCTGAACCATCAATCATGGCCACGACAATTTCGCCGTTCATGGCACTCTTTTGTTCGCGGACGATGATGTAATCGCCATTGAAGATGCCGACATTGATCATTGAGTTCCCATGCACCTCAAGGATAAATGAACCTTGATCAGTGGCGATTTCGGTCGGGATGGTAAAAGTGTCTTCGATATTCTGCTCGGCCAGAATGGGGATCCCAGCCGCGACGCGACCAACAAGCGGTAGCGAGACCGTCCCGCGAGGTGCGGAGGGCTCGTCAGATTTAGAAATTGAGACAGAGGAACCGTCTTCGTTAAAGAGTTCCAGGGCGCGCGGTTTGGTGGCATCGCGCTTGAGTAGCCCACGCGCCTCCAGGGCAGAGAGATGGGCGTGCACGGTGCTGGGGGAGGAAAGGCCCACGGCAGAAGCCATCTCGCGCACGCTGGGCGGATAACCCTTCTCCTGCTGATATTCCTTGATGAAGTCGTAAATTTGCTGCTGACGCTTGGTAATTTTGCGAGCCATCAGGGCATCCTCTCTACCCATGTCAAACAAATGTTCGATTTTTGCTTGACAGGAACAACTGTTCGAAGATAATAATAACCGAACATTCGTTCCCGCGCCAGACATTTTTGTCCGCGCGGCTTGATAAAACTGTTCTCAGCAAAACACGTGAGAGGAGAACATGATGAATGCAACGAATATGGTCCAGGGAAACCTCGCCCTTAAGCTCGAGACGCCTGCAGAACCCACTTTTACGGTTGTTCGGGGTGGCCGCTCTGGCTTTCAGCCTCTGACAGTACAGCCTGCTCGCATTCAGCAGACTGTAGCCGCGCCTACCCGCGCCGCCCTAAAGGTTTCGACGATTGTCGCCGTTGCCGTTGCGCTTACGCTCTTCTTTGTCCTTGCTACGTCTATCTTTAGCACTCGTCACGCCGCGTATGCTGAGTCCGTTTCCAACGTTACCTACGAGACCATTCGCGTTCAGCCTGGCGATTCTCTTTGGTCGCTTGCCGAGGAATATCCAATCGTAGGCCTTTCCACGCAAGAGACTTCTGACATGATCCGTAACGTCAATCATCTGGAGCATGGTTCGCTCGCCGCCGGTGCGCATCTTAAGGTTCCTGCTCGTTCGTAATCATTATCGCGCTGCGCATGGTACCCTTGTTATCGTTTAAGAGGAGGTACCATGCGCTGTCCCAAATGCGGCAAGGCACATACCCGCGTCGTTGATTCCCGTATGCAGGAGTCAAATAACACCATTAAGCGCCGTCGCGAATGTTGCTCGTGTAATTACCGCTTTACAACGTTCGAGCGATGCGAAGACCCAATCGAGGTCATTAAGTCGGACGGAACTAAGCAGCGGTTCGATCGCAATAAGCTGCTCGTCGGCTTGATGCGCGCCACCATCAAGCGTGATATCGACACTAAGAAGCTCAATGAGCTTATCGACGACATCGAGGTCGAGCTGCGCTCTCGCACGCTTACGGCCGTCACGTCGCATGAGTTGGGTGATATGGTGCTCAAACGCTTGGCCAAGATCGACAAGGTGGCGTACATCCGCTTTGCCTCGGTCTACCGTGATTTCAAAGACGTCGATGAGTTTCTGCAAGAGCTCGACAAGTTAAGGTGATTCCATGTCCAACATTACCGTCAACATAAAGCGTCTCGACCCCACCGTCGAGCTTCCCAAATACGCCCATCCCACCGATGCCGGCTTGGATTTGCGCTCCAACGAGGACTGCGTCCTGAAGCCCTTCGAACGCCGTCTGGTCTCTACTGGGCTGGCTATCGCCCTGCCCGATGGCTACGCCGGCTTTGTCCAGCCCCGTAGCGGCTTGGCCATCAAGCAGGGCCTGTCTATAGTTAACACGCCGGGCCTCATCGACGCCCACTACCGAGGAGAACTCAAGGTTATCCTCATCAACCTGGATCCCACCAACGACATCCAAATCAACAAAGGCGACCGCATAGCCCAACTCGTCATCCAAGAAGTCCCCACGGTCAACCTAGTAGAAGTAGAAGAACTAGACAAAACCGACCGAGGAGCCGGCGGTTTCGGTTCTAGCGGCGTCGCTTAGTCGTTTACGTACTGTCCGCTGACCGGCCCGGCCCGCCTATATATCATCCCATGCTCAAACATTCTCGCTTCGCTGCGAAACTGCGCGTGGGACGATATATAGGCGGGCCGGGCCGGTCAACTACGTTTACGCACTACCAGCTGCGCCGGATCCCCAAATTTGAAGCTGCAAAGGCGAACCAAAGTAACTAATTGCAGTAAGCAGATGCGGCAAAGGGACTGTTCCTTTGCCGCATCTGCTTATCAGAAAGATTGATTGTTGTTTTCAAGCGAGTAGCCGCTCGCCCGCTTCTCACACATATCGTTCCACGCGCAGTTTCGCAGCGAGCGAAGCGAAGCGAGAATGTTTGAGCATGGAATGATATGTGTGAGAAGCGGGCGAGAGGGATACGAGCGCCCCGCGAGAATGTTTGAGCATGGAATGATATAAGGGCGGCTCCGGCAGAACGGCGGACATTCGACTAGCGGATATGCGCAGGTTTTTCGCCCCAGTAGAAGCGGCAGAAGGCTCGTTTGCGCTTTTGGGGTTTGCCTACGAGCTCCGTGGTTGCGATGGCTATGTCTTCGGCTGCGTGGGGGCGGCGTAGTACTTCGCCGTTGATGAGTAGGGCTTTGAGTGATTCGGGATGGTCGTGCAGGTGGCGCAGGGTTACGATGAGTTCTCGTGCGGTGGTGACATGCATGCTGGCGCCCATGCCGGTGAGCATCGTGGTGTTGGCCTTTTCCTGGCCATAGGACTTGCCCAGCAGGATCATCGGCAGATGCGCGCACAGGCACTCGGTGACGGTGAGTCCGCCCGATTTGAGAATTGCCAGGTCGCAGCCGTGCATGAGGGCCGCCATGTCGTCCACGTAGTCCAGAACCGTGACGTTTTCGAGCTTCATGGCGTCGAAGAGCTTCTTGAGTCGGGCGGCGTATTCCTCATCCTTGCCCGGCAAAAAGACAAAATGCATGTCCTCAAAGCTGCGTAGGAAGGGGAGGGTCTGGTCCATCGCCGCGCGAAAGCGGACGTACGGTTGAGGTAAACTGGCGCCGGCCATAACCAGCACGACGGTCTTGTCGGTGGGGAGGTTGAACTTGGCTAGCTCTTCCTCGCGATCGTAATCCGTGTCGAATCCGGTGCGAATAGGAATGCCGGTAATGCGAATCTTTGCCTCGGGCACCTTGCGCGGACGCAGCGTTTCGGACATAAATTCGTTGGCAACACAGAATAGATCGGTGTCCTTGTGGGGCCACCAGCCCTCGACTTCGTAGTCGGTCGGTACGCAGATGACCGGATAATCGATACCCGTAATTACGCGGGCACCCACGGCAACATTGGCTGCTGTGATGTGCGTTGCGACCACGGCTATGGGCCTGCGGCTACGAATATATTCGTTGAAGGCGGGGAACATGATTCGTGACCATGCCGTGCCGCCACCCCAGAGAAGATGTCCCGTAAGTGTATATCTCCAGGTCAGGTCGTAAATGGGGCGTGTGGCTCCCGTAAACGAAGCCGCGGTCTTATTGCCGTCGAATTTAATACGTCCAAAATCAAGGATATCGAGCACTTCAATCTCAACATCCTCGGGGATGCCATTGGTGCCGCGGATGAGGTCGAATGCCTGCGCAATCGCATTTGCGGCGGCCTTATGGCCTGAGCCGACCGAGGCGTGCACGATGGTCACGAGAGGTTTTTGCTGAGCCAAGAGCGCTGTTTGCTCCGATTGGGGAGTGCTGTGTGTGAGCAGGGGAGCGTCGTCGCTCGTCTGCGTTTGATCCATCGATAACTCCCCTTCGACGTTGTGACACGGATTTATCATTGTAGTGCATGAGTGTCATGTTCACGTAAATTTGGGTATGAGCGCAAAGAACGTCAATGTTTCGACGAGAGGATATTCCATGACTACCGATCAGCCGATCGATGTTGCGATTATCGGTGGCGGCCCCGCGGGCTATGCTGCCGCTATTTACGCTGCGCGTGCCAACCTGACGACGACCGTGATTGAGCAGGGCATGTCGGGAGGGCAGATCGCCACAACCAATGAGATCGAGAACTATCCGGGCATTCCGCTCTTGAGTGGCGCCGAACTCGGCGAGCGTTTTCAGCAGCATGCAGAGGGCCTGGGAGCACAGGTTGCATGGAGCATGGTTACGGGTATCGATTACGATGCCGATGCAGCGCTGTTTACGGTGCATCACGATACGGGCGATACGCTGGCCTCGAGTGTTATCGCTTGCATGGGTGCCACGCCGCGACCGGCAGGTTTCGCTGGCGAGGATACGTATCGCGGTCGTGGCGTTTCATATTGCGCAACATGTGACGGCATGTTCTTCCGCGGCAAACAGGTCTTTGTAATCGGTGGTGGCAATTCGGCATGCGAAGAAGCTCTGTTCCTGTCAGACATTGCCAACAGCGTGACCATCGTGCTGCGCCGCGACCAGTTTCGTGCGCCTGATGGTGTTGTTCAGAGAGTACTCGAAAAGGACAATATTACAGTTAGGTACCAAACTAGTATTGTGGAGCTCTCGGGCGAAGCCATGCCAACGACGATCACCTTTAAGGACAATGCATCCGGTAAGACTCATACCGAGTCATTTGAACTTGGCTCGTTTGGCATCTTTGTCTTTACGGGGATGCAGCCACATACCGAGCTTATTGAGCATCTAGTCGATCTGGCTCCTGACGGCGGCATTGTCACCGACGATTCGATGGCCACCCGTACACCCGGCTTATTCGCAGCCGGCGATATCCGTTCCAAGCGTTTACGTCAGGTTGTGACCGCCGTTTCTGACGGAGCCATAGCAGCAACGAGCGCATACGCGTTTCTCCGTGGATAAGTACGATAATATATCTTATGTAAAGTTGTTATCAATTTACTAAATGGCGGGACAGATGCATCAGTGCACTGTCCCGCCAATTTTCTTGGCGGCTATGTGGTATGCAAAACTGGGAAATCTAGAATACAATATTGAAAAGGAACGGAGGACCTTTATGAACCACGTTAACCACGTTATTCCGATGTCCGATTCGTCTGTCAGCATTAAGCCTGAGGATATTCAGCCCACGGTGCTGCCCGATACATTTATTCAGTCCGATATCGTGCGCAAACTTAATACGTTGAGTCTGCCTCGCTATGACCAGTTGCCCAACGTGACGCTCTACCGCGATCAGGTCATTGAATATGTCGCGCTGTGGATGGAGCCGCTGTCCATTTGCGTGGAGCAGCCAGTCATTACGCCATCGATGATCAATAATTACGTGAAGGTCGGCCTGGTACCTGCTCCGGTCAAAAAGCAATATGGCCGAGAACAGATTGCGCGTCTCATCGCCATTTGTATCTTTAAGCAGGTGCTGCCCATCGCTGCGGTTCAGGCGCTCTTTAATATTCAGCGCTTGAGCTATGACACTCCGACGGCATTCGATTATGTGGTCGATCAACTTGAGGCATCGATTCGTGCGGCGTTTTCCGTCGAGCAGACTCCCGTGCCCGATAGCGCACACCAGGTTACGCGCGAATCGCTGCTCGTACGCAGTGCGGTATCGTCCTTCGTTTCGAAGTCGTACCTGATGAGCTATCTCAAGTTCAACGGGTTTAATAGCTAGCCGTCGTATAAAACGGGCGGGATAAAGAGCGCTGGCCCCTTATCCCGCCCATGAGTTTGTCTTGATGGACATTATCGGCCCGAAGCCACGCCCATGCCGTAGCCGATAATGAGGCCGTGCATCTCGGCATAGTATGAATCTAGCCCGTTACAGGGCATGATGGTGGTCTTGGAGCCGGGCCAGTGTTCCGCAATGCGGCTGGCAAGTGCCTGGGCGCCCGCCTCATTCTCGACATGGTCGATAACGACCTCGCCACCAGTAAAGCCTTCGGCCTCCATGGTATCGATAATCTTGCCAAACATCTTCTTTTCGCCACGGGTGTGTCCGACGAGTTCGATTTTACCGGCCTCACTCGCCGTGCCCAAAATGCGAATATTGAGCTTGTTGGCAATGACGCCGGCTGCCTTAGGGATACGTCCGGCCTTGGCGAGGTTTTCGTAATTGCACAAGCTGAAGAGGATTTTGCTGTTCTGCTCAAGGCTATCGAAGTATGCGCAAGCATCCTCGAATGAGACATCCGGATTGCTTGCGAGATAACGGTCGAACAGCAGGAAGATCAGGTCCATTTTGCCGCCAGCTGCGCGTGAATTGACAAGATGAATATTGCGGTCCGGTTCCTCGGCAAGAACCATATCGCGAGCCGTGGCTGCCGCGTTGTAGCTGCCCGACACGCCTTCAGAGATCGGCATGCAGATGGTCTTGTCTGCCAATTTGAAGAGCTCGACCCACTCCCCTACGCTGGGACAAGCGCTCGAAGAAGCGCTCGTCTCCGCCTGAACAGCGCAGTTGAGCTCATGAACGTCGAGCGAAAGATCATCGACGAATTCACGCTCCCCCACTCGAATTTTGAGGGGCGCAAATGCAAAGGTGGTATGGGGTGCGGTCGGTTGCCAATCGCGGAGGTTGCAGCTTGAATCTGAGATAAGTGCCCAGCTCATAGAGGGTCCTTTCTAATTGCTCCCATACAATTATAGCCTTCTTGCTGACCGATTGGGCCGCTATCTAGTATTCAAAACTAGATAGCGGCCTGCACTAAAGGCAAAAGAATGGACCCCATGACTCAAAGCCACGAGGTCCATCTCCGTTTGTTTTATCTGAATACTTAGTAGCGAACGAAGATATAGTTGTTGTTCATGCCGGCGGCAACGGAGCTGATGATAACACCCGTGTTGTAGTCGGAAGCATGAATCATCTGACCACCACCGATGTAAATGCCGGTGTGGTACGAGTTGACCACAACGTCACCGGGCTGCGGATCGGACACACGCGTCCAGCCCATAAAGGTGCCCGTGGTGCCCAGGCGACAATAGCGACCAGTGAGGCAGTAGCTAACAAAACCAGAGCAGTCGAAGCTGTTCGGGCCAATTCCGCCCCAGGAATAAGCACAACCAAGCTTACTGTATGCACGCGAGACAACAGAACCGCCATCGACGGACTGGCTCGGAACGGAAGGCGTCGGAGCCGGAGCAGGCGTGGAGGGCTGCGGCGTCGGAGCAGGTGCCGGCGTAGGAGCCGGAGTGTTGCCGCCCTGGTTGCTGTTATTGCTGGTCTGGCCACCGTTGTTGGTGTTTTCGGTCGTACCGGCAGTCTCGTTGCTCACCGTGGCCTTCTCGGCGGTACTGGCGTTGATGCCGGCCTGCAGCGCGGCGTTGGCCTCGGCCTCGGCGGCAAGCTCAGCCTGCAGCTGAGAATCCAGAGAGTTTACGACGTTCTGGGCTTCAGCCTGCTGGGCGTTAAGCTCGTCGACCTTCTTTTGCGTGGTGGCGACGTTCTTCTCCTGCTCGGCCTGCTTATCGGTGAGCTGCTGCTTAAGCTCCTTAACCTCTTGAATGGTCTGAGCCTGCTTATCGGAAACTTTGCCGTAGTAGAACAGACGGTTGAGCATATCGCTCAGGTCATCGACGCCGGTCAGAACCTGAAGCAGGCTCAGACCGCCGGTTTTGTACTCGCCGGCGACATAGGTCGAGAGCTTGGCCTGACCATCGGCGATCTCCTGCTGCTTTTGCGTGATCTCGCCAGCAGTCTGGTCGAGCGCCTGCGTCTGCGTGGCGAGCTCATCGTAAATCTGCTGGGTTTGGGTACCGATCTGCTCGAGCTTCGTACGAGCAGCGGCAAGGTCGGATGCGGTATCGGCGTAGGCAGGAGCCGCGAGGCCCAAGCCCAAAACACAAGCGAGGGTTGCCGTAGCAGCGCAGCGTGCCATGTTTTTGTGCGTGTTTGCTGTGCGCATGTAGCTTCCTTTCCAGTAACTAAGGGTAACGGCTAGTTCACCGTCACCAGGCTAAAGAGCTCCACATCGTCATCAGACGGCGTGAGCTTCTCGCGCGGGTTGAGAAACGCAAGCTCAAGGATACAACCGTAACCGACAAGCTTTGCGCCCATATCTCGCACCAGTTTACCTGTTGCCTCGACGGTTCCGCCCGTCGCGACCAAGTCGTCCAGAATCAACACGGTATCTTTAGAGCTGATAGCGTCGGCATGGATCTCAATGGAATCCGTTCCGTATTCGAGCTCATAGCTCTGGCTCACGGTCTCGCGCGGTAGCTTGCCCGGTTTACGTGCGGGAACAAAGCCGGCGCCAAGGGCTACAGCCACCGGTACGCCAACCATAAAGCCACGGGCCTCGGGGCCAACGACCTTAGTAATGCCCATGTCGGCAAAATGCTCGGCCAGCGCATCCACCATGGCCTTCAGTGCCTCGGGATTGCCAAAGAGCGGCGTGATGTCTTTAAAGATGACTCCGGGCTCGGGATAGTCGGGGATGTCGACGATTTGAGATTCGAAGTCGTACATTGCATGACCTTTCAATGGGTTGCCGGATAAGCGGTAGCTGTTATTTGCCCGCGGTGACAGTGTCGGATTGCGAGGGGGCGACGACCTTGAGCGGCTTTACGAGAGAATCCTCGTGTGAAGCCGGCGCGGCAGCTTCTTCGTTTTTGGCCTTGGTGGACTCGGAGCGAGCGATTTCCTCATCGAGTGCATCGATGTCGGCATCCTCGACCACGGCGTTGAGCGACTCAAAAACGCGGTTCTTGAGCAACGCGGTGTGCACGCCTTCCGTCAGGTCGTGAAGCTTCTTAAACGCACGCTCGAGCTTGGCGTCGCGCTCGTCATCGGAGGTATCCATGCCGAGCATGCTTACGAGCACTTGCTCAAACATCGAGGATTCGCGGTTGGCGGAAGACACGTACTGACGCAGGTTGCGCGGCTCGATATGGAAGCGTGACAGCTCGGAGCAGTAGCGGATGATCGGAAAATCGCGACCATCGACGAGTTCACGGTTCTGCGGACTTTTGATGATGCGAATGAGGTCGTTCTCGGCGAGCGAGCGGATAAACGAGATCTCGACGCCCAGCATATCGGGAATGGTCTCGATGGGATGCAGCTTTTGTTTGGTCTCCTTGGGCTCTGTCTTAAGCGGAACATCGGACAGCAAGCCCACCTCGTAGGCGAGCGTTGACAGGTCCGTGGCGTTTTCCAAGCGCTGCTTAATCACGTTGAGCGGCATATAGCGGGTCTTCTGCAGGTGCAGGATGACCTCCAGGCGGTCAACGTCCTCCTTGGAGTACTGACGGTATCCCTTAGGCGTACGATGAGGGGTAATGAGCCCCTCATCTTCTAGAAATCTAATTTTTGAGTTCGAAAGATCGGGGTATGCGCCTCGAAGCAGGTTGACGACTTGGCCGATACTCAGATAGTTGCGTTCGGCCATGCCCTACTCACCGGTTTCGATGCGCTCCGGCGTGCTCTCGTGGTAGATGAGCGTAAACGTACCGATCTGAACGGAAGAGCCGTCGTGCAGCGGAGCCGCGTTGACAATGGCACCGTCGACCCAGGTGCCATTGAGCGAGCCCAGATCCTCAATACGGGCGCCCAGGCCCTCACGAATAATGCGTGCGTGGCTGCGCGAGACAGTCATGTCGTTGAGGAAGATGCCATTCGCGGGATCGCGGCCGATGGTGGTCACGTCGTCCTCGAGCTCAAAGGCGGCACCAGTCTGCGGACCCTTGACGATGGACAGAACGGGGGCGGTGATGCGCACGTTGGCCATGAGGTCGGGAACGGTGACGTCGCTTGAAGGCACGCGGAATACGCAGGTAGCGTCAGCAGTCTTATCATTCTGAGGTATATTGTTAACCATGTTGTCCATGACAACCCCTAACTTATCGCGGACGTGCCGCAAATAATGAACCGTACGTAATCATACCCCAACGAATCAGTCTTCGATTTCGGGGTTAAGAAAGTCGATGTCCTCGTCCTCGGGATGCGCGAGAGCCTGTTTAATGGCCACACTGCCCTTAATGGAGTAGATGACAGCGGTGAGCATGGAGAAGATCACACCACCATACACAAAGAAGATGCCGAGGGGCACCGAGCTTCCGTTGAGGCCCGGGAAGGCCGTGAGGGTTGGAGGTAAAAGGCGCAGGCCGTCAACAACGGGGAACCCGAGCAGCATGAGCGAGAAGCCGGTCATGAGCAGCGCAGTGGCAATTTTTCCGGGAAAGACGACATCGATGGGGCGACGGTGATAATGACGCACGATAAGCGTGCCGATGCCCAGATAGATGTCGCGGCCTATAATGAGCACGCAGACCCAGATGGGCAGCTCTCCGCGGACCACCAGGCCAAGTACGCCGGTGAACAGCAGCGCGCGATCGCAAATGGGATCCATAACCTTGCCGAGCCACGAGACCGTCTTAGTCATGCGGGCGATCTGCCCGTCCATCCAGTCGGTGGAGGCGGCAACGGCGTAGATAACGATGGCGATGACGCGGTTGTTATCCGTCACAAACAGGTACAGAAATACCAGGGTGAGGATCAGGCGCGTAAAGGTGATGAAATTGGAGATCGTAAAGATCTTATTCGACGGGTAATCGGAAGTGCCGATAAGCTCCTTTTTGATCTTCTTTTTGATGCCCACAGGACTCCCCCGCTGGTTAACGACAAAACTTTCGATACTATACCCGTTCTGGCGATGTCTATCCAGCGTAAGCATAGAGAGTCCAGACATGAGGAAGGCGCTGTCGCAATGTGAATGTACCGTTTTTGTGTACGTCAGCCTCCAAACATGTCATAAATTGTCATTTTTGGAGGGTGACGTACAAGTTTTTGTTGAGCGAAAGTATCGATAAAGAAAGCCGTTGATTCTTAATAAAAAAGGTCAGGCACTAGGTGCCTGACCTGCAAACTTCTGGTCGGGACGACTGGATTCGAACCAGCGACCCCTTGACCCCCAGTCAAGTGCGCTACCAAGCTGCGCCACGTCCCGAAGCTTTTGTTTGTTGCTCTGCTCTCGCTCGCAACAGGGAGTATATTAACCCGAAACTTTAGACTAGTGCAAGAACTTTTTTACAAATTTTGAAGCAAGTCCAAAATTGTATCTGCGAGCTGGGGTTTTGTTAGCACGGGAAGTTCTTGCGCGCCCGTCGTGCTCACAATCCAGGCCTTGTTCGTGTCGGTGCCAAAGCCCGAATCGGCGCGCGAGACATCGTTGGCGACGATCGCATCGCATCCCTTGCGGGCCAATTTACGCTCGGCGTACTCCACGACATTATCGGTCTCGGCTGCAAATCCGATTACACGGCGCTCGCCTTTCTGGCGCGAGAGCTCAGCCAAGATATCGACTGTCTCGACCAGTTCAATGTGATCCAAGCGTTCGTTCGACTTTTTGAGTTTATGATCCGCAGGGGCCGCGGGGGTGTAGTCGGCGACGGCGGCCGCACAAATTGCCGCATCGGCCGTTTGGAAGGCGTTCAGGGCAGCTTGGAGCATCTCTGCGGCGGTCTGCACGCGCACGCACTCCACGCCGTGGGGCACATCGAGCGATGTCGGTCCCAACACGAGCGTGACCGCAGCACCGCGGCGAGCAGCCTCCCCTGCCAGGGCGATACCCATCTTGCCCGAAGAGCGGTTGCCAATGAAGCGCACGGGGTCGATCGGCTCGTGCGTGGAGCCGGCGGTAATCACGATGCGCTTACCTGCCAGATCCTGAGGTGCGGGGTTGAGCACCTCACTGACAGCCTCGACGATGTCCTCGGGCTCGCTCATGCGGCCCGTGTCTACGTCGCCGCAGGCAAGGTAGCCGCTGCCCGGACCCACCACGCGCACGCCACGGTCGCGCAGCGTGGCCATATTGGCCTGTGTAGCCGGTGCCTTCCACATGCCGTTGTTCATGGCCGGCGCGATCACGACGGGTCGCGGCGTTGCCAGCAGCGTGGTGGAGATGAGGTCGTCGGCGATGCCGTTGGCCATCTTGGCGATGATATTGGCCGTCGCGGGCGCCACGACCACCAGATCGGGCTCCTGCGCCAGCGAAATATGGTGGATTGGGTCAGACGGGTCGTCGAATAGTCCAACCGCGACCGGCTCATTGGTGAGCGCGCGGAAGGTAAGCGGCCCCACGAACTCCGTGGCATGCTCGCTCATAACGACCTTGACGCGTGCGCCGCGCTTTTGCAGCAGACGCACGATATTGCACGACTTATAGGCGGCAATCCCGCCGGTAATGCCCAGCAGGATCGTTTTTCCCTCAAGTTGCATTGAATTGTTGGGTGCCGATGTCATCGCTAGGCTTCCTTGCTCGGGAGTACCAGGAGGCGGTGGCAGTACGGGCAGTGCGTAATCTCGCTACCGTCATGGTTGAGGTCGCTCATGGACGATGCCTGCAGCGCGGTGTGGCAGACCGTGGGGATGTTGCCCTGGATGGTCTCGACGGCCAGCCCGCGGAACTGCTTGAGCAGGCGCTCGTAGTCGGTGAGCACGTCGGCCGGTAGCGTAGCGGCAAGCGCGGTGCGCTCCTTCGTGGCGGCGTCGATCTGAGCCTGCAGGTCGGCAGCCTTGGCGCGGGCGGCCTTGGTATCGGCCTTCACGCCCTCCTCGAACTTGGCGATGATCGCCTGCGCGCGGACCTCGCGGTCGAGCGCCTCCTTATGGGCGACAACGACGTCCTTGCGGGTGTGCTCGATCTTGTCCAGACGCTTGGCCAGGGTGGCGAGCTCATTCTCCAGGTCCTGAACCTCGCGGTAGTCGGAGCCGTCGACGTGACGCTTCTTGGCGGCCTCGATGGCGTTGTTGGTCTGAATCTCGGTGGTGTTGAGGTCGTCGATCTCAATGTCCAGGTCTTTGCGCTGGGCGTAGAGCTTGGTCATCTCGGCCTTGAGCTTCACATAGGTCTTGCGCTTGGAAGCGAGCTCCTTGAGCTCCGGCATATTGGAAAGTTCGCTCTTGTTGCGGGCGAGCTCCAAATCGATCTGTTGCAGCTTGAGTAGCGTAGCGCCGGCGCTCATAAGTTCTCTCCTTTTGTCACAGTCCACCATTGGCAAGGGTTCAGTATTTTAATCGCATGACGGGGGTCGACCCCGGCGTCAACTGCAGAGTTCATCAATATATCAACGAACGGCTCCTCAGAGCGGTCGTGGCCGAGCAAGATCACCGGCAGCCCGCGCAAGGCAAGGTCTTGCGCCACGTGGTAGCCGGCCTCTCCGGTCACAATAACATCTGCGCCTGCGGCGATGGCAAGCTCACCAAAATCGCCCAGGGAGCCGCCCAAAATGGCGACGGTTCGGCACGGGCTATCGGCCTCGCCCCACACGCGTGGGTCGCTGCCAAACACCGTGGCGGCGCGAGTGGCAAGGTCACGCAGGCTGCAGGGGTCGTTGAGCGTTGCAAGCGCGCCCAGGCCAGTCGCTTCGGGGTCGTCCACGTGCTCCAGCGAGCTTGCGGGCGCGGCGTCCAACAGCGTACTTAGGCAGACGCGTGCTTCGTGCGAGCGGTCCAGGTTGGTGTGGAGCGATATGATGCTCACGCCGCAACAGGCCGCCTCATAGAGCGCCGCGCTGCACTGGGGGCGTGCGGAATCCGACGGACAAAACGCCTCAGGCGCCTTGATGTAGATAGGATGATGCGTCAGCAGCACGTTGGCACCAGCATCTTGTGCGCGGCGAACATTAGCTTCGGTCGCATCGAGCGCGCAGGCCACGCCGGTAATCTCGGCGGCAGGGTCGCCCACGGAGAGCCCTACATGATCCCAGCCCTCGGCGTCCGTCTTGGGATAGCGCGTCAGCAGAGCGCGCTCAAGGTCGGCGACGATCATGCGGGACCCACAATCGACAGCAGCGCTTGGGCAAAGTCGTCCAGGTCAGCCGGGTTCATGCGGTCATCGAAGGAGATGCGCAGTGCGCCCAGCGCCTGCTCGCGACCAATGCCCATGGCGCTGAGCACGTGGCTCGGGTCCATGCTGCCGCTCGAGCAAGCCGATCCGGCCGAAACCTCAAAGCCGGCGGCATCGAGCTTGACGATGAGTTCCTCTGAGTCCATGCCGTCGACGTAGATCGATACCATGCCGGGCAGACGATCGGCATGCGCGTAGTCGCCCATCGTGGCGTGAATGCGAGGATGGGTCGTAAGCGTGGCGTAGAGCTTATCGGATAAGGCCTGCAGCGTTGTGCGCTCCTGGGCAACATTCGGCAACAGCGCGGAAGCGGCAGCGGCAAAAGCCAGCTGCGTGCGCAGGTCCTGCGTGCCGGCACGACGACCGGCCTCCTGTCCGCCGCCAAAGATGCGCGGGCGCAGCGGCGTGCGGCTCTTAAGGTAGAGCGCGCCGGATGCCACGGGGCCGCCAATCTTGTGCGCTGCAACGGTCATAGCGTCAACTCCCAGCTCGGTGACATCGAGCGGAATATGTAAGTAGCCCTGGATGGCATCGGTATGAAACAAGGCGCCGGCAGCATGTGCGGCGGCGGCAAGCTCGCGGATGGGCTGCACCACGCCGGTTTCGTTGTTGGCGACCATAACGCTCACGAGCGCCACGTCGTCGCCTAGCAGTTGGACAAGCGCGGCGGGCTCAATGTAGCCCGCACGGCAGGGCTGCACCAGGTCGACGAAAAAGCCGGCGGCGCGCAGCAACGGCAGGTTGTCCAGAATCGAATCGTGCTCGATGGCCGAAACGATGACACGGTCGCGCTTGCGATCGCGCTGACGAGCGCCCTCGGCAAGTCCGAGGAGCGCCAGCTGGTTTGCCTCGGTGCCGCCGTTGGTCAAAATGATCTCGGACGGGCGGACGCGCGCGCCAAAGCTGCGGGCAATCTCGCGACGTGCCACTTCTAGGCGCGCAGCGGCCTTGCGCCCAAGCGAATGCAGCGAGTTGGGGTTGACGCCGGCAAGCTCGCTGTCGTCGTACTCGCGCTGCGCAAGGAGCGCCTCGGCGCGCATAGGCGTCGAGGCGGCATAGTCAAGATTCACGGGTATGCGGTTTTGACCTGCGGTCATAAGGGATTATGCCTCCTGTGCGGCCTCGTTGCCCAGCTTCTGCAGCAGCGCAACCTCGGCAGCGGGATCTTCGGACTTAAATACGGCAGAACCGGCCACGAGCACGTTGGCGCCGGCATTGACGACATCGGCGATGTTCTTGGAAGAGATGCCGCCGTCGACCTCGATGAGGGGCGAAACGCCGTGACGCTCGCACATGGCCTTGAGCTCGTGCAGTTTGGCAATGGTACCGGGAATAAAGCTCTGGCCGCCAAAGCCGGGGTTCACGCTCATCAGCAGCACCATGTCGACGACGTCGATGATGCTCTCGAGTACGCAGATGGGCGTGGCGGGGTTGAGCACCACGCCGGCTTTAACGCCGCGCTGCTGCAGGTGCGTGAGCGTGCGGTGCAGGTGCGTGGAGGCCTCGTAGTGCACGGTGATCATGTCGGCACCGGCGTCGGCGTACCAATCGACCGTCTCGTCGGGGTTCGACACCATGAGGTGCGCATCGACCGGCACGTTGGTAGAACGCTTGACAGCTTTGAGGATGTCAACGCCAAAGGTGAGGTTGCCGGTAAAGTGACCGTCCATAACGTCAAAGTGCACGTAGTCGGCACCGGCGATCTTGTCGAGCTCGCCCTTCAGGTTGGCCATGTCGGCCGAGAGGACGGATGGAGCGATTTTGATGGAACCCATGGTAGAAGCCTTTCTGCGCTAGTCGGTGAGTCCGTAGAACTCTTGAGAGGGGACGCGATCGGTAAGAATTTCGAGCGCCCTATCCAAGGTAACACCGTTGTAGAGCGTTTGCTCCACGGCAAAGGTAAGCGGAATGTCTACGCCCAGTGAACGGGCAAGTTCGCTGACGCTGCGGGCCGCGACGGCGCCCTCAACCACCATATGCGTACGCTCCTGATACTCGTCGAGTGACACGCCGTGGGCAAACTCGTAGCCAAAGGTGCGGTTGCGCGAGTGCTCCGAGGTGCAGGTGGCGATGAGGTCGCCCATGCCGGCGAGCCCCATGCAGGTTATGGCCTGACCGCCGCGTGCGTGCGCCAGTCGGCTGATCTCGGCCAGGCCGCGCGTCATGATAAGGGCGAGCGTATTGTCGCCCGCACCGGTGCCGGCGGAGATGCCGCACACGATGGCGATGACATTTTTCATAGCGCCGCAGACCTCTACACCGGTCATGTCTTGCGACAGATAGATTCGGAAGGCAGTGGACAGGAGCAGGTCCTTAAAGGTCTCCCCCACCTGCTGGTCCTCGCTGGCGATGACGGCGGCCGAAAGCCCGCCGCGGCAGATTTCCTCAGCATGGTTGGGGCCCGAAAGCGCCGCGACACGCGCCTCGTTGTCGATCTCGCTGGCGATGACCTCGCTCATGAGTAGGCCAGACTCGGGC
This sequence comes from Collinsella sp. AF18-8LB, assembly GCF_003459795.1. Lineage (NCBI taxonomy): Bacteria > Bacillati > Actinomycetota > Coriobacteriia > Coriobacteriales > Coriobacteriaceae > Collinsella > Collinsella sp. AF18-8LB. The sequence goes on from NZ_QRWU01000001.1 coordinate 828,462, forward strand.
TCAATGCCCTTGGTGAGGCACAGAACCGGGGTATCGGCGGCGATAAAGGGCGCGGCCTGGTGGCACACGCTGCGAAGGTGCGTCGAAGGAACGGCAAAGATGATGGCCTCGGCGCCGTCGAGCGCCTGCGCCAGCTCCGTCGTGGCGACAACGTTTTTGGGCAGCTCGTAGCCCACCAGATACCGGGGGTTGCGGTGCTCGCCATTGATGCCGGCGGCCGTCTGCTCGCTGTGGGCCCACATGGTCACGCGCTCGGCTCGCGCGGCAGCAAGGCCGGCGACGGCGGTTCCCCAGGAGCCGGAGCCAATCAGCGCAACATTCATGACTCTCTCCTACTTATCGTCGGGCTCGGTGACGCGCTTGGTAAACGAGAGCTTGGACTCCTTACCGGCCATGAGCTTTTGGATATTCGAGCGATGGGCCCACACTACGGTGATGCCGATCATCGCCATGCAAAACTTGAGGCCCAGGCTGCTGTACGGAAAGACCGCGCAGGCAGCGATGGGAAGTCCGATGGCAGCGGCGAGCGAGCCCACCGACACATACTTGGTGATGGCGACGGCCACGATAAACATGCCTAGCAGCGACAGGCCAATGGGCCAGTACCAGGCGAGGATGACGCCCAGACCAACTGCGATACCCTTGCCGCCATGGAAGTTGAGGTAGGGCGAGAAGATGTGTCCCCACACGGCTGCCAGGCAAATGACGCCGAGCATCCAGTCGCCAGGGGCACCGGGCGCCATAATGTTCGGCGGAAAGCCATAGCCCACGCTCGCGATGAGCGGACGCGCGATAAGGACGCAGATGCCGCCCTTAAGGCAGTCGAGCAGCAGGGTGAGCGCGGCCACCTTGGGACCGGCCACGCGCAGGGCGTTGGTGGTGCCGATGTTGCCGGAGCCCGCCTTGCGGATGTCCGTGTGGTTGAACACGCGGCCCAGGATCAGGCCAAACGGAATCGCTCCGATAAAGAACGAGACCACGGCGCAGATGGCGGTCAGCAGAATCGGATTAAGCATCCTTTTGCTCCTTCTTCCTAAAGAAGAGTCGAATGGGCGTGCCGGCAAAGTCGAAGGTCGAGCGCATACGGTTCTCTACATAGCGTTGGTAGGTGTCGTTGACCAGGTCGCTGTGGTTGACGAAATACGTGAACGTCGGCGGGTTGACGCCCGTCTGGGTCACGTAGTGCATACGCAGGCGGCGCTTGCCGTCCACCACGGTATGGCCGAACTCGCGCAGGTCGGTGAGGAACGTGTTGAGGCGCGAGGTGCTGATCTTCTGCGAGCGTGTCTTTTCGGCCGCGTCGACCATTGCCCAGATCTTCTCCACGCTGCGGCCGGTCAGGGCAGAGATGCGCAGGTACTGGGCCCAGGGAGCCATGACGCCTAGACGGCGGTCGACGGTCTCCATGCAGGCCTCGCGCTTGCGGTCGTCGTCGAGCAGGTCCCACTTGTTGAGCAGCACCACGATGGCGCAGCCGCGTTCGATGGCCAAGCCCATGACCTTCTGGTCCTGCTCGGTGACGCCCACGGAGGCGTCGACGACGAGCAGCGCCACGTCGGCGCGGTCGATGGCGCGCAGGCCACGGACCATGGAGTAGTACTCGATGTTTTCGTACACGGTGCTCTTCTTACGGATGCCCGCGGTATCGACCATGCGGTAGTGCCTGCCGTTGCGCTCGACGACCGTGTCGATGGCGTCGCGCGTGGTGCCGGCGATGTTCGAGACGATGGAGCGGTCGGCACCCAGGATACGGTTGAACAGCGAGGACTTACCGGCGTTGGGGCGGCCGATGATGGCCACGTTCAGCGCATCGGGGAACTCGTCGGCGACCTCGTCCTCTTCTTCCGGAAGCAGGGCCACGATATCGTCGAGCAGGTCGCCCGTGCCATGGCCATGCAGGGCCGAGAGCGGCGTGGGCTCGCCGATGCCGAGCGAATAGAACTCCCAGATGCTGTCGTTCTCGCGATCGGGGTTGTCGAGCTTGTTCACCAGTAGAAAGACCGGCTTGTCGCAGCGCTTGAGCATGCGGGCGACCGACTCGTCCTCCTCGGTGACACCGGTGCGGCCGTCGACCACAAACAGGATGACGGCGGCTTCCTCGGCGGCGGCGAGCGCCTGGTCGCGGATGGACGTTGCAAAGACATCGTCGCTCTTGAGCGGCTCGATACCGCCCGTGTCGACGATAGTGAACTCGCGGCCGTTCCAATCGGCCGTGTGATACGAGCGGTCGCGCGTAACGCCGCGGGACTCGTGGACGATGGCGTCCGAGGTCTGGGCCAGGCGGTTAACGAGCGTGGACTTGCCCACGTTGGGGCGTCCGACGATGGCGACGATAGGTTTCATCTGCTCTCCTTTAATGGGTAGGGTCAGCGGAATTAGTAGAGTCGGCAGGCACAATGCCAAGGATGTGCTCCAGGGTATCGAGCAACTCGTGCGGCATGGTCGATACCACATGAACCTCGGCGCCGCGACCGGTAAGGCTTGCGAGTAAGTCGTCACGATGATACTCGTCAAGGGTCATACCGTCGGCGTTGAACATGAGCTTAGGCACAAAGAGCATAACCCCCGACAGGTCTTGGGGTAGCTGCTCCAGGATGTCGCTTGCGACGATGAGGCCGGTTACGTCCACGTTGCCGCCAAAGTAGCGGTTCTTGATAGCCGTGACAGAGCCGGCAAGGCCCTGCGGCGACTCCACAAAACGCGCCACCGTGTCGCGTGCGCTGGCGCCCGAGAGGCACAGCAGGCGCTGGTTGCGGGCGGTGATGGCCTCGCGGACGCGGGCCAGTCGCTCGGCATCGGTAGCCATCACGTCGTCGGTCTCGTCCAGATACGAGCGGATCATGCCGATGCCGTCGTAATACTGCGGGTAGCCGTCGTAGAAATCGGCCTCGGGCGGCTCGATGCCGGCGTCCAGATAGAACTCGTCGCTCATCTGGAAGGTGTGGCGGCCAAAGCGCTCGAAGGCACGGTCCTGGAAGGGCCGGATCATGTCGATGGTCTCGCGCGCCAGCTCGGGCTTGTCGCTGTAGGACCAGCTAAAGCGATTCTGGTGTTTGGTAAATCCAAGGGGCACAATGCCCAGGCTGGTGATTTGCTCGTGCTCCTCGCAAAAGCGCAGGGTCTTCTGCAGCTCCTCGCCGTCGTTCATGCCGGGGCACAGCACGATCTGCGCGTGGATTTCGATGCCGGCGGCCATGATGGCCTCGAGCACGTCCATGCCACGTTGGGCGTTTCGGCCCATCATGCGGCAGCGGATATCTGGGCTCACGGCATGGACCGACACGTTCATGGGGCTCATGTTGCGCTCGATGACGTTTTGCACGTCCTCGTCGGAGAGGTTCGTGAGCGTGACAAAGTTGCCCTGCAAAAAGCTCAGGCGGTAGTCGTCGTCGCGGATGTAGAGCGTGGAGCGACCGCCCTTGGGCAGCATGGTCATAAAGCAAAACACGCAGGCGTTGACGCAGGTACGCATGCCATCAAAGATGGGGCCATCGAACTCCAGGCCCCAGTCCTCGCCGGGAAAGCGGTCGAGCTCGACGGGGGTGACGGTGCCGTCGCGTGGATCGAATACCTCCAGCTCGACGGTGTCGTCGTCGGCCTCCCAGAGCCACACGATCATGTCGGTGAGCTGCTCGCCGTTGACCGTGAGCACGCGCATGCCCGGCTCGATACCCACATCCCACGCGGGCGATTCGGGACGTATGTTCTTTACGAGCGCGCCCTCACCCGGCTCGGGGTCGCGGCTGCGCCCGTAATCAGCCACCTCGGCGGCGTATGCGGGTACGGTCTGGTCCATGGTTAGCGGCAAAGCTCCTTGATGCGCGTGACGGCGCGTTCGATGTGTTCTTGCGGGGTGGAGGCTCCGGCGGTGATGCCGATGTGGCGAGCGTCGGTAAACCACGCGGCCTGGAGCTCGGAAGCTTCCTCGATGTGATACGTGCGCTCGCAGGCGTCCGCGCAAATCTGTGCCAGGCGGCGGGTGTTGCCCGAGTTCTTGCCGCCCACCACGACCATGCAGTCGCAGCGGTTGGCAAGCGTGGCTGCTGCCTGTTGACGCTCACTCGTGGCGGCGCAGATGGTGTTGATCACACGAAGCTCCTGCACGCGAGGGGTGATAGCGGCCACGACCTCGGCGAGGTTCTGCGCGGTCTGGGTGGTCTGCACGACGAGGCCTACCTTGCCCTTGAGCGACAAGGCATCGGCGTCGGCGGTGCAGCTCACGACCTGCGCGTCATCGCCGGCGTGGCCCAGGATGCCCTCGACTTCGGGGTGGCCCGGCTCGCCCACGACTACCACGCGGTAGCCCTCGCGTACCAGGCGCTCGGTTGCCACATGGACCTTCTTCACGTAGGGGCAGGTGGCGTCGACGACGTTAAGGCCACGCTCGCGAGCGGCATCGATGACCTGCGGCACCACGCCGTGAGCGCGGATGATCACGGTGCCCGATGTGGCGTCGTCCAAGGTGTCGGCCAGACCGACGCCTGCCTCGGCGAGCTCGCGTACCACGATGGGGTTATGGATGAGCGGACCCAAGGTATGGACCTGAGTGCTCTCTCCTGTCTGCGGCGCGGCGGCTAGCGCCATATCGAGCGCACGCTGTACGCCATAGCAAGTGCCGGCGTGGGCTGCGATCTCGATAGTGGGCGCGTTGTCCTGGTCGGACGTAGTCGCGGCAGTGTTTGTCACGTTGTCGCTCATGGCTAGAACCTGCCCGGATGCTCAGCGCACAGCTCGTCGCGCATCTTATAGACACGGTTCATGGCTTCGGATTCAAACCAGGCCAAGCGCTCAGTGCGTTTAAGCCCGGCCGGCGCGTCAGAAAGCGAGACGGCCTTGCCGGCGCGGATCCAGCACTTCTTGGGACGCATGAGCATTTTGCCCGCAGGCGTGATGTCGGACCAGCCACAGATGGCGAGCGGGTTGACGGGCGCCTTGCCCATCTGAGCGATGAGCGCAAAACCGCCGTGGACCTCGGGCTTGATTTCGCGCGAGCGGATGCGCGTGCCCTCGGGGAAGATCAGGACGTCCTCGCCGCGCTGCAGCGCATGCTGGGCGGCGCGCAGGCACTTCATATCGGCAGTACCACGTTCCACGGGGATGCCGCCAACGCGGCTAAAGGCCCAGCGCACAATCTTGCTCTTGGCAAACTCGGATTTAAAGATGGGACGAATGCGGCGGCCCCCAAAGAACAGCGCCGTCTCCACGGCCAAGAGCTCGGCCATCGAGGTGTGGTTGCAGATGACCACGCCGCCGCGGTCGTCCTGGCGCTCAAACAGCAGGTCGGCATCCTCGACCTTCCAACGCCACATGAGCTTAGAGAAGGCCCACAGGATGGCCATGACCACGACGACGGTGCCGCGGATGAGCACCGGGAACTCGGCGTAGGGGGCGTTGTAATAGTCCTCGGGCGTCTGCTTAAACAGGCGCATGGGCTACCTCCTTTGGTTGATGAGGTCTTCGATAATGCGGACGACCTCGTCGATGGTGTGGGCGGTGGAGTCGACGTGCACGGCGTCCTCGGCGGGCACGAGCGGGGCGACCTCGCGGCTGCTGTCAAGCTTGTCGCGCTGTTTAAGGGCGTCGAGGGTCTCGTCGACCTCGGCCTCGAGTTGCGCGGGCGTGAGCGGCTGGGCGTCGTTTTGGTGACGCTGCAGCACGCGACGGCGGGCGCGCTCGCGCGGGTCGGCAGTCAGGAAGATCTTGACCTGGGCGTTGGGGAACACGACGGTTCCGATGTCGCGACCCTCGGCGACGATATCGCGGTCCTCGGCGGCGCGGCGCTGGTGGATGAGCATGGCGGCGCGCACGCCCGGATAGGCCGAGACCTTGGACACGTTGGCGTCGACCTGCGGGGTGCGGATGGCGGTCGAAGCGTCCTGGCCGTCAACGGTCAGGCGCGTGTCCTCTCCGGTGCCGTTGGTAAAGCGGATCTCGATCTGCTCGGCGAGGGCGTCGATTGCCGCCTCGTCGTCCAGGTCGATGCCGCGGTCGAGCGCGGCGAAGGTGACGGCGCGATACATGGCGCCCGTGTCGAGCTTGTTAAAGCCCAGCTGGCGGGCGATCTCCTTGGCGATGGTGGACTTGCCGGAACCGGCGGGGCCGTCGATGGCGACGATCATGCAGTGCTTCCTTTCGGTGGTTGATGTGCTGGTATGGTTCGCGGGCGTTGGGGCGCGGCGGGTTGCCTAGCCCGTATAGCGCTCGCGGTAGGTGTTACGCTTGGGTGCGGAGCCGTGGCTGCCGTGGTGACGCGTGCGGCTGGCGGTGTTGGTCGCCGGCGCGGCACCGCGCTTGCCGACGGCCTGCTTAGGCGGGATGCCGCCGGACTTGAGGATCTGCACCTCGCAGTCGGTGAGCTCGCGCCACGAGCCCTTGGCCACACCCTCGAGCTCAAGGCCGGCAAAGTTGCAGCGATGCAGACGGATTACCGGATGGTGAATCTTGCTCAACATGCGCTTAACTTGATTCTTACGGCCCTCGCGGATGATGACCTCCACGGCGGTGGTGCCGGGCTTGATGCCTTGCGGAGCCACGGCCTCGGCCTCGCGCGCGTTGATGATGCGGCAGATTGCCGGCTGGCACAGGCCGTCGTCGAGCTCTATGCCGCGACGCAGCGGCGTGAGATCGCGGTCGGTCAGCTGCCCGTCCACGAGTGCATGGTAGGTCTTGTAGACGTGCTTGCTGGGGTGCAGCAGATCCTGCGACAGGTCGCCGTCGGTTGTAAAGAGCAAAAGGCCCGTGGTGTCGCGGTCCAGGCGGCCCACCGGGAAGAGCCCCGGAAAACGGTCGCGCGGTACCAGGTCGGCCACGCAAGGGCGCTCCTGCGGGTCGCTCATGGTGGTGAGGTAGCCGGTCGGCTTGTAGAGCATCAGGTACACGGCGCCCTGGTAGAGCTTGACGGGCATGCCGTCGACCTCGATGTGATCGCGGTCGACATCGACCTTGGTACCTAGTTCGGTCGCGACCTGGCCGTTGACGGTCACGCGGCCGGCGGTCATCAGGTCCTCCGAGCCGCGGCGGCTCGCCACGCCCGCGCGCGCCAAAAAGCGCTGCAGGCGCATGGTGTGCGGATAGACGGGCTGGGCGTCGGTTGCGGGTACTGCGTTGCCCATGGCGCGCGTCTCCCCTGCTTCGTTAGTCCTCGTCATGCATATCCTCCGAGGTATCACCGGCTGCCAGAAGCTCCTCGACATCGGTGTCCTCAACATCGGTATCTATCAGTTCGCGCTCTTCGTCCAGGTCCTCAGCCTGCTCCTCGAGCGTAGACTGAATGCTGCGGCCGCTCAGGCGCTCGCGGATAAACTGACGCGACTGCTCGTCGGGGGCAAACTGCTCAAGGTCGGGCAGGTCGCGGGTGGAGCGTAGACCGAACTTTTCCAAGAAGGCGTTGGTCGTGCCGTAGATGATGGCCTGACCGCGCTGGGGGTCGCGGCCGAGCTCGCGCACCAGGCCCTTGTCGACGAGCGACGCGATGACGCCGTCGGAATTGACGCCGCGGATGCCCTTGACCACCTCGCGCGTCACAGGCTGGTGGTATGCGATGACGGCCAGGGTTTCGAGCGCCGCCTGCGACAGCTTTTGCGTGTCCCAGCTCAACACATAGGCCTCGACTACGTCGTGGTAGGCGGGGTGCGTAAACAGGCGCCAACCGCCGGCGACCTCGCGCAGCTGAAAGCCGCGGTTGGCCTCCTCATACTCTACCTTGAGCTCGGCCAACAGCGACACGCACTCGCCGGGGGCGATGTCCAGCGCGCCTGCCAGCGCGGGCGCGCTCACGGGGTCGCTCGAGACCAGCAGCAGCGCCTCGAGGGCGCCTTTGAGGCTGTTTGCCTCCAGCGTGGAAAGGGTTGACATGGTTGCGGCTCCTATTCGGTGAGCTCGGGGCCCTCGCCGGGCACATAGGCCTCAGCGCCCTCGACGCGGTTGATTTGAATGGTCCCAAAGATTTCGTCCTGACTCAGCGTAAGCGAGCCGCGCTTGGCGAGCTCGAGCATGGCCAGGAAAGTGACGACGAGCTGCTCGGTGGTGGCGTCGCCGTCCAGCAGCTCGCGGAAGGTGCAGGTTTGGTGTGCCATCGTAAAGCGGTCGACTGAGGCCACGGTCAGGTCGAGCGGCACGCGATGCGGCGCCACATGCTCGGCCTCGAGCAGGAAGGTCTGGCGCTTGCCGTCCAGGTCGGCACAGATGACGGCCAGGCCGCGCAGGGTGATGCCAGCCAGGTAGTCGGGCATGAGGCCCAAAAACTCCGGGTCGGGGCCGGCCACACGCGGGTGCATGCGGCTTTCGGCCTGCATGCGGGCACCGAGGGCCGCAGCCGCGCCCTTAAACTGCTTGTAGGCGATCAGGCGCTGGATCAGGACCTCGCGCAAGGCGTCGCCGTCGAGCGTGCTGAGCTCCTCGAGGTCTTCATCGAGCTCGTCATCGTCGTCATCGGCTTTGCGCGGGGCTTCCTGCGGCACCAGCGAGGCGGCCTTGATGTCCAAAAGGGTTGCCGCGACCAGCAAAAAGTCGCTCGCCACGTCCAGGTCCAGTGCCTCGATGCGCTCGGCCTCGGCAAGGTACTGCTCGGCCACCTCGCTGATGGAGATGGCGCCGATATCTACTTTTTGGCGGGTTACCAGCTGCAGCAGCAGGTCGAACGGTCCGCTGTAGACCTGCGTCGACACGCGATACGACATCTTCGACCTCCTTTGACGGCGCCTTCGCGGCGCGGTTTGGGTGCATATTACGACCGTTTTGCACGGTCGACCTGTAAGTTTACCTTATATGCCGGCGATTGCGAGGTTGAGCAGCTGCTCAGCAAGCGGATACACGGTAACGTCGAAATAGCGGCCGATCACATCGATGCCGGTCCACATAGGCAGCAGGTACAGCACAATGATGAGGATAGGCATGGCGTATTGCTGCAGACGATAGTAGTTGGCGAGTGCCTTGCCCTTGAGGAAGGGCACGATGATCGACGAGCCATCGAGCGGCGGAATTGGGATGAGGTTAAAGAACGCGAGCGACAGGTTGACCACGATAAACGTGGCGCCGAAGTTCATGATCTGTGACGCTACGGCAAAGGACATGCTTGCATAGAGGTTGCCGTACGTTACTTGCATGAGAGCGGCAGCGAGGCACGCGAGGGCGATGTTCGATGCGGGGCCGGCAACGCTCACCAGGACCTCGTCGCGCTTGGGGTGCTTGAGGTTGTTGAGGTAGACGGGCACGGGCTTGGCGAAGGCAAACACCGGGCCACCGGCTGCGAGCATGAGCAGCGGCAGGATGATGGTGCCAAACGGGTCGATATGGTTGAGCGGGTTGAGCGAGACACGACCGCGTGATCGGGCTGTCTTGTCGCCGAGAGCCCAGGCTGCGGCGGCGTGCGCGCTCTCGTGGATAACGATGCCCAGGATGACGGCGACCGCGCTGGCGAGCAGGTTCATGATGTAGCTGCTTGACATGGCGCTCCCCTAGCGGACGCGGCGCGAGGCGCGTGTGAGCAGGTAGTCAATTACAAACAGGATGACGGCGACGATAGCGTAATCCAGGCGGAAGACGCCGCCAAAGGGAGAGGTGATGACGCCGTAGCCGGCGATGGCGCTCGGCAGCGCGCGCGAAAGCTCAACGACAAAGCCCACGATCTGCAGCTTGGCGGTCAGGCCGCTAAAGCACAGCAGTACGGTCATCGCGCTCATAAAGATGGCGCAGATACGGCACGCGATGGCGATGATGCTCATCGCCACGGCAGTGGCCTTACGAGAGTTCACGCGCGGTCTCCTCTTCGATCTGGGTGGAAAGCTCCAGCCATTCGTCCTCGAGCTTGGGTAGCTCTTGCTTAAGGTCGTTATATTCCCCCAGCGCGGCGTTGAACTTGTCCTGATCGGCATAAAGCTCTTCGCTTGCCATCAATTCCATAAGCTCGTCATAGCGGGCGCGCTTTTTGTCGAGCTCCGTCTCGATCTTCTTGAGCTGGTTGCGCACGCCCTTGAGCTTTTTGTTGAGCGCAGCGCGGGCCTGGGCCTCGGCGCGCTTTTGCTCCTTGGTCTTTTTGCCCTCGGCAGGCTTGGAAGCGGTGGCGGGGGTGTCGGGCTGGGCCGCGGTGACCTTAGCGGACTTGGTCGCGGCCGGTGCACTCTCCCCTGCCGCCTCGGCGGCGGCGCGGGCTGCGAGGTCCTCGCGCTTGTAGAGGTAGTAGTCGTAGTCGCCATCGTAGACCGTGACCTTGCCGTCGCGGATGTCGATGACGCGGTTGGCCACGGCGCGCACCAGGTGTTCGTCGTGGCTGATCAGCACGATGGTGCCGGGGAAGTTTTGCAGGGCGTTCTCGAGCATGTCCACCGAGTCGATGTCCAGGTGGTTGGTGGGCTCGTCCAGGCACAGGAGCGCCTCGGGCGCCACGAGCATCTTGGCGAGCGCCAGGCGCGCCTTTTCACCGCCGGAGAGGACGCGTACCTGCTTTTCGATTGCGTCGTTGTCGCTAAACAGGAAGGCACCCAGCAGGCTGCGCTGCTGCGGCACGGTCCACTTGGGCGTAACGGTGTCGATCTCTTGCAGGACGGTGTTGGATTCGGTCATGCCCTCGAGCGCGTGCTGGGCGTAATAGGCCACGCCCACGTTAGTGCCCAGGTCGCGGGTGCCGGTGGTGGGCGGCTCCAGGCCGGCGAGGATCTTCATGAGCGTAGACTTGCCGGCACCGTTGGGGCCGACGAGCGCCACATGCTCGCCGCGGTAGAGCTTGAGGTCGATGTCACTGTAGATGTGCTTGTCGCCGTAGGATTTGGATACGCCCTCGAGGCCCACGACCATGTCGCCCGAGCGCGGCGGGTCGGGGAACTTAAAGTCGATGTGCTTGTGGCCTTCGGGCAGGATTACGAGCTCCTTTTTGATCTGCTCGATCTTACGGATGCGCTCCTGCGCCTGGGCGGCCTTGGTGGGCTTGTAACGGAACTTGTCGACGAAGACCTGCATATGGGCGATGTCGCGCTCCTGCGCGGCACGCTTGGCGCGCATCTGCTCCAGGTTGTCCTCGCGTTGCTTGAGGTAGCTGCTGTAGTTGCCGGTGTAGGTAGTCACGCGGCGGTTTTCGAGCGCGGCGACGTGATCGACGCAGGCGTCCATAAAGGCGCGGTCGTGGCTGACGATGAGCACGGCGCCGTCGTAGCTCGCGATAAAGCCGCGCAGCCACTGGACACTTTCGAGGTCCAGATGGTTGGTGGGCTCGTCCAGAAGCAGCAGGTCGGGGTGGCGCAGGAAGAGCTTGGCGAGCGCGATGCGCATCTGCCAGCCGCCCGAGAACTCGGAGCACGGGCGCTCAAAGTCGGTGACCTTAAAGCCGAGGCCGGACAGGATCTTGCGGGCGTTGCTCTCGAGCTCGTAGCCGCCCAGGTGCTCAAAGCGGTCCTGGACCTGGCCGTACTCGTTGAGGAGTGCGTCGACATCCTTGCCCTGTTCGGAGAGTTCGGTGATCTGAGCCTGCAGCTCGTTAGCGCGCTCGCCCATGCGGCGGATTTCTTTAGCGGCTGCCATGACCTCGGCGAGGATGGTGGTGTCCTTGTGCTCCAGGTTGGTTTCCTGCTCTAGGTAGCCCACCTGGCAGTCCTTGGCGTACTGGACCTGGCCGGCGTCGGGGCTGTCGATTCCCATGATGATCTTGAGCATGGTGGTTTTGCCGGCGCCGTTTGGGCCCACGAGCGCGAAGCGCTCGCCGGGGTTGATCTGGAAGGACGCGCCGCTAAAGAGAACGCGCGCGCCGAAGCTTTTTTCGATCTTGTCTACCAGGAGGATCATGGTGCCGCCTTTGACCTTGTGTGCCTATATGAAA
>NZ_QRWU01000010.1:0-202 GCF_003459795.1 Collinsella sp. AF18-8LB
GTCGCGGTGGCGATCGTGGCGGCCGTGGCGGCGACCGTGGCGGTCGCGGCGGCTTTGGCGGCAACCGTGGTGGCTATGGCGACCGCGGTGGCAACCGTGGCGGCTTCGGCGGCAACCGTGGTAACGACCGCGGCGGTCGCGGTGGCGATCGTGGCGGCCGCAACGGCGGCGGCTTCCGCGGCAACCGCTTTTAGGGGGTACC
>NZ_QRWU01000010.1:212-58480 GCF_003459795.1 Collinsella sp. AF18-8LB
TGTATTAAGAGTTACGCGGTTCTACGAACCGCGTAACTAGTTGACGCTACGCGCCACCCAGGGCGACAATTTGTCATTCAAAAGGCAAGGCATGACCAGAAGGTCTATGCCTTGCCTTTTTCATGCCAACTTGTTCGCCCTGGGCGGCGCTCGCTGGCGTTTCCGAAACATCAGCGTAATTGCTGTTGCCAAAATGATCTGTTGGGTAGCTTATTTCCGGCACTTGGGGACGTTCCTTTTCTGCTGGCACTTGGGGACACTCCTTGTGGTTGCTGGACGTTCTTGTTTGACTAGTTGTTTAAGAACGTCCCCAACGACTACATAGCATGAGAGTGGATAATCTCCCGGTTTGAGCCTGTATTCAAACTCAAAGTGGGAGATTATCCACTCTCATTTGTTGTGTGTCTGAAAATCCACGCTCGTTTCTACTCCGCCTACATTTGTAGGAACAGTTCGTGGAGGTGGGTGTCGTCGTCGAGTTCGGGATGGAAGGTGACGCCGAGCTGGTTGCCCTGGCGGGCGGCGACGATGCGCCCATCGACTTTCGCTAAGGCCCTGGCGTCGCCGTGGACCTCGACGATGCGGGGCGCGCGGATAAACGTCAGCGGCACTTCAGCGTCGATGCCGGCTACCTGCCCCTTGGTTCGAAAGCTGCCGAGCTGCCTGCCGTAGGCATTGCGCTCGACAAGTACATCCATGGTTGCCAAACGCGGCGTGCCCTTATCGTCGTGGGTGGCAAGATCGCGTGCCAAGAGAATCAAGCCGGCGCAGGTGCCCAGGACGGGCATGCCGTCCGCAATGCGAGCGCGAAGGTCCTCGAGCATCCCAAGCTCAGCAAGGAGTTTGCCTTGAACAGTCGACTCGCCGCCGGGGAGGACCAGACGGTCAAAGTCCTGCTTCAAATCAGCCGCCTGCCTCAGTTCAATACAACGTGCGCCCAGCTCGGACAGCCTTGCCTCGTGCTCGACAAAAGCACCTTGGACCGCCAGCACGGCGACCGTCTGGTCTGCGTAATCGCTCATGTGCGATCCTTTCTACCGGACTAGCGTCCGCGTTCCTCCATGATGATCTCGATCTCGTCGGCGTTGATGCCGACCATGGCCTCGCCTAGATCCTCCGAAAGCTCAGCGATGAGCCTGGCGTCGGTGAAGTTGGCCACGGCCTTGACGATGGCGGCGGCGCGCTTGGCCGGGTCGCCGCTCTTAAAGATGCCCGAGCCGACAAAGACGCCTTCGGCGCCCAACTGCATCATCAGCGCGGCGTCGGCAGGGGTTGCTACACCGCCAGCAGCAAAGTTCACCACGGGAAGCTTACCCGTGGCATGGATATCGCGCACCAGCTCGACCGGAACCTGCAGTTGCTTGGCTGCCTCAAAGAGCTCATCGTCACGCAGGGCGACAACGTCACGGATCTGCTTTTGGATCTTGCGCATGTGGCGCACGGCCTGGACCACGTCGCCCGTGCCCGGCTCGCCCTTGGTGCGAATCATCGTGGCGCCCTCGGCAACACGGCGCAGCGCCTCGCCCAGATCGCGGGCGCCGCAGACAAACGGCACGTCAAACTGGGCCTTGTCGATGTGGTAGACATCGTCGGCGGGGGAGAGAACCTCGGACTCATCGATGTAATCGATCTCGATGGCCTGAAGGACCTGCGCCTCGACGATGTGACCGATGCGGCACTTTGCCATGACGGGGATGGAGACGGCCTCCTGAATGCCCTCGATCATCTTGGGGTCACTCATGCGCGACACGCCGCCGGCGGCGCGGATGTCGGCCGGGATGCGCTCGAGAGCCATGACGGCGCAGGCGCCTGCCTTCTCGGCGATGCGGGCCTGCTCGGGCGTGGTAACGTCCATGATGACGCCGCCCTTGAGCATCTGCGCGAGCTCGCGGTTGAGTTTGACGCGATCGGCCTTGCTGGTCTGTTCTGCCATGGTCGCTCCCTTGATTGGCATGTGCATTGCTTGACGGAACATCCTATCGGGGAGCTGGGTATGGCGAAATACTCAGTTTTCGAGATAATAACAAGGTCAGACTAATACCAGATTGAATGACTCGATAAGGTCAGATGATAGACTCATGCTTGACTACAATTTGGAACAACGCGGCGAAGCGTCGCTCTATGAGTATGTTTACCAGCAAATTCGAGATGATATCGTTGCTGGACGCATCGCGGCGGGGGAGCATCTGCCGTCTAAGCGCGCCTTTGCCAGTCATCTGGGAATCAGTGTCATTACCATCGAGAATGCATATAGTCAGCTGCTTGCCGAGGGTTATATTCGCTCAAAGCCGCGTCGCGGCTACTATGCTTGCGAGCTTCCGGATGCACCGATTTTGGCTTTGGTTACGGGGGATATCGACCGGGATACTGTCTCTATGGACCCCGGGGCGCATGACGCCGATGGACAGATCGAGCGATTCGATGCGCTTTCTCCTTCCGCTTTGGAGGCGGCTAGGCTTTGGCAAGGCGCGCTACGGGCAACGCTGACATCCGAAGACGAACGCGAGATCTTTTCGCCCGCACCAGCGCAGGGCACCGCTCGGCTACGACGCGCAATCGCTCGCCATCTGCGCGGGACACGGGGCATGAATGTTAATCCCGACAACATTGTTATCGGTGCGGGCGCCCAGCTGCTCGATACCATGTTGGTTCAGTTGCTTGGCGCGGACAAGGTGTATGCCGTCGAGGATCCGGGTTATTTGCGTCTGACACGCATCTATCAGGCTATGGGTTGCGAAGTTCGCCATATCCCGCTGGATGGTGAGGGCGTGGACTTGAGCGCTTTGCAGAAAACCGGAACAGATGTCCTTCACCTGATGCCGTCCCATCAGTATCCGACCGGCCTTGTGACGAGCATCGCGCGTCGCTATGCGCTGCTGAGCTGGGCTGCCGAGCGGCCAGACCGGTATCTCATCGAAGATGACTTCGATTGCGAGTTTCGCCTTGCTGGCAAGCCGATTCCCGCGCTCGCGTCGATCGATGCCGCTCAGTCGGTTATCTACACCAACACGTTTTCGAAGAGCCTTTCCTCGGCGTTACGTTTGGCGTATATGGTCCTGCCCGATGACCTGATGGAGCGGTTCGGGCGCGACCTTGGTTTTTACGCCTCGTCGGTGAGCTCTGTTGACCAGGTCGCTTTAGCGCGCTTGCTGGAATCGGGTGATTACGAGCGACATGTGAACCGCGTGCGTGTTCGTGCTCGCGAGGCGCGTGATGGCCTGGCGGCGCTTGTACGGAAGACGTTTCCGGCGGGGGAGGTCTCGATCGAACATGCGGATGCGGGTCTTTACTGCATCGTGGTTGCGGAGCGTGGCGCGGGCGGAAGCTCTTTTACGCTGGCCCTCACGCGCTCGAGTATCCCTTTTATCGATATCAGTGACTGCTTTTGGTGTGCCGATGGCGCATCTGTCCCTGAAAGCTCGACTCGAATCCTTGTCCAGTATGACGACTTGAGTTCAAATGCGCTAAACACCCTGGAATCACAGCTAATGGGGGTGCCCTCTAGCCCTAAGTGAGTAGACCTTTAGCTCTTTGGCGACCAGGCAGTTTTGTAACAAGCTATCTACCTGCGGTTTTGAAAAGCAGGATGACCGGCCTGCTCGGGATGCTCCAAAAAGCCTACTCACTTGCCGCGCAAAGCTTCTCCATGAGAAAAAAAGGGGTTTTCAACAGGGCTTCGTCCAGTTCTTGGCAAGCTATTGGTCAGTTGGGGAGGGCTGTTGAAAACTTAGCGGTCCGCTCGGTGCCATTTTTGGTGCGTTCGCGCCAATGCGAGACTGGCTGGGTTGAAATTCGTGTTTTCCTGTGCCTATGAAGGATCTACTTTGTGACATATCGGCTTTTAGGTACTGGCGTTTGCCTCCTCAAGCCCTCGCTTTGTGTCCGCCACTTCCACGACCGGAAGAAGACCGGCAGCGATATGGCCTCGCCCGTAACCCGACGGCTGCGGTCGTGCTCGGCTTGCCGTTGCATACATTGGTTGGGACGAGAAATAAGCGGACTTGTCCTGCCAGCGTTAGGCAACGGCTGTTCCTTGGTGAGCTTCCCAGGGAATCCGTGCTGGAAACGGAACATGGGTTTTTGGTCACATCTCCTTTGCTGACGGCATTCATCATGTCGCGGCATCTGACGGATCTCCAGCTGCTTTTGGTATTAGCGGAGATGTGCGGCTTGTTTACGGTTTGTGCCTTGCCAGCAGCACTCGAGGCAGAGCTTTCGCGTGCAATTGAGTCGGGCGCGATTCCGGCAACCTTTGGTTGGGCACGTTGCCCGTCCGAGGACGGTGTCGCCTCAAATTTGTGGCGGCGCGACGCTTTGGTTTTGGGCGGAGACCTTGACCGTTTTTGTTCAGATGTTTGTGGGATGCGTTACGGCAAGCGATTTGTCGCGGTATCGCATCTCGTTCCACTGGGCGCCGCATCGCCTTTTGAGGTTGAGACGTATTTGTTGCTTGGGTTGCCACGATCCCTGGGAGGCGAAGGTTTTTGCGGCATAGAGCTTAATGTTGAAGTGATGCTAAGCACAAGTGCTCGATCGATTGTGGGAAAGTCCCGCGTATATATCGACCTACTGTTGTCTTCGCCGAACGGAAAGCGGCAGGTGGCCATCGAATGTCAGGGGAAGGCCTCGCACGGGCGAGCGGGGGATGGCTTGCGTGACGCCGACCGCATGACGGCGCTTCAGGCAATGGGCTACGATGTATTTCTCCTGACACACGGACAGATATCCGATGAGGATAGATTTCGCGCGATTGTTAAGGCCGTATGCAGGTTGCTCGATGTTGAATATCGCGATAAAAGCTCGGAGGAGCAAGGGGCCGAGGCGTTACTCCGGTCTGAGCTGTTCGTTGACTGGTCAAAACTGGGAGAAATCGACAAAAAGATACCCGTTAGATACAAAAAGGCCCGATCGTGGGCGGCTGCTAATCTAAGTGAGTAGACTTTTAGCGTGATGGCGACCAGATTGTTTTGCGGCAAGCTATCTACCTGCGGTTTTATAAAGCAATACGGGTGGTCTGCTCGACAAGTTCCAAAAAGTCTACTCACTTAGTTTTTGACGCGAAGCCGATGTCAAAGGTGTTCCTATTTTTGGGACGTTAACTGGTTCGCAAGACACGAAAAAGGCCCGAACCATGCGGTCCGGGCCTTATCGAGCTAGAGATTATCTCTCAGGCGATTGGCTTAGCCAAAGTAGCGCTTGAGCAGGCCGGCGAAAGCCTTGCCGTGGCGAGCCTCGTCGCGAGCCATCTCGTGCACGGTGTCGTGGATGGCATCGAGGCCAGCGGCCTTGGCGCGCTTGGCAAGATCGGTCTTTCCGGCGGTGGCGCCGTTCTCGGCCTCAACGCGCATCTCGAGGTTCTTCTTGGTGGAGTCGGTCACGACCTCGCCCAGGAGCTCAGCGAACTTGGCGGCATGCTCGGCCTCCTCGTGCGCAGCCTTCTCCCAGTACAGGCCGATCTCGGGATAGCCCTCGCGATGAGCGACGCGAGCCATGGCCAGGTACATACCGACCTCGGAGCACTCGCCTTCAAAGTTGGCGCGCAGGTCAGCAACGATATCCTCGGAGACACCCTCCATCTTGGCGACGCCCACGACGTGCTCGGCAGCCCACTCGAGCTGGCCCTCCTCCTGCTTCAGGAAACGAGAACCGGGAACGCCGCACTGGGGGCATTTGAAATCCTCGGGCAGCTGGTCGCCGTCGAACTCTTCCACATAACCGCAAACGGGGCAAACAAATTTCATGATTCGATCCTTTCGATCGATGGCGATGGAGCGCTCGTCCGGTCCCGTAAAGGCCCTCTCCGGACGCGCGTCTTGACGAGTTCTATTATCCATAAATGCAACCGAATGTGAAGCCTATTAGGAATGATTTTTAATAAAAAATTTTGAGCTTGTGAAGATGTTGATTGATTAACGATTGGCAGGCCGCCCGAGACCTCCGATGAGTACAATCGGTCGAGCAAATGTTGACCCATCAACAAATGAAGGAGCTTCCTTTATGCATCTAGCCCGTCGCGCCTGGTGCCGAACGTATCAGATGGTTTTTCGCATCGCATTGCCGGTGTTGCCCTATACCGAGCCGCATATTCTGGAGCATGCCGAGGATGTCCCCGCGGTGCTTCAAAAACGCTCGATACAGCGGGTTCTTATCGTGACGGATCCCGGTATTGCCCGTCTGGGGCTTACGGCACCGCTCGAGACGGCGCTCGCGTCCAAGGGAATCGGCGTTGCGATCTATGCCAAAACATCGGCAAACCCTACGGTCTCAAACGTGGAGGAAGCGGCGTCCCTGTATCGGGAGAACGCCTGCCAGGCCGTTATCGGCTTTGGCGGCGGCTCGGC
The DNA here is from genome assembly GCF_003459795.1 of Collinsella sp. AF18-8LB. Lineage (NCBI taxonomy): Bacteria > Bacillati > Actinomycetota > Coriobacteriia > Coriobacteriales > Coriobacteriaceae > Collinsella > Collinsella sp. AF18-8LB. The sequence continues at coordinate 6,554 of NZ_QRWU01000010.1, forward strand.
CATGGACTGTGCTAAGGGTGTGGGCGCACGCATCGCACAGCCAAACAAGCCCATCAACAAGATGCGTGGCCTGCTGCGCGTTCATCGTCGCCTGCCGCTGCTCATCGCCGTCCCCACCACGGCAGGCACGGGAAGCGAGGTCACACTTGCAGCGGTCATTACCGATGACAAGACGCACTACAAGTACCCCATTAACGACTTTGTGCTTATCCCGCGCTTTGCGGTGTACGACCCCGAGTTTACGCGCGGCCTGCCCGCCTCCATTACGGGACAAACGGGTATGGATGCCCTGACGCATGCCGTCGAGGCCTTTATCGGCCGCAGCACCACGCCCTATACGCGCAAGATGGCGCGTCAGGCGGTACAGCTCATCCACGATTATTTGCTCGAGGCCTATGAGCACGGCGACAACATGCGTGCGCGCCACAATATGCTTTCTGCAGCGTATAAGGCGGGCGTTGCGTTTACGCGCTCCTACGTTGGATACGTTCATGCCATTGCACACAGCCTGGGCGGACGATACGGGATTCCGCATGGCCTGGCCAACGCCATCATCCTGCCGCATATGCTTCGCGCTTATGGTGACGCCGCCGCCCCCAAGCTCGCCGATCTTGCCCGCATGGCGGACATTGCGCCGGCTACCGCGCAGGACGGTCTTGCGGCCGAGGCCTTTATCGATTGGGTCGACCGCATGAACGTTGCCCTGGGTATCCCCAAATATGTGACAGGCGTTCGCCGCTCCGACATTCCGCAGATGGCGGCGCATGCCGATGCCGAGGCCAATCCCCTGTACCCCGTTCCGCTTCTAATGGACCGCTTGGAGCTCGAGCATATGTACGAAGTCGTTGCAGGTGGTATGTTTGAGGGCGAGAACTAGGAGGGCCCATGAACACCGAGGAAATCGCGCGCATCGTTGCCGATCAGCGCGCCTATTTTAAGACGCATGCCACGTTTGATGTCGATGCTCGCCGTCGCGCGCTCGTGAGCTTGCGTGATGCGGTACAGGCGCACGAGGCCAATATTGCCCATGCGCTCATGACCGATTTGGGCAAGTCGCACGACGAGGCATATATGTGCGAGATCGGCACGTCGCTTTCCGAGATTCGTCATCAGATTGCGCACGTGGCTCGATGGAGTCGCCCGCGCCTGCGCCCGTGTGACCTCGCCAACGCCGTGAGTGTGTGCAAGACGCAGGCCGTGCCCTATGGCGTTACGCTCATCATGGCTCCTTGGAACTATCCGTTTTTGTTGACGCTCGAGCCGCTTGCCGGCGCCCTTGCCGCGGGCAATACCGTGGTCATCAAGCCGAGCGCCTATGCCCCGGCTTCGAGCGCGGTGCTCAAGCAAATCTGCGAAGAGGCATTTGATCCGCGCCTGGTAACGGTTGTCGAGGGCGGGCGCGCCGAGAACGAAGCGCTGCTCGATGAGTGCTGGGACAAGATTTTCTTTACCGGTAGCGTTCCGGTCGGCAAACTCGTCATGGAGCGGGCAAGTAAAAACCTTACGCCCGTGACGCTCGAGCTGGGTGGAAAGAGTCCCTGCATCGTAGATGCAACGGCAAACTTGAAGGTCGCGGCACGGCGTATCGCCTTTGGTAAATGGCTCAACGTGGGGCAGACCTGCGTGGCGCCCGACTACCTGCTGGTCGATAGACGCGTGCACGACGAGCTGCTGGGCCTTATCAAGGAGGAAGTCCGCCGTATGTTTGGCGAGCATCCGCTCGACAACGAGGATTACGGCCATATCGTCAACGCCAAGCACTTTGCGCGCGTGCGCGGGCTGATCGATCCCGATAAGGTTGTGCTTGGTGGCGCGGCGCGCGAGATGTCGCTCAAGATTGAGCCGACGATTCTGGATGGCGTGACCCCCGATGACGCCGTAATGCAGGAGGAGATTTTCGGCCCCATCTTGCCGGTGCTGACGTTTGAGAGCCTGGATGAGGTCGAGGCGTTCATCGCGAATCGCCCGACGCCGCTGGCCCTGTACGTCTTTAGTCAGGACCGTGCGGTTCAGCAGCGCTTTGTGCGCTACGTGCCCTTTGGCGGCGGCTGCATTAACGATACGATCATGCACCTGGCCACGAGCCATATGGGCTTTGGCGGCATGGGCGCGAGCGGCATGGGGCAGTACCATGGCCGCGAGAGCTTCGATACGTTTAGCCACAAGAAGAGCATCGTGAACAAGGCAACCTGGCTGGACGTGCCGTTTCGGTATGCGCCCTACGCAAGCTGGAAACACAAATTCGTGCGCATGTTTGTGCATTAGAATCGATGACACAGAGACAAGCAAAATGGCCGCCCCCGCGTAAGCGAAGGCGGCCATTTCTCATGCCCAAGCGCTGGGGCGTGGAGCGTTCTGATGGCAACGCGCAGGGGCGGGACGCCAGATCGGTGCTAGAATACGGGACGACCGCAGCAAAGGGGAGATTATGCATATGTTCGAGAGCTACATGGACTGATGACGCTCAGGCTGTCTCGTTTGGTTTTCATATGCATGAGGGGTTTGCTATGTCCCGCCTTCTTTCTCCATCGCACCGTTTGGTTGCGGTAAATTTCTTTATACAGCTTGCATTTCAGTCGACGTATTTTGTCGGCATCATTGGCTGCGGCACCTACGTTCTCGGGGCCGGCGCATTTGAGACGTCCGCACTCGTGTTTGGACTCAACCTGGTGCTCATCTTTGCAACGTTTTGCTCCGGCGCACTTGTGGACTCCTTGGGCCCGCGTCATGTGCTTCTAGCCGTTTGCGTCCTGCTTTGCGCATCGGGCGTTTTTGGTCTTGTTGCTCCCGTGTCCTATTCCGCGCTTGCGCTACTCGCCATCTCTACCGGGCTGTTGTTTGGCGCGGGGACTACGGCCATGGACGCCTATCCGCGCTTTTTGACGGAAGTCCCCGATGAGCTTCTGCGCATTAACGGCCTCAATAACATCGCGACAAGTGTCGCGGTGATCGTTGGACCTGCGCTTGGAGGCGTTATCGCTTCGGTCTTTTCCAACCAAGGGGTGTTTTTCCTGCTTGCGGTGGCACCTGTTCCCGCTCTGCTGCTTGCGACCTCGTTGTGTGAAGGCGCTGCTGTTCAGGGCTTCGCTAAGCCGGAGTCTCGCGCTGAGGCGACGGGCTTGCGATCGCTTTGGGAAGGCGTTATTGCCACGGCAGCTGATGCCGACCTGCGCCTGATTTTTCTCATGGGCTTTATGGGCTTCTTTTCCTACGGGGCATTCGATTCGCTCGAGTCGCTGTTCTACCGCGATGTTCTCTGCGTGGGTACGGAGTGGATGGGATGGTTGTCGGCCATTGCTGGCATCGGCGGAACACTGGGGTCGTACCTAATCATGCGTGTGCCGTCGGGACGCATCAGGCTGGAGCTTCTGGCGGCGATGCTGCTGGTGACGGGTGTGGGCTCCGTTGTGTATGTGGGTACCGCCCATGTTGCCGTTGCTGCGGTGGGGCAGCTTGTCTGTGGCATTGGTTTTGGCGCCATGGGACCGGTGCGCGTCACACTCACCCAGCGCTTGAGCGACCCTGCCAAGGTGGGGCGCGTGCTGGGCGTGATGCGCGTGGGCCTCAACGGCGCAGGCGTGCTGCCTCTGGTCGTTGCTCCGTTTTTGGCCGACGCCTTTGGCGTGCAGGGAGTGCTTGTTGGCGCAAGCCTGGCAACGGCCGCTATCGCCTGCACGTTTTGGGCAATCGCCCGGCGTCGGGGCTAGGCTCTCGGCATTCCGCTTGCCTTGCTGAATAGGTCGCATGGGGAAAGCGAAATGCGCGCAGCCGCGATTGCGAGCGCTCGATCCTGCGCTATGACGCGGGGCTCGATGTTAACGGTCACAAGTCCGCAAGCTGCGACTGGAGCCTTGGATTCTTCGAGCTGTAATTCTCGAACCATCACAAAGGTATCCACTTGTGGTGAGTTTTCCATAGATTGGGGGAGTTGTTATGAAACGGCTTTTAATCCGTGCCGATGACATTGGGTATTCGTATGCCGTTGACCTGGGAATCGCCCGCAGCGTCAACGAGGGTCTGGTGCGCTCGGTAGGCCTTATGCCCAATATGCCCGAGGCCGAACGTGGCTGGTCGCTCGTGGCAGACGCCGGTGTTGCAGTGGGCCAGCATACCAACGTGTGTCTGGGTAAGCCGTGTGCCGACCCGGCGCTCATTCCGAGCATGCTCAACGAGAACGGTGAATTCCATAGCAGCCGTACCTTCCGTGAGCATTTTAAGCGCGGTGAGGAGTTGATAGACTTCGACGAGGCCTGCATCGAGATCCGCGCGCAGCATGACCGCTTTGTCGAGATCGTGGGTCGCGAGCCCGATTACTTTGAGGCCCATGCCGTCATGAGCAAAAACCTTAACCGAGCTATCTCGGCGGTTGCCCAGGAACTGGGTCTTAAGGAGCAAAAGGCGAGCTTCGACCCTGTGGCAGTGGTGCATTGCGGAGATGCCGACCTGCGCATGGTGATGCGCTCGATGGAGCCGGGCTACGAACCCAAAGAGGCAATCATGCAGACGGCCCGCGAGATGGTAGAAGGTGAGACGGTGATCTTTGTCTGCCATCCGGGTTATCTCGACCGCTTTATCCTCGAGAACAGCTCGCTTACGACCGATCGCACCAAGGAAGTCGATGCTCTGATCGATCCCGGGCTTCGCGCTTGGCTTGAGTCTCAACCCGATCTTCGCCTGATCGACTACCGCGACCTGTAAGGACTCAAGCCGCCACAAAGGGGACAGGCACCTTTGTGGCGGTTTTGGCGCCGTTGCCATTATGGCGGCGGCGCCTTTTTTTCCATGCGGCGCAATAGAGTCAGGGCAACGTGTCATGCGTGCCTTTTTGTGCATTAGAGTCGATGGCATAGGAATAAACAAAGTGGCCGCCCCGCGTAAGCGAAGACGGCCACTTCTCACGATGAAAACGTGTATCGGAGTTGGCAAGACCCGCGGCAACGGGTGCCATCCGTGTTCCTATCTTATCTGCAAGCGCTCTGTCGCGCAAGCCTTGCGACAAGCGATTGAAAGACGCGGACGGGATGAATTTGTGTCCGCACGGGTCCGTAGACTTCTCAACTATGTGGTGGACGCTCGCTAACCGGCAATGGAGGCGGTCATGTTTGATGATGACGAACTGTTCGATCTGACAGACGATCCGTTTGAGTGGGATCTGCTGCTCGATGATGACGAGCTGGGGCAGGACCGTAAAAAGCGGCAGGACAAGAAAGCCCAGGGCGACGCTTCGAAAAAGCAAGACAAACGTCGCCGGGGTCTGTTCGGCGGGCTCTTTGGGTAACTGTCGCATCGCTGCGTCTGTATACTAAACAGGTCTTATACGCATTGCGAAATGAGGACGTAGACGATGATGTGGTTTACCGCCGACCTGCACCTGGGTGATACGAATATCTTGCACGACATGGATCGACCGTTTGGTTCGATCGAGGAGATGAACCGCAAGGTCATCGATGCCATCAATGAGTGTGTTGCTGCGGATGACCGCCTCTATATTCTGGGTGACTTTACCTATCGTTTGCCCCTGGCGGAGGCGGTGCGCCTGCGCGAGCGTATCGAATGCAAGAACGTGGCGCTCATTCGTGGCAACCATGACGGCGATTGGGAAGATCCGGACGCGCCGCATATTTGGGATGAAGTGCGCGATTATCTGGAGGTCGCTCCCGGTTACGCCAAGGGCCATCGTCTGGTGATGAGCCACTACCCCATGCTCAGCTGGAATGGCAAGGCGCGCGGTGCCATCATGCTGCACGGGCACATTCACAGCAGGGGAGACCGTGTCAACGTCCGCAACCGCGATCGCGAGCGCCCGGTTCTGCGCTATGACGTGGGACTTGACGCTAATGGCTACAAGCCCGTAAGCCGCGACCAGATCCTAGACTTTTTTGGGCTGTAATTCTCGAACCACCACAAAGGGGACAGACACCTTTGTGGTGGTTTTGGCGCCGTTGCCATTATGGCGGCGGCGCCTTTTTTGTCCGTGCGGCGCGGTAGAGTGTATGCGGTTGATATTTGCGTCCATCGAGGAGCTGCCATGAACGAGATTAAGTGCCCGCATTGCGGCGAAGTTTTTAAGGTCGATGCGTCCGGCTATGCGGATATCGTCAAGCAGGTGCGCGATACCGAGTTCTCGCACGACCTGGATGAGCGTGTGAAGGCGGTCCAGCGCGAGGGCGAGCGGGCGCTGGAGCTTGAGCGCTCGCGTTCGGCGGCCGCTTTGCAAAAGGCGGAGTCCCAACGTAACGCCCAGCTTGTCGAGCAGAAGAATGCCGCAGCTCAACAGCTGGCGCAAGAGGTCGCCAAGCGCGATGCCGAACTTGCCGAGCTGCGCGCCAAGCTCGAGGGCGCTGCTGCAGAGCGCGAGAGCGCAAGCCAGCGCGCGGCGGTAGAGGCCCGCGCCGATGCTCAAAAGGAGAACGCCGAGCTCCAGCGCGAAATCGACAGCTTGCGCGCACAGCTGGGACGTAAGGATGACGAAGCCAAGCTTGCCGAGTCGGCGGTGCGTAACGCTGCTCAAAGCGATCTGGCCGCACGCGATGCGCAGATTGCCGAGCTGCAGGCCAAGCTTGCCGCGGCGGACAAGGCCCAGGAGATGGCGCTTGCCGCGGCCGCGGCCGAGTCGCAGCGCGCGCTTGATGCTGCTCGCAGCGAGGCTGAACGCACATTTGCTGACTATCAGGCGAAGGTGCAGGAGAAGTTTTCCGCCGCAAAGGCTCAGTCTGAGCAGGAGGCTGAGGGCCTGCGCGCCCAGCTGCGCGAGCAGGAGCTGACAGCAAAAATGAACCTGTCGGAGGCGGTTGCCGCGGCGGAGCGAGAGCGCGACGAGGCGCGTGCCAAGCTGACGAGCGAGCTGGCGGTGCGCGATTCGCGCGAGGAGCAGGCCAAGGCGGCGCACGAGCTCGAACTTGCGCAGACCAAGCGCGCGAACGAGGAACTGATTCGCTATAAGGATGAAGAGATTGAGCGCCTTAAGGACATGAAGGTCCGCCTGTCCACCAAGATGGTGGGCGAGTCGCTCGAGCAGCACTGCGAGACCGAGTTTAACCGCCTACGCATGACGGCGTTTCCCAACGCGTACTTCGAGAAAGACAACGATGCGTCCGAGGGCACCAAGGGCGACTTTATCTTCCGTGAGTGTGACGCGAGCGGCAACGAGATCATTTCGATTATGTTCGAGATGAAAAACGAGAACGACGAGACCGCGACCAAGCATAAGAACGAGGACTTCTTTAAGAAGCTCGACCACGATCGTCGCCAGAAAGGCTGTGAGTACGCGGTGCTCTGCACGTTGCTCGAGCCCGAGAGCGAGCTTTATAACGCAGGAATCGTGGACGTGAGCTATCGCTACGAGAAGATGTACGTGATCCGCCCACAGTTTTTCATTCCCATGATTACGCTGCTGCGCAACGCCGCTATGGGTTCGCTTCGCTATAAGCAGGAACTGGCGGAGTACAAACAGCAGAATATCGATGTCACGAACTTCGAAGCCAAGATGGAGAAGTTCAAGGATGGCTTCTCGCGCAACTACAACCTGGCGAGCAAGCAATTCGAGTCGGCAATCAAGGAGATCGATGCCGCCATTAAGCAGCTCGAGAAGACCAAGGACGACTTGCGCCGCAGCACCGAGAACCTACGCTTGGCCCACAACAAGGCCGATGAGCTTACCATTCGCAAGCTCACATGGGGCAACAAGACCATGAAGACAGCGTTTGACGAGGCGCGCGAGGCTGCGCCAGAGTCAAGCAATGAGCCGGCCGAGGCGGATTCGTATGAGGTTGAGGATGCCGAGTAGGGCATAGTCGATAGCGCAAAAGCGGGGCCGCTGGCGATGTTGCCAGCGGCCCCGCTTCATTTCGTTCCAGTATGTACGGCTAGTCCTCGAGCAAATCCTCGATAAAGCCGACACGGTAGTTCTTGAAAATGACCTCGCCGCCGTCTTGCGTGGCATCCAGGTCGACATCGCCCATGATGCCAAAGTCGTGGTCGCCGTCCTCGTCGGCAAAGATCTGGTGCACGTGCCACACGTGGAGTGCCTTCTCGTCGGACTCGTCGATCGAGAACATGGCGGAGCTGCGCGCGTCGCCGTTGGTGAGAATCTCCTCGTGCTGCTCATGGTAGGCATCGAGCGCTTTTTGCCAACGGATTTCGCTCATGCCCCAGTCGTCGTCGAGCTCACCCAGGTCGCGTACGTGCCCGCGGGCGGCAAGGGTCACGCGGCGGAAGAGGGCGTTGCGCACCAGTAGCGTGCAGCCGCGGCGGTCCGCCACGACCTCGTCGATGCCTTGCGGCGGCGCAGCGTCGAGTGCCGCTGGGTTGCCGGCGTTTTCCCACTCGTCCACCAGGCTCGAGTCCACCGAGCGCACCACAAAGCCCAGCCACGAGATAATGTCGCGCAGGCGCTCGTCGCGCTTCTCGATGGGTACGGTGCGGTCGAGCGAGCGGTAGGCCTCTGCCAGGTAGCGCAGCAAAATGCCCTCGGAGCGGGCGATTCCGAGCTTTTGGATATAGCCCTTAAAGTCGCTCGCGCTCTCCAACATGTCGCGCAGGACGCTCTTGGGCGAGAGCTGGTAGTCGTTTGCCCAGGGCACTTCCTGGCAGTACTTGTCAAAGGCGGCATCGAGCAGCTCCTCGAGCGGCTTTTCGTACGTGACGTCCTGAATGCGCTCTAGGCGTTCCTCATATTCGACGCCGTCGGCCTTCATCTCGGCCATAGCGCGGTCGCGCGCGGCACGCTCCTGGGCGCGGAGCACCTGCTTAGGGTCTTCGAGTGTGGCCTCGACCATGCTGATGAGATCCATGGTATAGGTCTCGCTCTCGGGGTCGAGCAGCTCCAGCGCGGCAAGCAAAAATGGCGAGAGCGGTTGATCGAGCGCGAAGTCCTCGGGCAGATCGACCGTCAGCGCATAGTCGATGTCTGGCGTGGCGTCGGCCGGGGCGTTGGGTGCGGGCGGCACCTCGGTACGCACGACGACGCCGGAATCGATGAGCGTGGCGAAGATTTCGTCGGCGCGAACCTCGAGCTTGGCCTTTTCCTCGGGGGTCTGCAAGCTTGTCTCGATAAGGTCGTGCACGCGGGCGCGGGCGTCGCCGTCCTGCTCGACTACGCTAATCACCATAGAGTGCGTGATGCGCAGGCGCGGCTTGAGTGTCTCGGGCTGCGTCTCGATCAGGCGCTCAAAGGTCTGCTTGTTCCAGGTGACAAAGCCCTCGGGCGCCTTCTTCTTTTTAATCTTGCGAAGCTTCTTGGGATCGTCGCCCGCCTTTGCCATGAGCTTGGCGTTTTCAATCTCGTGCTCGGGTGCCTCGGCAATCACCATGCCCTCGGTATCGAAGCCCGAGCGGCCGGCGCGACCGGCAATCTGATGAAACTCGCGGGCGCGCAGACGACGCATCTTGTAGCCGTCGAACTTGGTGAGCGCGGTGAGCACCACGGTATGGATGGGCACGTTGATGCCGACGCCGAGCGTATCGGTGCCGCAGATGACGGGCAACAGGCCCTGTTGTGCCAAGCGCTCGACTAGCAGACGATAGCGCGGCAGCATGCCGGCATGGTGCACGCCGACGCCGCATCCGAGCAAGCGCTTAAGAATCTTGCCAAAGGCCGTCGAGAAGCTCGTGCCTTTGGCGGCTTCCTTAATAGCCTCGCGTTGCTCCTTGCTGGCGATGCCAAAATTGGCGAGTGACTGCGCCGTTGCAAGTGCGGCATCCTGGCTAAAGTGCACGATATAGAGTGGGGCTTCGCCACGGCGCATGGCGAGCTCGACCGTACCCTCGAGGGAGGTCGTCACATAGTCGTAGCTCAGCGGAACAGGGCGTGGTGCATCGACGACCAAGTCGCAGGCAGCGCCGGTGTGCTCCTCGAGTGAGGCGGCGATGGCGGTGACATCGCCGAGCGTGGCGCTCATGAGCATAAACTGCGTGTGGGGCAGGGTGAGCAGCGGTACCTGCCAGGCCCAACCGCGATCGGGGTCGGCAAAATAGTGGAACTCGTCCATGGCGACGCAGCCCACGTCGGCATCTTCGCCCTCGCGCAGTGCGTCGTTAGCAAGGATCTCTGCCGTGCAGCAGATGACGGGCGCCTTGGTGTTGATGTGCGTGTCGCCGGTGATCATACCGACGTTATCGCGGCCGAGCACCTGTACCAGGTCGAAGAACTTTTCGCTGACCAAGGCCTTGATAGGGGCCGTGTAATAACAGCGTTTGCCCTGCGCCATGCCCATAAAAAGCATGCCCAGCGCGACGAGCGATTTACCCGATCCGGTCGGCGTGCCTAAGATGACGTGATCGCCGGCGGCCAGGTCCATGAGGGCCTCTTCTTGGTGGTCCCACAGCTCAATGCCGCGGTCGCTCGTCCATTCAAAGAAGCGCTCGAAGGCCTGATCGGGCGTGAGCCACGGTTCGGGCTCGCTGCCATCCTCGGGCTCCCACCAAGTGGGGGAGAGCGCGCCGAGCGAGCCGAACTCTGCCTCGGTTCCCGTGCCGCCCGAGAATGAGCTGGCAGCGCCGGCGCCGGAGACGGTGCTGGCGGCGGTATCTGTCGTGGTCTGTGCCATGTGGTTGCTTTCTCTCGCGTTTGTCCGCCAACTATTATGGCGTAGCGTCGCATCGATGCGTTCGCAGGCAAGAAAATGCAGGAAATGGGCGTTCTGCCCAGCTGTTTGGGGCGGCCGCTAACTAAGTGAGTAGACTTTTTGCGATATCGCGAGCACGCGAATTTTACGCAAGGGCTCTACCTGCGATTTTAGTTTTCGCCATACGGGTCGTGCTTGGCTATTGCCAAAAAGTCTACTCACTTAGGTTTGAGGGTCGTTCGTCGGCGCCTATTTGCGTTTGGCTACCGGCGCCGCGACTGCCAAAAGCCCCTAGGACTCTTGCGGCAGGCGCTTCTTGCCCTTGCGGGCGCGGTTTTTAAAATTCTCGACGGCCTCTTCCATGCCCAGGGGCACGTACGTGAGCTCATTAAGGTCGTCGGGCAGGTAGCAGGCAAGACTTTGCTCCTGCATGCGCCCCGCCGTGAGCTCATCGTCACCGGGCTGTGCGCCGGGTGTGGCGCAAATGCCGTAGACAACGGCACCCATCTCGCGCGTACGGCACTCATATTCGGTCTCGGGATACTCGGGATGGTCGCGGCGGACGTCGTCACTTATCCAACGCGTGTCGTAGCCTGCCGCGGCAAACTGCCCCAGGGCGTAGTCGCGCAATGGTTTACTGTCGGTGCGCAGTGTGACGGTGGCGCCAGCCGCAAAGAGCGGGCGGTAGAGCATCAGATGGTCAACATGCACGAGTCGTTTTTTGGCGTACTTGGCCTTGGGCTGCGGCGTGGGAAAGTTGATGGTGATAGCATCGAGCTCGCCTGCGGCAAACAGTTGCGGCAGCGATGCAGCGCCTCGGGGCAGGACGAGTGCGTTGGACAGCTCCTGCTCGCAGATTTTCTGTGCGGCATAGGCGATGCAGATGGGCTCCTGGTCCATACCGACAAAGAGCGTGTCGGGTTCACGGCGAGCTCGCTCAACCAGATAGGTGCCTTTGCCGCAGCCTAGATCCAGATGAAGGCGGGTAAAGGACAGGCCGCCGGCTGGCGCGCAGGCTTCGCGCCAATTCCCGGCATAGGCCTCGGGGTTCGTCTCAATCGCATCGGCGTAGCGCTCCAGGCGCTCTTCGAGCACAAAGTTCTTAGGCGTGCGAACGTGGACGGCTCCCATGAGGCTCCTTGGTTATACGCATGGAACGCATGACTGCGCGTTCGGTCAACGGGCTGGAAAAGGTGGGCATGGTTTGCCCGGAAGTTGCGGCGCGACTCGGCGGCGGGTCGCCGATGCCTACAGGCGCTTGAGGATCACATAGCGGTTGAGCTCGCCGCTTCGACCGTCGGCGTGGAAACGCTCGAGCTCGCGTACGGGAACCTCGCCACTCTTGTAGAACGTACGAATGCCGCGCACCAGGTCGGTGATCTGCTGATCGTCAAAGTGGTGGCAATAGCGGTAGGCATGGCGGTCGTTTTGCCATCCAATGAGGTGGTCGCCGGCTTCGAACTGCGCGGAATCGTAGTCCTCAAACGGCGGGGTGAGCTCAGCGCGGGCCTCGGCGCGAACGGCTTTGCGTGCCATACGCTCGTCGTTCATAAACTCCCAAAAGCTGATGGCAATGATGCCGCCCGGGCGCGTCTGGCGCACCAGGGCGTCGAGCACGCGCACGCGATACTCGCACGACGGCACGTGGTGCATAAAGCCAAAGCAGACCGAGATGTCGGCGAGCGGGGCGTCGAAAAGCGCGTCGGGTGTCTCGGCGGGGTTGAGCTTCATGAGGGCATCGAGCACGTCGAGTTCCTGGAAGTGCAGGTTGGGGATGCGCAGGGCGTGGCCATGAGCATCGATGGCCAGGTCTTGGCACGAGTCGACGCCATAGAATTCAAGCGGGCAGCTGGCGTCTGCCGAGGGACTCGTGCCGTCGACGCCTTTGGCGGCAAGTGTGCCGCCGGCGGCAAAGTTCTCGAATCGCATATTGCCGCAGGCGAGATCGAAGACGCGGACGGGATGCTCGATCGTGGCGACGTCGAGCTGCTCGAGCGCGATGTCCATAGTGCGCACCCAGCCGGGCCACGGGGCCTGGCGCGTATCGGAAAAAGAGGCGGAGTGCTCGCGATAGAACGTATTGTTGAGCTTGATGAGCGATGAGGCGAAATCGCGGTTCACGGCGCGGAACTCCCTCCGTTGGCGGTGCGGAATAAACAGTATGACCATACTACCGTTAACGCCGCAACGGGGACAACCGAGCTGCGGGCCATTGCTTTGTTTGGACGCATTTTCGCAGCTCATATGTGCCCGCAACCGTCGGTTGTCAAAAATCTCACTAGAATAGGTGGCATGCTTTTGGCGGTGGCGGATAGATTTTTAACTGTGCAAGGCGCCTTAAGAAAAAACGGTCCGGCGGCACGGCTGGCATCGCATAGGAGGAACCATGAATGTAGAAACTGCGCAGCGGCTCGCCGACCTTCGCCGCAGCAAGGGCTTTAGCCAAGAGGGATTGGCGCGAAAGCTGGGACTGTCGCGCCAGGCGGTCAGTAAATGGGAGCGCGCGGAGAGCTCGCCCGATACCGAGAACCTGATCTCGCTCGCCAAGCTCTATGGTGTGAGTCTGGACGAGCTGCTCAATCCGAGCGACGAGATCGAGGACGATATCGAGTTTGAGAATGAGGACCGCGCCCGCCAGCGCGAGGCCGAGGCGGCGGAGCGAGCCCGTACCCACGAGGCGGCGGCACGCGCTACCGAGGCCGCAACGCAGGCGAGTGATGCCGCGGCTAAGGCGGCGCAGGCTGCAAGCTGGAGCGCGCAGGCGGCTAACGCCGCGACGGCGCAAGCGACGAACGCCGGTGCGGTCAATCCGACTCCGGTGAAAGGACCGTTCCAGTCGTTCCCGTATTGGGCTGTGTGCTGGATGCTGTTCTTTCTGCTGATGTTCCTGTTTGGCGCCGGTCCCTTTGCCGCGCTGATCTTCTTTACGATTCCCATCTATCACTGGGTGGCGCGTGCGCTCGATGGTGATTGGGCGCGCGGGGATATTCAGGTTGGTCCGGCACCGGTGACAGCTAGGGCTCAGAATGTTTCCGCTGCGGTTGACGCTGACGTGACCACCGCGGCCACCGCTGAGCCGATTGCCAAAGAGGGTGATGAATGATGAAGCTTTCGCATGAATCCAAGGTACGCTTGGGCGTTGGCATCGGAGCGTTCATGCTCATCATCGGACTTGTCTTTGGCATTTCGCGGGTATTGATTCATTTTGATGGTCCGTGGGATCTCGACGATGTTGTATCCGGCTTGTCTGGTTTGGACGATGCGGTTGACGACGATGATCTCTTGGATAGCGGTAACTATTCCGCTCGGCCTCAGCGGCTTTCGTGTACGACCTTTGATGCCGATGAGTTTCGCTACCTCGATTTCGATATCGATGCGGCTACGGTGGACGTCAAGGTTGTTGATGGCAACAAGGCTCGCGTTATCGAGCGGGGACGCGTTGCCAATGGTATGGATGCCTCCAAGGCCGCGACGCAGAACATCGCATCCGTCGAGGACTCGACGCTCAAGGTTTCTCAGTTTGGAAGTGATGACGGTAAAGCAATTGACCGCTCGGTTACGGTTGAGCTGCCGCGCCGTGTTGCCGAACATCTGAAGGGAGTCAACGCGCACGTGGGCTCGGGTGATCTGCAGATTGCCGGTGTCACCTGTGATGGTTTCGACCTTTTCCTGGGTGCGGGAGATGTAGAGTTTGCGGGCAGCGTGACTGATGCGCTTAGTGCAGAGGTCGGGTCGGGCGATGTAGCGTTCGAGCTCTACCAGGCCCCCGCGAAGTCGATGGACGTGAGTGTGGGCTCGGGCGATGTGGAGATGACGGTTCCGAACTCTACGGGCTTTAAGGCGAGCCTCACCCTGGGCAGTGGCGACTTCGAGAGTGATTTCCTTCCGCTTGGCTACGATGGCGAGACCATATTGAATTCTGAATTCGACAATGGCGATAAGTCCGCCACGTATCGTTTTGAGATCGGCTCGGGCGACGTGTCGTTTGATTCGGAGTAACGGGCGCTTTTCGAAAACCCGTAAGCATAGACGCGCTGTTTGATGAAGGCGCCGGAGCCGTGACGGGCTTCGGTGCCTTTGCCTTTACAATGGGGACATGGAACAGATTATCTTGAACATACTCGAGGCTCTGCGTCGCGGCGAGACCGTGGACGACAAAGCGCTCGTCAAACTGATACATGCCGAGGCGCGCCGTGAGGGTGCCGACAAACGCGATTTGGCCAAGCGCCGTCTGTTGCCGTTCTACCAGCGGGTAAAACGTGAAGAGCCGGCTCGTTGGGCTGGGTGGAACATCGACGCCAGGCTTGAGCGTCAACTGCTGCAGGTGTTGCGTATGAAGCCGCGCCGCACGGCTTCGGGCGTGGCGACCATTACTGTCATCACCAAGCCCTGGCCGTGCTCGGGCGATTGCCTGTTTTGCCCCAACGACCTGCGCATGCCCAAAAGCTATCTGCACGCCGAGCCGGCGTGCGCCCGTGCGGAGCAAAACTGCTTTGATCCGTATCTGCAGGTGAGCGCTCGTCTGACCGCGCTTTCGCAAATGGGGCATGCGACCGACAAGATCGAGCTCATCGTACTTGGCGGTACTTGGAGCGACTATCCGCAAGGGTATCAAACATGGTTTGTGTCGGAGCTTTTCCGTGCGCTCAATGACGATGCCGTGGCCGGCGTGGCAGCCAACCCCATGTTGGCGCGTCCGGGCATCAGCCGTGCCGAGGCGGGGCGCCTGCTCGATGACGCTCCCGCCGATGCCCTGCCTCCGGTGGTGGCGGAGCGTCGCGAGCGCTATAGGACTGCCGGCATTGCGACCGATGAGGCTGAGCTTGCCGCCGGCGTTGCCGGCGAGCAAGGGCGTGTGGATGCTGCCGTGGGTGGCTATAACCGCGCGGTGCGAAAGCTCTATGGCCCCGGCACGCCGTGGGGCCGGGTTGCCGAGTGGCAGACGGCAACAATGGAGGAGCTTGAGCGCCAGCAGCGCATCAACGAGACGGCGAAGCATCGCGTGGTGGGGCTCGTTATCGAGACGCGCCCCGATGCCGTGACGCCGCAGGCGCTCACGCTCATCCGCCGTCTGGGCTGCACCAAGATTCAGATGGGCATCCAGAGTCTCGACCAGCACCTGCTCGATATCAACGAGCGTCGCATTTCGGTGGCGCAGATCGATCGGGCGTTTTCGCTCGCGCGCCTGTTTGGCTTTAAGATCCACGCACATTTTATGCTTAACTTGCTGGGCGCCACGTCCGCGGGGGACAAGCGCGACTACGAGCGCTTTATGACCGAGGGCGCCTTTATGCCCGACGAGGTCAAGGTCTACCCGTGTGCGCTCATCGAGGGCTCGCGTCTGGTGGGATGCTACGAGCGTGGCGAGTGGCGCCCCTATACCGAGGACGAGCTGCTCGATGTGTTGGCCGATGACATCGTGGTGACGCCGGCGTTCTGCCGCATTAGCCGTATGGTTCGCGACTTTAGTTCCGACGACATTATGGTGGGCAACAAGAAGCCCAACCTTCGCCAGCTGGTCGAGAATCGCCTGGCGGCGCAGGGCAAGGGCGCCAAGGTGCGCGAGATTCGCTATCGCGAGATTAGCACGGCGGGCGCCGACCTGGGCGAGTTGACCCTTAACGAGGAGGTGGCGTACGAGACGCCGGTGACGCATGAGCGCTTTTTGCAGTGGGTAACGCCGCAGGGCAAGATCGCGGGCTTTTTGCGCTTGTCGCTGCCCGACCGCGCATTTGTTGCCGCGCATGCGGACGAGTTGCCGACGACGCCGGACGAGGCGATGATTCGTGAGGTGCACGTGTATGGTATGGCCGCGCGCGTGGGCGATCAAGGCCAGGCGGCTCAGCATCATGGATTGGGGCGCTCGCTGGTGGAGCGCGCGTGCGAAATTGCTCGGGATGCGGGCTATGCGCGCATCAACGTGATTAGCGCGATTGGCACGCGTGAGTACTATCGCCATTTGGGATTTTATGATCATGGACTCTATCTGCAAAAGGAGCTCTAGATGAACAAGCCGAGTGTTTCTGCCGGTGTCGTTGCCGGCGTTGCCCTGGGAGCCGCGGCGCTCGGTGCGGCCGCCGTTGCTGTTCGCGCTGCCTGTCTGCAGGTCGCGAGGACCCGCAATGGGCTGGCGCGCGTGAAGCGCGTGCACGATGAGAACGGCGACGAGGTCCGCGTGTTGGTGCAAGGCGGCGTGTACCAAAGCGCGACCTATGTTGGCGAGCGTTGGGCAGAGCCCGTCTTTGTGTACTATCGTGCGTTTGACGATGTGTTTGAGGCCGAGGATGCCATGCGCGATGCTTGTAGCCATGGCATCGACCGCATGCTTATGCTGGGCGGCGGCGGGTTTGCCTATCCCAAGTTTGCGCTGATGTCGCACGAGAACTTGCGCATGGACGTCATTGAGTACGACGCCGAGATTACGCGTCTGGCACGTCGTTGGTTCTATCTGGACGAGCTGGAGCGCACGGTGGGAGACCGCTTGCGGGTGATTACCGCCGAGGCTCGCTCGTATCTGGGCGTGACGAGCGTGGGGCATCGTCGCTACGATGTCGTCGTGAGCGATTGCTTTGGCGGTGCCGAACCCGTGCGCGAGCTGGCGACGATTGAGGCGCTGCGTTTGGTGCGGGGCAGCCTGAACCCCGGCGGTATCTATGCTGCCAATATCGTGAGTGCAAACGAGGGGAGCGATGTGACGTTCCTGCGCGATTGCGTTGCCACGGCGCTCGAGGTGTTTGCGCATGTTTGGGTGGTTCCCTGCGGCGACGCGGAATTTGGCGGCGAAGAGAACTACCTGCTCATTGCCAGCGACGGTGACTACACCTTTGCCGAAGCCGTGCCCTTCGATGCCGACTTCTTCGGCACGGCCCTCCGCGACTAGCCTATTCGGGGCGGGCCTCTTTCGACCAGTCTTTTTGGGCTTTTTAGCTACCCCGGCAGGTATCGCGAACGGTTTGGCTGATTAACGGCAGGGATAGCTAAAAGAGCCCCGTCCCAAATTAGCTGGTCCAGCTGCGGATGCGCTGCTTCATGCCCTCGATATCGAGTACGCCTTCGGCAAAGCCCTTGCGCACGAGTTCCTCGGGAACAAATTCGTCGTAACGATCAAAGTAAGGCACCTCGCCGGGATAGACGAGCTCAATGGGATCGAAGTCCTTCTCGGCCTCGGCGGCGAGCACCTCAAAGAACGTCTCCTCGTCGGCCTTCATCTTAAACTGCATAAAGTACGGTCGCGATGGATCGAGCCCTCGAAGGCCCAGCTCGGCGGCACATTTAATTTTGAGCATGCGCTCGAGCGCCAGAAAGGCATAGCTGCCCAGCCAGGGGAAGAACGCCCAGGTGTCGCCGCCCAGGTTGATGAGCGGCTTGGTTCCTGCGCCCGAAATCTCGGCCGTATGACGAGCCTGCGCCAAGCGGGCTCTCGCGTTACCCATGAGGTACGGATATGCCGCGTGCTCGTTAAGCGCTTTGCGCATACGCTCGAGTATGTGTGTATTAATGTCGCCGGGGCAGTCGCCAAAGTAGGCCGGCACGCGACCTTTGACCTGTGTGGCAAAGACGGTATGACGCTTCCAGTCCACTTCCTCGACAATCCAGCAGTGTCCGGCGATGGCGATGCGCTCACCGGGCGGTGGCGGATTGACGATCGTGCCCAATTCGGCCGACTCGCTGCGAACGGTGAACTCCTCGTTTTCCTGAAACACGGCGTAGAACTTAAAGTTGTTAATGATGCGCTCGCCTGCGAGACCCACGATGAGCCCGCCGCCCTCGGTGATCTGAATATGGTCGATGGTAATGAGGTGACGGAGCAAGACGCGATAGTCATCGGCCGAGATGCGGTGAAAAAAGCTGAGCGTGAGCACACGCTGGGCAAGTTCTGCCGGCGTGAGCTCACCGGTGCTGGCAAGTGTCGACATGGTCTGGTGATAGAGCAGACTATAGGGGAGTCGATCGAGCTCGGGTGGCTCGACCCACTTTTCCTCACGATAGAGTTGTACGAGCGCGATGCCCTGCAGGAGCTTCCACGGAATGGTCTCGGGCATCATCGTGCGCGGCTCGGGCTCTTCCTCGCGCATGACAAACCACATCTCGGGTGGAAGATCGCGGCGTCCTGTGCGGCCCATGCGCTGCAAAAAGGAGCTGACGGTAAACGGTGCATCGATCTGGAACGCGCGCTCCAGACGACCGATATCGATGCCGAGCTCCAGTGTGGAAGTGGTGACGGTTGTCTGTGCCTGCTCCTCGTCACGCATCAGCTCCTCGGCGGTCTCGCGCAGCGATGCCGAAAGATTGCCGTGGTGGATGAGAAAACGGTCGGGCTCGTGTCGGCTCTCGCAGTAGCTGCGCAGCATGGAGCATACGGCCTCTGCCTCCTCGCGCGAGTTGGCAAAGACCAGGCACTTGCGGCCGCGCGTATGTTCAAAGATGTAGCCCATGCCGGGGTCGGCGTTTTCGGGCGCGGTGTCGGTGGGGTTGAGAAGCGCCTGCTCGGTCGCCCGCGGGATATCGACTTCGCCCTCGGGGGCCGAGGAAGTGCGACGATCCCTGGAGGTAACCTTGCCCCGTGCCTGTTCGCGACGCTGACGGCGCTCCTCCTGCGTGAGCTGTCCGCTGTGACGTCTGTCTTGGGTGCCGGCGGGCAGTGCCGTGGACGCTGCCGCCTCGATGCGCTCGCACGCAAGCACCTCGGCCTCTTGGGGACCAGCACTCTCGAATCCTCGCTGCTGCGCCTGGGGGCCCGAGTTGTAGAAGTGCTCCATGGAGATGCGCCACACGCGACGCGGTTCCTCAAAACGGGGGATAACGCAGCTGCGTCCCGTTCCCTGCGAGAGAAAGGTGCCCGTGCGCTCGGGGTCGCCGATGGTAGCCGAAAGGCCAATGCGTCGGGGCTGCACACCTGCCATGCGCGAGAGGCGCTCGATAAGGCAGAGCGTCTGCCCGCCGCGGTCGCCACGCATAAGCGAGTGAACCTCGTCGATGACCACATAGCGCAGGTCGCAAAACATGCGCGGGATCGCCATGTGCTTATGGATCAGGAGCGCTTCGAGCGATTCGGGCGTAATCTGCAAGATGCCGCTCGGCTTTTTAATGAGCTTTGCCTTGTGCGACTGCGAGACGTCGCCATGCCAGTGCCAGACGGGGATATCGGCCTCTTCGCACAGGTCGTTGAGGCGGACGAACTGATCATTGATGAGTGCTTTGAGGGGACCAATGTAGAGGGCGCCTACGCTTGTGGGCGGGTTTTCCCAAAACTCGGTCAGGATGGGAAAGAAGGCCGCCTCGGTTTTGCCGGACGCTGTGGATGCCGTCAGGAGCACGTTGTCTTGCGTGTTAAAGATGGCGTCTGCTGCTGCAACCTGGATAGAGCGTAAGCTCTCCCAATCGTGGGAGTAGATGAAGTCCTGGATAAACGGGGCGTAGCGGTCAAAGGCGTTCACGGGGCCTCCTTTCAACAACGGGTTATCAAACGCAACGGGCAATGGGTCGTCGAATTGCAATATCGGCATTTGCCGAGATAAAACCTACCAAATTAAACCTGTCCCTTTTTGGCAGGTTAGATGGTGAACTCGGCGAAGTTGCGGTCGCCGCCTGCGGTGCCGGTGTTGTCTGTTGCGGCTGTCGGCGCCAGCGCGTCGCCACCGACGCTTTGCAGCAACTCGGCTACGCTAGCGTCGGGGTTCTGACACAGGATATCGAGCAACTCGATAAAGTCACGAATGACTTCACGCGGCGTCAGGTGCGTATCGGCTCCCACGCGACTGAACTCAATCTTGAGGAAGTCCACCAGGTCGTTCTCGGTAAGCGTGGGCGTCCAGCCAAAGTAGCCGGCATGGATCTGCATGAGTTTTTCGATGAGCACCAGCAGCTCCTCATAGGTGAGTGGCTGCAGGCGGATGATGGGCGCGAGCATATCCTTAAGGTCCTCGCGTGCAAAGCGGCCCTGGGCGAGTCGGCTGCGTAGGGCCTCGTAGGAAAACACACCGCGGCGGCGGTCCTCGATGGAGGTCGGCGTGCCACCCATGATCATGCCCAGGTACTGCGCCTTGCCCTGAAGTGTGTCGTTGTACATGGTCAGGATTTTCTCGTAGTTGTACTGGCGCGTGATGGCGTTGGGAATCTTATACAGATTCACGAGCTCGTCAATGAGCACCAGCATGCCTTTGTAGCCGCTGCAAACCAAAAAACGCGCGATGAGTTTGACGTAGTCGTACCAGTCGTCATCGCTGATGATGGTTGAGGAGCCCAGCTCGGCGCGAGCCTCGCTCTTGGTGCGGTATTCGCCGCGGATCCATTTGGTCACGCGGCTCATGGCCTCTTCGTCGCCCTCGGATACGGCCGCGCGATAGCGGCGGAGCATGCGGGTGAAGTCGAAGCCGTGGACCATCTCCTCGAGCGGGGCTAGTTGGGCATTGACGACCGACTCGTCGACGTCGGCACACGAGGCGACCCAACGATCCAGGATAAGGTTGAGCGCACCGCCCTCGGGGCGCGTTTTAGTCGATATATTGCGGATGAGCTCGCGGTAGGTGGCAAGGCCCTGTCCCTGACCGCCCTGGAGACGGCGCTCAGGGGATAGATCGGCATCGGCGACGACGAACCCCTCGCCCATGGCGTGCGTGCGGATGGTTTGGAGTAAAAAGCTCTTGCCGGCGCCGTAGCGACCGACCAGAAAGCGGAAGCTCGCGCCACCGTCGGCGATGAGGCTCAGATCGGTGAGCAGGGCGCGGATCTCGACCTCGCGTCCTACGGTGATGTAGGGAAGGCCGATGCGCGGGACCACGCCGCCCTTGAGCGAGTTGAGAATGACGGCGGCGACGCGCTTGGGCACGCGGGGTGCTGCGGATGCGGTATCACTCATGGTCTAGGTATCCTCTCACGTCTGCTTCGTAGTCCTCGATAATCTGCGGTCCTGCCGCGCTAAATTCAATTACGGTGTCGCCCACCAGATCAAAGAGCGCCTCGTTGATGGTATCGACGAGCATGTCCTCGCTCTGCTCCGATTGCGCTACCGCCGATTCCGCCTGTACTGCATTGTGCTCGAACAGCGCGCGGAGATAGGCGTCTGCAGCAGGCGCGAGTTCGTTCGTGGCGTCAACGGGCGCAGCAGCTGTAAGCGCGGGCGTCGGCACAAGAAGCGGCGCCACAACACCAAACTGTTCGGTGGAAATGGTTGGCTCGTCGGCCTCGTCCTGCCGAATGGGTGCCGCGACCGCCTCGACCGTCGCGTCTGCCACGGGCTCGGCTTTCGACCGTTCGGAGCCTGCCGTATCGACCTCTGCGATCATACCGTCCTCGCGCTCCTCGTCGATCAAAAGCGCCTCGCGCGTTTGCGCGGCGGCGCTCCGAATGTGCCCCAGCTGACTCAGATCGATATCGATCTTGACGGGCTGGTGTGCGGCGTCCCATGAAAGCCATGCCACAATCTCGTCATCGATAATCTTGGCCAGATATTTGGGGACCTTTTCTTCCTTAAGGGGATGGGCGGGGTCCAGCGCCAGGCGCAGGCGTTGGTCGCAGGCGCGCATCATTTCACCGAGCTTGCTGCTCTTTTGCCTACTACCGTGGATACGCATGCATTCCCAAAAGCCGTTTTGGCAACGGTAGATATGGATAGGATCAAGGCGGTATTCGCAGTCCTCGTGGCGCTCGGGCGCAAAGAATACGGCCGAGGCAAACATGGTGTAGGGCATGGCCGTCTCCTCCCCAAATAAACTCGCCACGATGCCGGTCTTTCGGTGCGTGTCATAGTAGCGCGCCATGCGGACATACACGGCGCACGCCACGTGGCGCAGATCGCGGTGGTGGCTGCGGTCGAGCCGCGAGTTACTTAGGTTATACGTGGAGAGGGCATTGATAGCGGCCATGAGTCGCTCCTCGCGCACCTCATCGGGCGGAAGGGGGAGCGTGGGCTCGGAGGTTTTGCGACGCTTAGGGGGCTGGCCGGACGGTGCCGGTGCTGGTACAAGGTCTCGTGCCGCGCGCCGCAGCTCGATAAGGGCGTTATCGAACATGACGGTTTTAGAGTCACGAAGCAGCTTGGGGTCGAGCCTGTGGAACACGGCGTAGTCCTGCAGCCACACGCGCGCAAACCGGTCGATGCCGGGCTCGAAGGCGCGATAGACATCCCAAAAAGCCTTGATCTTGTTAAAACCATCGAGCGGGTCATCTACGCCAATGCCGCAAATCAACTCATAGAGATACAGAAAGGCAAACGAGGTCGATGTCTCCTCAATATTCCCGCGGCGCACTTGGGCACGCCAGGTAAAGTAGCCGCGCAGCTGCCGGTCGCTCATGGCGTTGTAGGTGGGAAAGTACGACTTAAAGGTGCCGTTGTAGGGACAGTCGTCCTCAAAGTCGGCCATCAGCAGGCCTTGGCGGTAGAAAAGCTCGGCTTCCGAAAGCCAACGGCCCGCGCCGCCCTTTGGGTCTTCTTGCCAACGCGATATCTCACGCATCTTGCGGTATTGGTCGGGGAGGA
The DNA here is from genome assembly GCF_003459795.1 of Collinsella sp. AF18-8LB. NCBI lineage: Bacteria > Bacillati > Actinomycetota > Coriobacteriia > Coriobacteriales > Coriobacteriaceae > Collinsella > Collinsella sp. AF18-8LB. Next base: position 29,597 of record NZ_QRWU01000010.1, read on the forward strand.
AGTTCTGCATCTGTCGGCCGGTCTTGAGAATCGGCTCGTCTGCGTAGATTTCGTTTGAGAAGCGGGCGGACTGATGGGTCCGGGCCTCGGCCATAATGCGCTCGATGAGCATCTTGATGTCCTGGTCGGCCACCGCTCCTCCTCTCGAACGCAGCTACGGTGACCTCATATCATAGCACAGCATCAAACAGATGTTCGAGATACCGCTGCGTAGATAGATTTAGAACAGGAGGGCGTAGATGACGGCGATGATGACGGAGGGAAGCATATTGGCAGTGCGGAAGGTCTGAGGACGGATGAGGTTGACGCCGACGCAGAAGATGAGCATGGAGCCTACGAGCGAAAGGCTGTCGAGGGCTGCCGTGGTCATGATGGGGGAGAGTGCACCGGCAAACAGCGTGATCGTCCCCTGGAACACGGCGACGGGCAGGGCGGAAAAGATGCAGCCGCGGCCAAGTGAGGCCGTCATGGTGCAGACGATGATGCAGTCCAGTGCGCCTTTGAGAGCAAGCGTTGACCAGTCGCCGAGCAGGCCGTCCTGGATCGATCCCACAATGGCCATGGCGCCGATACACACGGTGAGTGAAGTCGAGACAAAAGCGTTGGTGAACTCGTTATCGCCCTCGCTGCCGGTTTTGCGCTTGAGCCATTCGCCAAGGTTCTCAATGGCGGCCTCCAAGTTGACGGCCTCGCCGATGAGCGAGCCGAGGGCGAACGAGACAATGAGCATGGTGGTACCAGTGGTCGCCAGTGCCTTCCCATCGATAAGGAGCATCTTTTGCATGGTGCCGCCAAGGCCGATAAACAGGACGCACAGCCCCGACGCTTTCATGAGCGTGTCTTGGATACGCGGTGTGATAAAGCGACCGCCCGCTAATCCCAAAAGACCGCCCGCAACTAAAAGGACAACGTTGATGATTGTTCCCAAGCCCGGCATGAGCCCTCCTGTATTGATGCCAACGTGGCAATCGTAGCAGAATGGAATGCGAGGCACATCGCGACTCATCTAATACGTTATATAAGTGGTATTAGGAATGATGCGCAGTATTTAAGCCTCAGGTGGTTGTCGGGACATAGGGATAGTAGTCAAAGCGCAGTGTCATAAGCCGCTGTGGGGATTCAATAGCCGCGGCGATGATATTGGCATCGCGGGCACGATCAAACCCTTCGAGTTCGATCTGATACGAGACGTCTTGCATAATGTCCAGACGTCGCCAGGCTAGGAGTGTGTCGCCATCGAATTCCAAGGTCTTGCCTCCGTCTGGGGCAACGGCGTATAGGCGCAGTTTAGCGGTGGTTGCAGGGTCGACAACCGTGACCTTTTTAATTTCGTTTCGAGTATTCTTGGCGCCCAACAAGGTGAGCAGTGTTGGGGCCACGACCTCGCCCGATGGCAAAAAGACGACTTCGATGGATTCAGGAAATGCGATGATGGCCGACTTGCGGACGGGCTGATTGGCGGCGGCAACTTCGATGTTCGCAGCGTCGATGACCTCCGTGTGGTCGAGCGCGGCAAGCACGCAGCAGTTACCTTCATCGATCTCTTGAGGATCAGCAAGCCCCAGACTGTCCGCGAGCTCGGGATCGTTTTGATCGGTAGCGGGCTCATTCGGTGCTTCGAAAGAAGCTGGGACGCTGTTTGTCGGCGACGGCGTGTCGCCCGCACCCGCTTCCTTGTCCGCGCTCTCTTCTTGTATGGTTGCGTTGATGGGTTCGTCGTTTGAGGAGAGCGTCTTGGCGTCAAGCGCGGAGGGGAGAATTCCGATGGCTCCGGATCCGTTCCACTCCATTTCGAGAAGCGCCGGGTCGGCAAGAATGCGTTGCCTGCTTTGCGCGTGGGCATCGATTTCAATAGGGCCTGCTTCTATCCCTCGTGTAAGGCTGAGTGATCCGGCTGGCTTCTCGAAATGAGCATCTGTGTCTTTGGTGCTGACGGCGTAGAACAGCAGGGACGCTTCTCCCGCCGCGATGGCATCGGTGCCGGCTTTGGTCAGCCGCAACGATGCCGTGAATGAGAGGGTGGGCTGCGTGTCGTCTGCATTCGCGGCGGCGCAGCCCAGACATATACCGCCTCCTTTCTCGAAAAACGCACCGTCGAAGGCGACCTTCGCTCCGTTCGCCGAGTCATCGACCGAAGCGATGTCGATGCGCAGCTCTAAATTGCATGGATCGCCATCTGCATCGAGCACAACCGAGCGCCACGTGCAGACGGCGCACCCCGCCTGGGAGCCGTTTGCCTTGTTCGAACGATTGATATCCACGACTATCGAGCCGTCCGTATTACGGCGAAGGCATCCCGAGGTTGAGATTGCAGCCTGTGCGAACGAAAAACGCTTGCACGCAATGGCGCTCGACGGATTTGGTGCGGGGCTTAGGGCTGCCGCTAAGAAGTCCGCCATGACGGGAGTCGCCCAGGCGGCGACAGGCGTTCCGGTTGCGAGCGCGCCGCAGAGTGCGACGACGGGCAAAAGGTTCTTCGATGCCATGGGGTCTCCTTAGCTAATTTAGTGCGGCCTGTCCGTGTTTTGTTTCTGGCTGCGTTTGATGTGCAGACCGAGGCCGGCGGTCCCCGCGCCTGCTGCTGTGGCGCCTGCTGCCAAGAGCCATCGTCTGTCGCCTGTCTGCGCCAACGGTTCCTCGCGGTCGCCACGGTCGAGCTCCGAGAGGTCGACCGTCACTTGCGTGGCGGCCTGTGCCTGTTCTTGCTGGGCAAAGGCCATGGCTGGCTCAAATGCTAGGATGCTGACGGCGGCGGCCAGGGCGACGGCCTTATGCCGTGTGCGCACCGGGCTCGACCGTCCAGGTGATCGTTGCAACCTGATCGCCTTCGCCGGTTACGCGGAAGATGTCGCGCGTGACGCGGGCGACGTTTCCGCTTGTCTTGAGCTTAATTTTGTCCGTGCCACCGGCAATGCCCTGGTAACCCATGTCGAAGGCTGCATTCTTGGAAAGATCGAGGCCCGTCTCCTGCATTGCGGTGCTAGCGTTCTGGAGTGCGCCGTCGGGGCCGACCTTAAAGTCGATGGAGTTCTGCGCGGTTCCGGCCTTGGCGTCGGCGGCAATGGTCCAGGTGTTCATGGCGTCGATCTTCATGTTGGTGACATGGATGCCGTAGGCCGAATGATTGTCGATGGTGGTCGCGTCTTCTGAGGGGCCCTGAAGCGTGCCGTCGGGCTTGGCGACGAAGGGAATAACCGTCGGAACTTTGAACTCAACGTTGTCAATCTCGGTCCTGACCATTACCTTCGTGGTTCCAACGCGCCCGGCTGCCATAGCTGGCGTCGGGGCGGCGCCCATTGCGAGCGCGAGCGCGAGCCCTGCGCCCACGACGAGCGCTCTGGCTCCGTTCATGTTCCTGGTGATGTCCATGGTCGTTCCTTTCTATTCGCCGCGGGCCGTCCCCGCGATGATTGGACAAATGCCGGTGAATTGCGTGCGGTGCCGCGTCGGCCGGAAAGCTAGTTCTCGGCTTGCTCAACCCGTACCTTGACACGTGTCGGATTGCCGTGGCTGTCGAGGGTCTTTGCATCGAGTGCCTGGATCTCGATGTATGCTTCGCCTTCTTTGATGTTGCCGGCGGGGCACGTCTCGATTGTCTTGCCGGTCTCGACCACACCGGATTCGTACATGGTCTCGTCGTTTTGGATGACGCGGAATCGCTGGGGAAATTTATTGTCTTGGACGTTTTGCACGTTGATGCGCAGCTTGCCGTTCTCCTGCAGCTGAGCGACCGGCGCGACCGAGATCGTCATCATGTTGTCGCGGACGATGGCATCGAGCTCATCTTGGATTTCTTGGCGCGATTTACCCTCTGCCGTCGTGACTGAGGCACCCGCTTCGGGCACGGGTTGCGACTGCCAGGCGTATAGCCCTACGGCGATGAGGGCGCAGACGATAGCCAGGCAGACAACGACGAGTTTCTTGCGACGTCCCAGTCCTGCGAGGCGGGGCGGCTTCTTCGCACTCATGCGGCATCCTTGGTGGTGTAGACACGTGCGAATGTGGACGGGTCCGCTCCAAAGAGCATGTGAAGCATCAGGCGGCGCGAGTAGATGAGCTCGTCGAAGTCGTGAGGGAGCTCGATGTCGTGGATACGCGCGATGTGGTGGGCGAGCGCCGAGAACGACTCGGGGTCGCAGATAACATCGGTGGTGACATGGTAGACCGCCGTATCGGGGAACGCCTCTTCGTCGAAAGGCAGGAGATAGGGATCGTCGTCGACCTCGATGGCGACGCCGTACTGGGGCCAGTAATATGCCATGGGAACCTCCCTGCTCTTGGGCCAAAACTTCTATCGGTTTTGGCTGTCGACGCCGACCCTATCAGTCGCAACTTGACCAATTTCTGACCAAATGCTTGACGGATTGGTTTCTCCGCAGGTAAAAGGCAGCAAAAATTACTTCAACTTTTTTCGAGCGACAATCGAGCAATCGGCGACGGCGTGGCCATATGTGTTAAAAGCATCGTCTGTCGAGGAAGACTTGCCGTTCGCCGAATTGCACGAACGTAAAAAACGCCAATTATGGAGACGGTCTCGAACACGTCGACGAAACGATGCGGTAACATCTCCCTGCAAACACTGTAGTTAGCTAAAGGGGGAGTTCGCGTGTCTGCAACCATCAAACCCTTCACCGACGAGTTCGAAGAGTATGGCCGCGATGAGTCTCGCACATCGGGCGAGGCCTCAAGCATCTCGTTTCCGACAACGGAGAACGAGGTCCGCGCCATTTTGAAAAAGCTCCATGCCGAGCGTGTCCCGGTGACGGTTCAGGGCGCCCGGACCGGTCTTGCCGCCGGCGCTGTGCCTCATGGCGGTCACATTCTCAATACTTCCCGCATGAATCGCTACTTGGGCCTTCGCCGCGATGAACAAGGCCGCTTTCTGCTGCGCGTGGAGCCGGGCGTTGTGCTTTCGGAACTGCGCAAGCAGCTGGGCAAGAAGGTACTGCCGGCCGCTGGCTGGGACCAGGCATCGCTTAAGGCCTACGATGAGTTTCAAGAGGCCCGCGAGCAGTTCTTTCCCACCGATCCCACCGAGGCATCTGCCTGTCTGGGCGGCATGGCGGCATGCAACGCCTCCGGCGCCCGCAGCTACGCTTACGGCCCCATGCGCCCGCATATCACGGGACTCCACGTCGCGCTGGCTGATGGCGATTTGCTTGAGCTTCAGCGCGGCGAGGCTTTTGCCCAGGGCCGCCACCTGTCGCTCGTGACGGCAGAGGGCCACACACTCGAGCTCGATCTTCCTGGCTACACCATGCCCAAGACCAAAAATGCCTCGGGTTATTTTGTTGCGGACGATATGGACGCCATCGACCTCTTTATCGGCGCTTGCGGCACGCTCGGCGTTATCACCGAGCTCGAGATTGCCCTGCAAGCGGCACCTGCGGTCGTTTGGGGTGTGAGCTGCTTTTTCGATAGCGAAGACAAGGCCGTGTCCTTTACCGATTCCGTGCGCCCTGTCCTGTCCCATGCGGTTGCCATCGAGTACTTCGATGCTGGCGCCCTGGATATTCTGCGTCGCCAGCGCGAGCAGTCGACGGCGTTTGCCTCGCTGCCGGTGCTCGACAAAGAGGCCAAGGTCTGTGTCTACGTGGAGCTCGACTGCGATGACGAGGCCCAGGCGACCGAGGAGCTGTACCACCTGGGGTGGGTGCTGGAGCTTGCGGGCGGCCGCGACGATGCGACATGGGTCGCGCGCACCGAGGTTGATCGCGAGTGCCAGCGGTTCTTCCGCCATGCGGTCCCCGAGAGCGTCAACATGCTTATCGACGAGCGCCGCCGCATGGATCCTACCATCACCAAGCTGGGCTCGGACATGTCGGTGCCCAATGCACACTTGGCCGATGTCATCGCCCTTTATCGTCGCACGTTGGCCGAAAGTGGGCTTGAATCTGCCGCCTGGGGTCACATCGGTAACAACCATCTGCATGTGAACATCCTGCCGCGCGATGCGCAAGACTACCGTCGCGGTGGAGAACTCTTTGCCCAGTGGGCTTCCGAGGTCACGGCCATGGGCGGTGCCGTTTCTGCCGAGCACGGCGTCGGCAAGATCAAGGCGGGCTTCTTGGAGACGATGTACGGCCACGAGGCCATGGTCGAGTCGGCGCGTCTCAAACTCCAGCTCGATCCTGCCGGCCAGCTGGGTCGCGGCAACCTGTTTGCGGAGAAGTTCTTGGATGGACTCGTCCAGAAGGGGGGCGCGTGAAGATGAGTGATTTCCATATGGTGGTGTGCGTCAAGGCGGTGCCCGGAAGCACCGAGGTCAAGATGGACCCCAAAACCAATACTATCGTGCGTGATGGCAAGCAGGCGGTCATTAACCCGTTCGATGCAAGCGCTCTGGAATGCGCGCTGGCGCTGAAGGACGACTTTATCGGCTTTGGCATGGACGTGCGTGTGACGGTGGTGTCGATGGGCATCCCCGCGACCGAATCGCTGCTGCGCGACTGCATCGCCCGCGGTGCCGACGACGCGCTGCTGCTGACCGACCGAGCCTTTGCGGGTGCCGATACCCTAGCCACCACCTATGCCCTCAAATGCGGTATCGAGGCACTCGATGAGGACTTTGACCTGCTCATCTGCGGCAAGATGGCAGTGGACGGCGATACGGCCCAGATCGGCCCCGAGCTGGCCGGCGCCTTTGAGATCCCCTGCGTGACCGACGTGAGCTGTGTGCAGAGCGCGGGATTTACGACGTGTGGCTCGCTGGCGCTCGTCCACGGCTGCGATGCCGGCGAGGAGACGGTGTACCTGGAGATGCCGTGTGCGATGACGACCGCCAAGGAGATTGGCCAGCTGCGCATGCCGAGTATTGCCGGTATTCGCGCGGCCGAGGATGCAGACGTGCGCGTGGCTAGCGCTGCCGACGTAAACGCCGATCCCTCGCGTTGCGGCCTTGCCGGATCACCGACGCAGGTCGTGCGTTCGTTTGTGCCCGGCCGTGACCAAACGTGCGAGGCCGTTGAGGGAACGGCGTCCGAGCAGGCGGTAAAACTTGCCAAGATTATCGAGGAGATGGCATAGATGAGCGGACTGATAATCGATAGCGAGGCCTGCGTTGGCTGTGGCCGCTGCGTTCGCGCCTGCGCCTCGGGTGGCATTGTGGTGGAGGGCGAGCGCCCCAACCGTTGCGCCCGCGTAACCGACGGCTGCATCCTGTGCGGCGGGTGCGTCGACGCCTGCCCCGTCAGCGCTATCTCGATTGAGCGCGACGAGGCCGCTGGCGCGGTGGACCTTGATGCATATCGAGACATTTGGGTCTTCGTGCAGACTGACGAACACGACGCCGTGGCTCCTGTGGCCTACGAGCTCATGGGTAAGGGCCGCGAGCTTGCCGATGCTCGCGGCTGCCGTCTGGTCGCACTGGTCGGTATGGGCCCCGAGGGTTCTCTCGGTGACCTGGAGCATCTGGTTTACGCCGGTGCAGACGAGGTCCTGGTCTGTCGCGACGAGCGTCTGCGCCAGAACGACGCGGAGGTCTACGCCCGCCTGATCTGCGATTTGGTGGCAGAGCGCAAGCCCGAGGCCATTCTGTACGGTGCGACCGCCTTTGGCCGCGAGCTGGCGCCTGGCGTTGCCGTGCGTTTGCAGACGGGCCTTACGGCCGACTGCACCGTGCTTTCGATGGATGCGGAGACGGGCTTGCTGCAGCAGACGCGCCCGGCGTTTGGCGGCAACTTGATGGCCACCATCATTTGCCCCAACCACCGTCCGCAGATGGCAACGGTGCGCCCCGGCATCTTTAAGGCTCCCGACTTCGACTACGGCCGTTCCGGCACGATTGCCCAGGTGATGCTTGCGGAGGACGTTAAGGCCCGTGTCGAGATCTCGATTCCCGCCGAGGAGTGGGGACAGCAGGCCTCAATTGCCGATGCCGAGCGTCTGGTCGTGGTGGGCCGCGGCATTGGCTCCAAGAAAAACCTACCGCTGATGCGAAAGCTTGCCGAGGCTCTGGGTGCCGAGCTTGGCTGCACGCGCCCCGTGGTGGAGGCCGGCTGGCTGGAGTATCGCCATCAAATTGGCCAGACGGGTGTATCGGTCTCGCCCAAGCTCCTCGTGAGCATCGGTGTCTCGGGTGCTATCCAGCATCTCGCCGGCATCGGTGGGGCGGAGTGCATTATCGCCATCAATGAGGACCCGGATGCCCCCATCTTTGGCGCCGCCCAGTACAAGGTTGTTGGAAACGCCGTCGAGGTCGTTGAGGAGTTGCTGGCTCAGCTCGAGTGCTAAGCGCTTGCCAGCCAGCGGCGCAGCTCGTCCTTAAGGCGGCTCCAGGTTGCCTGCGTGGTGGGGTCGATAAAGGGTCGCGTAATGCCAAAGGGCGCGTCGAGCAGGCGATAGATATCGCCTTGCTCGCGCGCCAGCGCACGGCTTGTCGGATAGACGAGCTCAAACATAAAGCAGATGAGTCCCACCAGGTAGTCTGCGGGCTCGTTGCGTTCATCGCGTGCGACGCAGCGGTGCTCGTCAAAGGCGGCAAGCGTCGGTGCCGAGAAGCGACTGGCTACAAACGCGTCCTCATCCACTTTGAGGATAGTGTCGACGGTGCTGTCGGCGATGGTGCGCATAATGTCGATCTTGTCGCCATCGCGCACGATATCGCAGAAGCTCCGCGTGCGCTCGTCGAGCTGCGCGGGTAGACGGAAATCACTGTGATAGGCAATGCTCGCTCGGATGAGCTCATCTTCTGCCGGGTCATCGATAAAGTCGCGGATGCTCGTTACGGCGGGTGCATCGGCGGGACTCTCGCCAAAGAGGACCTCGATGCCCAACGCCGCATGGCTCATGCTCTCGGCGTCCTTAAAGGTGTCCCAGCGCCGCAGCTGTTCAAAACGACCCATATCGTGCAGCAGTCCGCACAGCCACGCCAGGTCAATGTCCTGCGGTGACCAACCCTGTTTACGTGCCACGGCATCGCATGCCTCGGCAACATGGTACGTATGCTCGATTTTGAGTGCGATACGTGGATTGGCGGCATCGTAGGCATCGGTATAGGTCTTAAAGGCCGCAGCTGCCCGCACACGATCGATAGCTGTCATAATGACTTCCTAAAAAGTTGTGTCTTTCTGTATATTTCGATCCGGTGGCAATTGTAGGTGATGTCGGTTGCTGCCGGGCGATGATTCTGCCGTGTCGTTGAATGCGGCTCGGACAGCTTGTCGGGACGAGGAACGTTATGGTGCTCAAGATCTTAAAAACCGTCTGGCCGGTGATGCTTACCTATGTTGCGATAGGTGCGCCGTGCGGAATGATTATGGCGCAGGCGGGGATGGAACCATGGATGGTTTTTGCCCTGAGCAGCACGTTTGTGACGGGCTGCGGACAGTTTATGGTCTGCAACCTGTGGCTGGCGGGCGTGCCTGCGGCATCGATCGTCGCTAGCGTCGCCGCAATCTCCTCGCGCTTTGCACTTTACTCGGCATCGATCGCACCGCATCTGGCGGGCGCCTCGAAGCGTCAGACGCTGGCCGTTGCCGCGACGCTCACCGAGGAGGCATATGGCATCTCGCTTGCCAAGTTGATTGAGGGGCAAGATTGGGGTCCGCGCGAGTCCTTTGCGCTCAACGTGATTCTCATCGCAACATGGGGCGTCTCGTGCACAATGGGCGCCGTTGTCGGTGCCGTTGTCGATGTCCCCACCGCTCTTGCAAGTTTTGTCTGCACATCGCTCTTTATCTGCCTGCTCTTTTCGCAGCGACTGTCGCGTGGCAATGCCGTAGCTGCCGTTTTGGCTGCGGCATCCGTCGCCGTATGCAAGTTCTTGGGGTGGACGAATGTTGCCGTGCCGGTAAGCGTACTCGTCGGCGTTGCCGCGGCGCTCGTGTGCGATGCCCTCGCCGAAGGAAGGGGTGCTCGCGATGCCCGTTAACGAGTTTTTGGTCCTGTGGCTTTCGTCGTGGGCGGCCATCGCGTTTTTCCGCATTGCCCCGGCGTTTGCTTTGCGTGGGAGAACGCTTTCACTCCGCGTTACCGAGGCCTTGGGCTATATTCCGCCCGCTGCCTTTGCGGCGCTAGTCGCTAACGACCTGATAAGCCCCGGCGCTTTCGATGCCGGCTTGTGGCAGGGCTTGATTCCCTGGATCGCATCTGCCGGCGTCGTGGCGGTGGCAATCAAGACAAAGTCGATGCTGTGGTGCTGCGTCTCGGGCATCGTGCTCTATATCGTTTTGAGCCTCGTATAAGAGCAGGGCGCGTTTACCGTCTCGACTTTGCGAATCGAATTTCTCACCGAGCCTGTCTGCTTCTTCTGGTACCATGGTCAAACTTTACTGTAGCAAAGTATGACGTGGGCTTTTGTGTCCCGTCAACGGAAATGGGGGTTTCATGGCACAGGAAGCGACCGCCAACGAGCAAAAGAAATTCAAAGTACCGCGAATCCCGGGCGACATCATGATCTACCCGATGATCGTCGGTCTTTTGCTCAATACCTTCTGCCCGCAGGTCTTCGAGATCGGTGGCTTCTTTACCGCCGCCTGTCGCGGCGGTTCCAATACCATCGTCGCCGCGATCCTGCTCTTCGTGGGTGCCGGCATCAGCTTTAAGTCCACGCCGGGCGCTATCAAGACCGGCGTCGTCGTACTGATCCCTAAGCTTGTGGTGGCAGCCGCGCTGGGCCTGGGCGTTGCGTATTTCTTTAACGACAACTTTTTGGGCCTGAGCTCGGTCTCCATTATCGGCGGCATCACCTTCTGCAACATGGCGCTCTATACGGGCATCATGGGCGAGTTTGGCGATGAGTCCGAGCAGGGCGCCGTGGGCATCCTGTTCTTTACGGCCGGCCCCGCCGTCACCATGATCATCCTGGGCGTTTCTGGTCTTGCTAACATCCCGCTGGGCACCATCGTCGGCTCCATCCTGCCGCTTGTCATCGGTATGGTTTTGGGCAACCTCTTCCCGTTCATAAAGAACCTGCTGGTTCCCGGCACCAATCCCGCGATTGCCGTCATCGGATTTCAGCTTGGTGCATCCATGAGCCTGTCGAGCTTTGTCACTGGTGGCATTTCCGGCATCTTGCTGGGCCTTGTTACGTTGTTTGTCGTCGGTCCCATCACCTTTGCGTTCGAGCGCCTGTGCGGTGGTAACGGCAAGGCCGCCGTGGCTTGCTCCACCATCGCCGGCACGGCTATGACCACGCCGGTTGCTCTTGCCGAGGTGGCGCCGCGCTATGCAGAGCTTGCGCCCGCCGCGTACGCCCAGATCGCCACCGCTGTTATCATCACGGCGATCATGGCTCCGATTCTTACTGGCTGGGTCGATAAGAAGTTCTGCCAGGGCAAGGAGGACCTGCCGTCCGCCGGTGTCGAGGCCATCGAGGAAGCCGTCGCGACCGACATCTATGGCGAGTAGCAATCATCATTCATCAATGATGCCGGCGCGCAATTCGCGCCGCTCGAGCGTCCGAACGGAAGCTGTCTTGCAGTAATGTTCGGACGCTCTGCTATGACTCCCTTTACCCCTACGGAATAGGGGGTGTTTATTTCCCAGGCACGATTCGGGAGATTCTGGCCACTTGGATATTGAAGGGATGGCGTCTAGTGGTTAAGGCACTCAAGATTGAGATATTCCTGCTCTGCATGATTGTTCTTATCGGGCTTGCCGCGCGAAGCCGTCGCTCTTTATTCTCGAGTACCCAGCAGCTATTGTTTAGCATGCTCGGCTATACCTCTGCCGCGTAAATATTATTCGATATGATCTGGACGCTCTCGGATGGTGTGGACGGCACGCTGGGCATTGCCGCCAACTGGATTTCCAACGCGGTTTCGTTTTCACTCTTTGCCATCGCGTGCCTCATTTGGTTTATCTATTCCGAGACAGTGCAGGGCTCTCGCCTTTTGACCGCGCGCTATAAGGTGGCGCTCGTAACGTTGCCTACGGTGCTGGTGGTCGTGCTGGCGTTTACGAGCTGCTGGACGCACGCCCTGTTCTATATCGATGCGCAGGGCGTGTATCATCGCTGCTTTGCCTATATGATCCAGCCCATCGTCAGCTACTGCTACGTTATTCATACGTCCCTGCACGCGTTTGTGCAATCGCGCAGGGTCGAGAGTCTACAAAAGAAGGCCATCTATCGAACCTTGGCATTTTTCGCCATTCCGGTCCTGGTGGGCGGCACCTTTCAGGTCGTGTTTTCGGTGCCCGGGCTTTGTGTCGGCATAATGATTAGCATGCTGCTGCTCTACATCGTCTGCCAGGAGCAGCTGATCTCGACCGATCCGTTGACTGGCCTCAACAATCGAAACCGATTTGAGACCTATATGCTGTCGCTCTTCTCGAATGCGGATCATACGGGCGATGTGTATCTGCTCATGATGGACGCTGATGGCTTTAAGCAGATTAATGATCGCTACGGACATGTGGAGGGTGACCGCGCTCTTCAGCTCATCTCCACCGCGCCCAAAGATGTCTGCTCGGCGTCTGGTGGCTTTATCGCACGTTATGGCGGCGATGAGTTCGTAGTGCTCCAAAAGGCGATAGCAGAGCAGGACATCATGCGCCTGTGCGAGGCAATCAACGACGAGCTCGCGCGTACCGAGGTGCCGTATCTGTTGCGGATGTCTATCGGCTACGCACGGATGGGTGATGGTGTCGATACCTGGTAAGATTTGCTTCGCGCTGCCGATGCGGAGCTCTACCGCGTAAAGCACGAGAAGAAAAAAGCCGGCGTCCAGATACGCTAGAAAAAAGCGACCACGCGAATGTCCGCTGCAGGTGCGGCATATGCAAGGGCCTGGCTTGTTAGGCCTGTTTAGGTTTGTTGACAATGATGATGCCGCCGCAGACCAGGAACAGGGCCACAATGACGGTAACGGGGCTTGTGCCAGCACCCTCGCCGAGCAGCAGCGCGCTTAGCGCTACGCCAAAGACCGGGTTCATAAAGCCAAAGACCGAAACGCGGCTGACGGGGTTGACGGCGAGCAGGCGAGACCACAGCGAGTATGCGACGGCGGAAATGAGTGCCATATATATGATGAGCGCGATGGCGGGGACGATTTTGGTGGGGGATAGCGCGCCGCCCATCAAAAGCCCGATGGCGGTAAGGACCAGACCGCCGACTAAAAACTGCCAGCCGGCGAGTAAAACGCCGTCATGCTCGCGCGAGAAAATGCCAATGAGGCAGGTCGACAGGGCGCCCGCAACGGTGGAAGCCAGGATAAAGCCCTCGCCGTCGAGCGCAAAGCCAAAGGTGCCATCCGCGCCCGAAAGGTTGACGAGCGCTACACCGGCAAAGCCCAACACGCAGCCAAGCACCTTGGCTGTATCGAGCTTCTCGGTGTGAAACGCCAGAGCGGCAAAGAGGATTGCGAGGAAGTTGGCGCTGGCCTCAATGATGGAGCTCGACATGGCGCTGGCGCGCGAGAGTCCCAGGTAGAAAAAGAAGTACTGACCGATCGTCTGGAAAATCGACAAGACAAAGATGGGCTTGACGTCGCGAGCCTGCGGGATGAGTGGGCGGCGCTTCGCCGCGCTCATCCCAACGATGACCAGGGCGCCGGCAAGCGTGAAGCGCAAGCCTGCAAAGAGCAGCTGCGAGGCACTATCGTGTGCGGGGATGCCAAAGAGCTCGTAACCGATCTTGATGCAGGGGAAAGCCGATCCCCAGAGCGCACAGCAGATAAGGCAGCCCAGAATGAGTCCGGGCAGGGTGGCGAGATGCGGCTTGCGGCTTTCCATGATGTCCTTCCTGTATGCGCGAAGCAAAAAAGAACCCGCCACCGGAGGTGCCGGCGGCGGGCGTCGTTACCCGAGGGGATTGTACCCGATGGGAACGTCTTTAGGCGAAGTAGGCTACGCCGCTCTCAAAGATCGGCATGAACTTATCGCCGGGTACATGCTCGGGAACGTTGCGGTACAGGTTGTCGCCGCGACGCTCGGCATGGCCCATCTTGCCCAGGACGCGGCCGTCGGGGCTCGTGATGCCCTCGATGGCGAGTGCGGAGCCGTTGGGGTTGACGGAAAGATCCATGCTGGGCTTGCCGTCCTCGTCCACGTATTGCGTGGCGACCTGGCCGTTGGCGATCAGCTGGGCGAGCACCTCGTCATTGGCGACAAAGCGGCCCTCGCCGTGGCTGATGGCGACGGTGTAGGGGTCGTCCAGGCTGCATTGCGACAACCACGGGGACAGGTTGGACGAGATGCGGGTGCGCACCAGACGGCTCTGGTGGCGGCCGATGGTGTTGAACGTCAGCGTGGGCGCGTCGGGCGTGGCGTCGACGATATCGCCGTAGGGCACCAGGCCGAGCTTGACCAGGGCCTGGAAGCCGTTGCAGATGCCCAGCATCAAGCCGTCGCGGGCCTTGAGCAAGTCGCGGACAGCCTCGGTGACCTCGGGAGCGCGGAAGAACGCCGTGATGAACTTGGCGGAGCCGTCGGGCTCGTCACCGCCCGAGAAGCCGCCGGGGATCATGACGATCTGGCTTTGGCGGATGCGACGGGCAAGCTCGTGGGTGCTTTCGGCAACGGCCTCGGGCGTGAGGTTGTTGATCACGAAGGTGTCGGCCTCGGCACCGGCGGCGCGGAAGGCACGGGCGCTGTCGTACTCGCAGTTGTTGCCGGGGAAGACGGGGATAATCACGCGCGGGCGGGCGATCTTGGCGCCGCCGTACACATGGATGTCCTTGGCGCGATAGTCAATGGTCTCGGCCTCGGGCTGCTCGCTGGTGCTGCGGTAGGCAAAGACGCCCTCGATGCCGCTCTCCCAGGCTTCCTGGAGCTCGGAGAGCTCGATGACCTCGGAGCCGGTGTCGATGACATAGCCCTCGACGGTGGTGCCCAGGGGCTCGACGACAACGCCGTCGGCGACTTCGGGCAGCTCGGCATCCTCTGCGAGCTCGACGATAAAGCTGCCGTAGAGCGGGGTGAAGAGGCTCTCCACGTCCACGTCCTCGGCAAGCTCGATGCCGATCTGGTTGCCGACGCACATCTTAAAGAGGCTCTCGGCGCCGCAGCCGTAGCCGGGCGTGGAGATGGCCAGGGCGTCGCCGGTGGCGGTGAGCGCCTCGACGGCGTCAAACGCGGCGAGCAGCTGCTGGGCATCGGGGCGGTAGTCTTCGCCATAGGTGGCGGGGGCGATGCGGACGACGCGGTGCGTAAGGCCCTTGAACTCGGGCGATGTGGCGCGGGCGGCGCGACCCACGGCCACGGCGAAGCTGATGAGGGTCGGCGGAACGTTGAGCTCGCCGGCCTCGTCCTCAAACGAGCCGCTCATGGAGTCCTTGCCGCCGATGGCGCCGGCACCCAGATCGACCTGGGCCATAAGAGCACCCAGAACGGCTGCCATGGGCTTGCCCCAGCGCTCGGCCTCGGTGCGCAGGCGCTCGAAGTACTCCTGGAAGGAGAGGTAGGCGCGCTTGTGCTCAAAACCGGCGGCGACGAGCTTGGCGATGGACTCGACTACGGACAGGTAGGCACCTGCAAACTGGTCGGCCTCCATCAGGTAGGGGTTGAAGCCCCATGCCATGGCGCTCGCCGTGGTGGTCTCGCCGTCCACGGGGAACTTGGCGACCATGGCAGAGCTCGGGGTGAGCTGCGTCTTGCCGCCAAAGGGCATGAGCACGGTGGCGGCGCCGATGGTGGAGTCGAAGCGCTCGGAAAGGCCCTTGTTGGAGGCGACGTTAAGATCGGTGACGAGCGAGGTCATACGCTCGGCAAGCGTGGTGCCGGCCCAGCTGGGCTGCCACACGCTGCGGGCGCAGACGTGGGCGGCCTGGTGCTTGGGCGCACCGTTGGAGTTGAGGAACTCGCGGGACAGGTCGACGATGGCGACGCCGTTCCAGGCCATGCGCATGCGCGGCTTGGCGGTAACCTCGGCGATAACGGTCGCTTCCAGGTTCTCCTCGGCGGCGTAGCCCATGAACTCCTCGACGTCACCGTCGGCGACGGCGCAAGCCATGCGCTCCTGGGACTCGGAAATGGCGAGCTCGGTGCCGTCCAGGCCGTCGTACTTCTTGGTCACGGTATCGAGGTCGACATACAGGCCGTCGGCAAGCTCGCCCACGGCGACCGAGACGCCGCCGGCGCCAAAGTCGTTGCAGCGCTTGATCAAGCGACAGGCGTCGCCGCGTCGGAACAGGCGCTGCAGCTTGCGCTCGACCGGGGCGTTGCCCTTCTGGACCTCGGCACCCGAAGTCTCGATGGACTCGGTGTTCTGGGTCTTGGAGGAGCCGGTGGCGCCGCCGATGCCGTCACGGCCGGTGCGGCCGCCCAGCAGGATGATCTTGTCGGTGGGGGCGGGGCACTCGCGACGCACGTGGTTTGCCGGGGTAGCGCCCACGACGGCACCGACCTCCATGCGCTTGGCCACGTAGCCGGGGTGATAGAGTTCGTTGACCTGACCGGTGGCAAGGCCGATCTGGTTGCCGTAGCTGGAGTAGCCGGCGGCGGCGGTGGTCACGAGCTTGCGCTGCGGGAGCTTGCCCTCGAGCGTCTCGGAAACCGGGACGGTGGGGTCGCCGGCGCCGGTGACGCGCATGGCCTGGTACACATAGCTGCGGCCCGAGAGCGGGTCACGGATGGCGCCGCCCACGCAGGTGGCGGCACCGCCGAAGGGCTCGATTTCGGTCGGGTGGTTGTGGGTCTCGTTCTTAAAGAGGAACAGCCAGTCCTGGTCCTCACCATCAACATCGACCTTTACCTTGACGGTGCAGGCGTTGATCTCCTCGGACTCGTCGACATCGGTCATGACGCCGGTCTTCTTGAGATACTTGGCGCCGATGGTGCCCATATCCATGAGGCAGACGGGCTTGGCGTCGCGACCGAGCTCGTGGCGCATTTCCATGTAGCGGTCGAAGGCCTGCTGCACCACGGCGTCGTCGATCGTCACGTCATCCAGGACGGTACCGAAGGTGGTGTGGCGGCAGTGGTCGGACCAATAGGTGTCGATCACGCGGATCTCGGTGATGGTGGGGTCGCGATCTTCATCGCGGAAGTACTGCTGGCAGAAGGCGATGTCCGCCTCGTCCATGGCAAGACCGCGCTCGGAGATAAAGGCGGCAAGACCGGCCTCGTCGAGCTCGCGGAAGCCGTCAAGCACCGCGACGGGCGCAGGCTCGGGGGTCTCCATGTGCAGCGTCTCGGGTAGGTCGAGTGAGGCAATGCGGGCCTCGACGGGGTTCACCACGTAGTGCTTAATGGCATCGATGGCGGCCTCGTCCAGGGCGCCCGAGATCATATAGACCTTGGCGGAGCGCACGGCGGGGCGCTCGCCCTGGCTGATGAGCTGCACGCACTCGCTGGCGGAGTCGGCGCGCTGGTCAAACTGGCCAGGCAGGAATTCGACGGCAAAGACGGCGCCATCGCTTGCGGGGAGCTCGTCGTAGGTCACATCGACCTGGGGCTCGCTAAAGACGGTCGGCACGCAAGAGCGGAACAGCTCCTCATCGATGCCCTCGACGTCGTAGCGGTTGATGATCCTCAGAGCCTCGATGCCCTTGATGCCGAGAATCTCGGTCAGCTCGCCCTTGAGCTGCTGAGCCTCGACGTCGAACCCGGGTTTCTTCTCCACGTAGATACGAGAGACCATTGGTTTCTGCCTTCCTGATCGGTTGGGCGTACGGTGCGGTATGCGCCAGCGGTCGGTTTGCGGGGCAAGCCTCGCGGTCGCCTTGAGCCACATACTTTTAAACCTCACTATGATACGACAGCTCGTGGCGCGTTGAGGACGGCGAGGGTGCTACAGTGGAGCGCAAACAAGAGAAAGGCATCACATGGCATTTGTTTCGCTCGCCATCATCGCACTCGTGGCCTTTGCAAGTCCCTTCATCGCCTCGGCGATTCCCGGAAAACCCGTTCCCGAGACGGTCTTTTTGCTCGTGTTTGGCGCGGTGCTGGGACCTCATATGCTCGGCATTATCCATGTGGATGCCGAGGTCTCGCTCGTGTCCGAGCTCGGCCTGGCCTTTTTGTTCCTGCTTGCCGGTTTTGAGATCGATCCCAAGAACATCACGGGCATCGAGGGGCGTTACGGCATGGCGACGTGGGTCGTTACGTTTGGTATTGCCTGGCTTGCCGTGCGCTTTACCCCGTGGTTTTCGGTCAGTCATTTTGATGGCATCGCCGTGACGCTAGCGTTGACCTCGACGGCGCTTGGAGCGCTCATGCCCATCTTGCGCGAGCGGTCGCTTGCCGGGACGCGTGTCGGCGATTCGATTCTTGCCTATGGTACGTGGGGCGAGCTCGGGCCCGTGCTCGCCATGTCGGTGCTGCTGTCTGCCCGTACGGGTGTCGAGACGCTGTTGATCTTGGGGCTGTTCGCCGTGGTGTGCGTGCTGCTTGCCGTGGTCCCCAGCCGCTCCAAGCGTATTGGCAGCCGCTTCTTTGCCTTTATTCAGGAGCGCGCCGATACGACTTCTCAGACGTTCGTGCGCCTCACAGTGCTCATCCTGGTCACGCTCGTGGCGTTTTCCGCCATTTTTAGCCTCGATATCGTGTTGGGCGCTTTTGCCGCGGGCTTTGTCCTGCGCTATATCATCCCCGAGGGCAACCATACGCTCGAGCTTAAACTCGATGGCCTTGCCTATGGCTTTTTGATCCCGGTGTTCTTTACCGTTTCGGGCGCCAAGATCGACCTGACGGCTGTAGCATCGCGCCCTGGCCTGCTCGTGGGCTTTATCGTGGCGTTGCTGGTTATCCGTGCCGTGCCCATCGTTGTCTCCATGGGCATCTGCCCTAAGACGCGCGATGTTTCTGCCTACGGTCGCATCACCGTGGCGCTCTACTGCACCACGGCGCTGCCGATCATCGTCGCCGTGACGAGCGTCGCCGTCAATGCCGGCGCATTATCGCAGGGCGTCGCTTCGGTTATGGTGGCAGCCGGCGCCATCACGGTGTTCCTGATGCCACTGCTCGCGCAGCTCTTCTACCGCGTGGTCGATGCGGCGCCGGTCGCCGCCGTGGCGGAGGTTGCCGAGCATCCTTCTGATGCGCTCAATATCCTGCGCGCCCATCACGACCTGGCAAGTCTTCTCGCCCGCGAGCACGAGCTATTGACGTCGCATGGACATGGTCGCGTATTCGAAGGCTTGCCTACACTCGACACGATTGCCGAGCGCCTTTCTGATCGGGCGGCGAGCGAACGCATCGATGCGCGCATTGTGGATGCGGCGCATCTGCTTGCCGATAAGACCTATGGCGACGAGATAGATCCGTCCGAGCTCACCCCGCGTGAGCGTCGCCGCCTAGAGCGCGCCAAGCTCGCCGTGCACGAGTACCGCCGTCGCATGCTGGAGCTTTATGCGCACGAAGAAGCCGACGAGGACGACGGCAAGTAGCCGACGCTGATGCGGGGGCGGCATTCCCGTTTGAGGACGGACGCGAAACGGGACACAGTTTCCCTTCAAACAGAAGAAGACGCGCTGTCTGCGGTTGATGTGGACAGCGCGCCTTCTTTGGTTGAGCTATGTTGAGGCCAGGGGCCAAAGCTCGTGGTCCCTTAGGAGCGGGCGGCTCCATCGACGGGGAGCACGGCGCCTGTGACGTAGGCGGACATGTCGCTCGCCAGGAAGACGAAGGCGTTGGCGACATCCTCGGGCTCGCCCATGCGGCCCAGCGGAATGGTGGTGATGATAGGCTTGATGACCTCTTCGGGCAGGTTGGCGACCATATCGGTCTTGGTCACGCCGGGTGCGACGGCATTGACGCGAATGCCCATGGGGGCGAGCTCGCGCGAGAGCGACTGGACCATGCCGTTGACGGCAAACTTGGACGTGGGATAGCCAACGCCGGAGGGCTGACCGTACTTAGCGACCATCGAGCTCGTGGTGGTGATGGTGCCGCCGTGGCCGGCCTCGGTCATGATCTTGGCGGCAGCCTGGTGGCCGTTAAAGACGGCGACGACGTTGAGGTCCATGACCTTGGCAAACTCCTCGGCCGTGTAGTCCAAAAGGGGCGAGCGCTGGGAGATGCCGGCATTGTTGACGACCGTGTCCAAGCCGCCCATATCGGCGGCAGCCTGGGTAAAGGCCTCAGTTACGGCCTCGAGCGAGGTGAGGTCGCAGGAGCGGCCCCAAACCTTGGCCTCGGGATAGGCGGCTGCCAGTTTCTCAACGGCTGCGTCGGCAGTCTCCTGGCGCGAGCCAAAGACCGTGACGGCGGCGCCTTCCTCGATAAAACGGCAGGCGATGGCATAGCCGATTCCGCGCGTGCCTCCGGTGATGATTGCTTTCTTGCCCTTGAGCAGCATATCGCTTCCTCTCTTATGTGCATGGATACTTGCAGCACAGCATAGTGGCGGCAAAAAACAGCTGACGCCGCATATCGGTAAACGGTATCCACGGTTGTTGATGAACGGTCAAGTTGCTCAAACGTTAGTCGACCACTTCGTGCAAAAGATGTAACTAAAAGGGGCTCCCATCCAATCGGATGGGAGCCCCTCATGCGTTATTTGATTTGCCGAGAATCGGGCTAGTTGGCCATGACGCCTTCGGTCCAGGCCTCGACGTCCTCGATGCGCAGGACGTTGGCGATTTCGGCCACGCAGTCGACGCTGGCAAGCTCGGCGGCGGCAGCCTGGACGTCCTTCTCGAGCGCGCGGTGCGTCAGGAAGATGACCGAGCAGGTATCGCTGACGCCCGACTTGCCGTCCTCGACCTGGTTGATGAGCGAGATCGAGATGTTGTGCTTGGCAAAGATGTCGACCGTCTCGGACAGGGCGCCCACGCGGTCGGCGACCTTCAGACGCACATAGTACTTGGTCTGGAGCTCGTCCATGGGCTTAAAAGCGAGGTTGTGACCATAGGGCTCAATCTCGGGCAGCGGAGCAACGCCGCGGCTGATTTGCTCGGAGAGCGACAGGATATCGCCCACGACGGCGCTCGCGGTGGGGAAGGAGCCTGCGCCGGCACCGTAGAACATGGTCTCGCCCACGGCGTCGCCTACCACGTAGACAGCGTTCATGGCACCGTTGACCTTGGCGAGCATGTGGTCGGCGGGGATCAGCGTGGGATGCACGCGGACGTCGACGCCGGCGTCGGTGTTGCGGGCGATGCCGAGCAGTTTAATGGTGTAGCCGAGCTCGCGGGCCTGGGCGATGTCCTCGGCGCCGATGGTACGGATGCCCTGCTGGTAGACGTCGTCGGTGGTCACACGGGTGCCAAAGCCGATGGAGGCGAGGATGGCCGTCTTGCTGGCGGCATCGAAGCCGTCGACGTCGGCGGACGGGTCGGCCTCGGCGTAGCCCTTGGCCTGCGCGTCGGCGAGCACGTCGGCGTAATCGGCGCCCTCGGCGTCCATGCGCGACAGGATGTAGTTGGTGGTGCCGTTGAGGATGCCGGCGATGGTCAGGATCTTGTTGCCCACCAGGTCGTGCTCGAGCGTGCTGACGATGGGGATGCCGCCGCCGCAGCTGGCCTCGCACTTGATCTGCACGCCGCACTCACGCGCCTTCTCGGCGAGCGTCTCGACGTGACGGCCGAGCAGGGCCTTGTTAGCGGAGACGACGTGCTTGCCGTTCTCAAAGGCCGTGGTGAAGATCTCGGTTGCGGGATGCTCGCCGCCAATTAGCTCGACGACGATGTCGACGGTGGGGTCGGTGACGACATCATGCCAGTCGCTCGTAAAGGCCTCGCGCTCAATACCGGCGGCTTCGGCCTGCTCCCAGGCAAGCGCGCAGGCGCGGGTCAGCTTAAGGTCGATGCCGTAGGCGGCCAGGTACTCATCGTGGTGGCTCTTGATCAGACGGGCCACGCCGCCGCCGACGGTTCCCAGGCCGATCAGGCCGACGTTCACGGTGCGCAGGGGTTCGCTCATAGATAGCTCCTTCGTGCATCTGTATGGATGATTGACCAGTTAAGGTTGAGTGCATTCTAGCGTGAACCAAGGGCGCGTGCTTGCCAGGCAACAGGAGCCGCATAAAACGCTACCCCCGAAACGCTGCGGAAATATTGGAAACACGCTCGCTACAAACGAACTCCCGTAACAAATTGTCAACGTTTGGGCCATAAGGTTTGCCCTGTACCGCAAGACGGCCGCACCGCGGCCAGCGAAAAGGGGGACACCATGTTCAACATCAACAGCACGCTCAGCCGTAGGAACTTCCTCGCCGGCGCCGCCGCGCTCGGCAGCACCGTCGCACTTGCCGGCTGCTCCTCGGGTGGCTCGGACGATGGGTCTGCCGATGACGGCAAGTCTTTCAAGATCGGCGTCATCGGTCCTCTGACCGGTGCCGCGGCCACCTATGGCGTCTCGGTCGAGAAGGGCGCCAAGCTCGCCGTAAAGGATTTCTCGACCAAGGACCTCAAGCTCTCGCTTAAGTCCGAGGACGACGTCGCCGACGGCGAGAAAGCCATCAACGCCTTCAATACCCTGTGCGACTGGGGCATGCAGGCGCTCGTCGGCCCCGTCACCACCGGTGCCGCCGTTGCCGTCTCGGGTGAGATTGCCGACGACATGCTCATGGTCACGCCTTCCGCCTCGTCGCTCGATGTCACCAAGGACAAGACCACGGTCTTCCAGGTCTGCTTCACCGACCCCACCATGGGCACGAGTGCCGCGAAGTTTTTGGCCGAGAAGTACGCAGACGCCAAGATCGCCCTGTTCTACAACTCCGGCGATACGTACAGCTCGGGCGTTGCCGACGCCTTTGCCGAGCAGGCCAAGGAGTCCAAGCTCGATATCGTCGACACCGAGACCTTTAAGGACGACTCTTCCACGAGCTTTACCAATCAACTGACCAAGGCCAAGGAGGCCGGCGCCACGCTCATCTTTGCGCCGATCTACTACACGCCGGCGTCCGTCCTGCTCAAGAACGCCAAGGACATGGGCTACGACATGACGCTCATGGGCACCGACGGCATGGACGGTCTGCTCTCTGTGGAGGGCTTCGATACCTCGCTTGCCGAGGGCGTGCTGCTCATGACGCCCTTCTCCGCCGACGACGAGAAGAACGCCGACTTTGTCAAGGCATATAAGGAGGAGTACGACGAGACCCCCAACCAGTTTGCCGCCGACGCCTACGACTGCGTCCACGCGATCGCCGAGGCTATCGACAAGGCCGGCATTGACACGACGGCCGACGGTGCCGACATTGCCGCCGAACTTGCCCGCGCCATGCGTAAGATCAAGATCGATGGCCTGACCGGCGAGCTCACCTGGAACGACGAGGGCCAGGTCGAAAAGCCCGCTACGGCCTATGTGATTCAGGACGGCAAGTACATCGCCGCCTAAGAGCGTATAAAACGCAACCGGTGAGGCTCTTTTATTCAGGGCGAGGATGCTTGTAACAGAATGGAAACATTACTTTTACACAATAAAGTGGCAGATATGCATAAAGCGGCAAAAATACGCAGAAATATGGATAAAAATCTGAGGTATAAGAAAAGTTGAAATAATCGCCACTTTTCCTAACTAAAGCGTCTACTATTTTGCGAACGCCGAACACGGCGAAGGATGGCCTGTCGGGTAACCGAAACCCGACGAGATTTGAGAGGAGAGCCGCATGTCGAGCCTCACCGGTAAGTCATTGAACCCTGTTATGAATCGCAGGAGCGTTATCGCGAGCGCAGCAGGTCTGGGGGCGATGTCTATTCTAGCTGGCTGCTCCTCCAACGGCGGCGATAGCGGTTCCGCTTCGAGCGACGCCTCGTTTAAGATCGGCACCATCGGCCCGCTGACCGGTGCTGCCGCGTCCTACGGCAAGTCCGTTACCCAGGGCGTCGAGCTTGGCTGCAAGGATTTCTCGACCAAAGAGCTGCCACTTGTCAGCAAGGCCGAGGACGACCAGGCCGACGGCGAGAAGGCCGTCAACGCCTTCAATACCCTGCTCGACTGGGGCATGCAGGCCCTCGTCGGCCCGACCACCACGGGTGCGTCGGTTGCCGTTGCCGCCGAGTGCGGTAACGACCCCAAGACGTTCATGATCACCCCGTCCGCGTCCTCCGAGGACGTTACCGACGGCAAGGATTGCGTCTTCCAGGTTTGCTTCACCGACCCCAACCAGGGCGTCAACGCTGCCAAGTTCCTGGCCCAGAAGTATGCGGACGAGAAGTTCGTTCTGTTCTATAACTCCGGCGACGCCTATTCTTCGGGTATCGCGGATTCCTTTAAGGCTCAGGCCGCTGAGTCCAAGCTCGAGATCGTTGACGAGGAGACCTTTAAGGACGACTCCGCAACGAGCTTTACCAACCAGCTGACCAAGGCCAAGCAGGCCGGCGCCACCATGATCTTCGCGCCGATCTACTACACGCCGGCGTCCGTCCTGCTCAAGAACGCCAAGGACATGGGCTACGACGTCAAGATGATGGGCTGCGACGGCATGGACGGCATCCTGGGCGTGGAGGGCTTCGACACCTCCCTTGCCGAGGGCCTGCTGCTCATGACCCCGTTCTCCGCCGACGACGAGAAGAACGCCGACTTCGTTAACGCCTACAAGGATAAGTACGGCGATACCCCCGACCAGTTTGCCGCCGACGCCTACGACGGCGTGCACGCTGTGGTCGAGGCTCTTAAGGAGGCCGGCTTGGGCGTCGACGCCGACCCCACCGAGGTCGCCGAGAAGCTGCCCGAGGCTATGCTCAAGATCACCGTTGACGGTCTGACCGGCAAGCTTTCCTGGAATGACAAGGGCCAGGTCCAGAAGGACCCCACGGCGTACGTCATCACCGACGGCAAGTACGTACAGGCCTAATAGACCGCCTTACATAGAGCGGTTTTGATCCCAAGCAGGGGAGGTTTTGGCCTTCCCTGCTTGCTTGGTATCTAGGGACGATGTAACGTCCCTGTTTCATACATCAACTGGAAACCTATTCGAAAGGGGGATGTGGAACATGACGGTCTTTATCCAATACCTGGTCAACGGCCTGTCCATGGGCAGCGTCTACGCCATCATCGCGTTGGGCTACACCATGGTCTACGGTATCGCCAAGATGCTGAACTTCGCTCACGGCGACGTCATCATGGTCGGTGCCTATGTCTCGTTCTGCGCCACGTCGTATCTCGGCCTCCCGGGCTGGGCTTCTGTAATTCTCTCTTGTGCGGTCTGCACGGTTCTCGGTGTTCTCATCGAGGGCCTGGCCTATAAGCCGCTGCGCCAGGCAGGCCCGCTGGCCGTTCTGATCACGGCTATCGGCGTGTCCTATTTCTTGCAGAATGCCGCCCAGCTTCTGTGGGGCGCCACGCCCAAGAACTTTACTTCGCTCGTCACCTTCCCGGTGCCGGAGTTCTTGGCCAAGTATAACGTGAGCGCTGTCTCGCTCGTCACCATCGTCGCTTGCCTGATTATCATGGCCGGCCTGGTGTTCTTTACGGGCAAGACCAAGATGGGCAAGGCCATGCGCGCCGTGTCCGAGGACAAGGCCGCCGCTCAGCTCATGGGCATCAATGTCAACCGCACCATCTCGATGACGTTTGCCATCGGCTCTGCCCTTGCCGCCATCGCCGGCGTGCTGCTGTGCTCCTACTCGCCGGTGCTGCAGCCCACGACGGGCGCCATGCCTGGCATCAAAGCCTTCGACGCCGCCGTCTTCGGTGGCATCGGCTCCATCCCCGGCGCCTTTGTCGGCGGCATTCTTATCGGCATCATCGAGGCAATGGCACAGGCCTACATTTCCACGAGCCTTGCCAACTCCATCGTCTTTGGCGTTCTGATCATCGTCCTGCTCGTCAAGCCTGCCGGCCTCTTGGGCAAGTACGTCCCCGAGAAGGTGTAGGTGAGCGTTATGAAGTTCCTTAAAGACAAGCAGACGCGTCACGACTTTGTCACGTACGCCATGTGCATCGTGGCATTCGCCATCGTGTTCTTTATGCAGTCCAACCATATGATCCCGCGCATGATCGCCGGTCAGCTGGTTCCCATCACGGCCTATATCGTCATGGCCATCTCGCTTAACCTCGTCGTCGGCATCGCGGGCGATCTTTCGCTGGGCCATGCGGGCTTTATGAGTGTCGGCGCCTATACGGGTATCGTCACCGCCGTTGCCCTCGAGAGCGCCGTTCCCTCCGATCCGGTGCGTCTTATCATCAGCATCGTGGTCGGCGCTGTCGCTGCTGCCATTATGGGCTTCCTGATCGGTATCCCGGTTCTTCGCCTGAGCGGCGACTACCTGGCCATCGTGACCCTGGCCTTCGGCGAAATCATCAAAGAGATCGTCACCTGCCTTATCGTGGGCGTCGATTCCCGCGGCCTTCACGTGATCTTTAACATCACGGGCAACTCCACGATCGACGACCTTCATCTGCTCGAGGACGGCACCGCCATCATCAAGGGCGCCCAGGGCGCGTCGGGCGTGTCGACCTACTCGACCTTCCTTGCCGGTGCCATCCTGGTCATGATCGCGCTCGTGATCGTGCTCAATCTGGTCCGTAGCCGTACCGGCCGTGCCATCATTGCCGTGCGCGACAACAAGATCGCTGCCGAGTCCGTAGGCATCTCCGTCACCCAGTACCGCATGATCGCCTTCGTGGTTTCTGCCGCCCTCGCCGGTGCTGCAGGCGCCCTGTTCGGCGGTAACTTCTCGCAGCTCTCCGCCACCAAGTTTGACTTCAACACGTCCATCCTCATTCTGGTGTTCGTGGTCTTGGGCGGCCTGGGCAACATGCGCGGTTCTGTCATCGCGGCGGCGCTGCTCACGGTGCTTCCCGAACTGCTCCGTCAGTTCTCGGACTATCGCATGCTCATCTATGCCATCGTTTTGATCCTGGTCATGGTCTTTACCAACAACCCGCAGCTCAAGGCGTTCTTCGGTCGCGTTAAGGACCGCCTTGCTCCCAAGAAGGAGGTGGCAGCCGATGCCCAGTAAGTTTGAGTTCAACAAGGGCAAGATGGTCCCGTATCCTTCTGGCGCCATCGTTCCCGACCGCGACCTGGGCCAGCGCCCGGCGCTCGAGTGCATCCACTTGGGCATTGAGTTTGGCGGCCTTAAGGCGGTCGACGACTTTAGCCTGACCATTGGCAAGACCGAGATCGCCGGTCTGATCGGCCCCAACGGCGCCGGTAAGACCACGGTCTTCAACCTGCTCACCAAGGTGTACCAGCCCACGCACGGCACCATCCTGCTCGACGGCGAGGATACCTCGGGTAAGTCCGTCTACCAGGTCAACCGCATGGGCATCGCCCGTACCTTCCAGAACATCCGCCTGTTCAACACCATGACGGTGGAGGACAACGTTAAGGTCGGCCTGCACAACCAGGAGCGCTACTCCGGTTTTGAGGGCGTGCTGCGCCTGCCGACGTATTGGAAGCATGAGAAGGCCGCCCATGAGCGCGCTATGGAGCTGCTGTCCATTTTTGATATGGAGCACCTTGCAAACGAGCAGGCCGGCTCGCTGCCTTATGGCGCCCAGCGTCGTCTGGAGATCGTCCGCGCGCTTGCTACCAACCCTAAGCTGCTGCTGCTCGACGAGCCTGCCGCCGGCATGAACCCGTCCGAGACCGCGGAGCTCATGGCGAATATCGTCAAGATCCGTGACACCTTTGGCATCGCCATCATGCTCATCGAGCACGATATGTCGCTCGTCATGAACATCTGCGAGGGCATCTGCGTGCTCAACTTTGGTAAGGTCATCGCCAAGGGCACGGCCGAGGAAATCCAGAACAACGACGCCGTTATCGAGGCGTATCTGGGCAAGCAGGATAAGGGGGAGAACTAAATGGCAGAGCCGATGCTTTCCGTCTACAACATCAACGTCTGGTACGGCGCCATCCACGCCATCAAGGACATCTCCTTTAACGTCAACGAGGGCGAGATCGTGGCCCTGATCGGCGCCAACGGCGCCGGCAAGTCCACGACGCTTAAGACCGTCTCGGGCCTGCTGCGCTCCAAGACCGGTTCCATCAAGTTTATGGGCGAGGACATTACCCACGCGCCCGCCGACAAGCTGGTGAGCAAGGGCCTGGCCCAGGTGCCCGAAGGCCGTCGCGCCTTTTTGCAGATGACGGTTGAGGAAAACCTGGAGATGGGCGCCTATACGCAGCCCAAGTCCACGGTGGCTCCGGGTCTTGAGCGCGTCTACGAGCAGTTCCCGCGCCTTAAGGAGCGCCGCCGCCAGGTTGCCGGCACCCTTTCGGGCGGCGAGCAGCAGATGCTCGTTATGGGCCGCGCCCTTATGAGCAACCCCAAGCTGCTCATGCTCGACGAGCCCTCCATGGGCCTGGCACCGATTCTGATCGAGCAGATCTTCCAGATTGTCGAGGACCTGCACAAGGCCGGCACCACGGTGCTCCTGGTCGAGCAGAACGCGCAGATGGCGCTTTCCATCGCCACGCGCGGCTACGTGCTCGAGACCGGCAAGATCACCATGACCGGCACCGGCCAAGAGCTCCTGCACGACGATAACGTCCGCAAGGCCTATCTCGGTGGCTAGGAGGTTCCGCCGTTCTACCGAACGGCGGACCGGCCGACGCTGCGCGGGCCGCATTTGGACAATCTGACGTTCAACTTCAGGGGCGCGACCAAAAGGTCAGCGCCCTTTCGTTTCACGTCACCTTGTCTCAAATGCGGCCCGCTCGCTGACATTGCCAAAACATCGGCGTTGCCGTTGTCGCTGGCACATGGGGGCGGCACTTGGGGACGTTCCTTTTAATATGAGCAGGACATTGTCAAGAGGCAAAATCGGGCCTGGCCCCAACGATATGGGGTCAGGCCCTCTCCCTATATCAACCCGTCCGCGGCGACCTCGGCGTGTCTTACCGACGCTCGTCTTTGCAGTTTAATATCCGCCCGTGGCGATCTCTCGCTGGGCAATCCGTTGCTACGGCTGAGGCTTCTACGTCGAACCGACAGTCTGTGCACGCGTGTGGCGCCCTGGGCGCTCGCAGAAAAGGGACCTGAGGTTCGCCTCAACGGCTTCGGATCGAACCGCTTCCGGGGTGACTGGCTTATGTTCGGGGGACCGCCCCCCTATGCCTCCTCTGCCATGAGGCCGACCGCCCACACCCAGCAGGCGAGCTCGCGC
>NZ_QRWU01000011.1:0-57606 GCF_003459795.1 Collinsella sp. AF18-8LB
CGAACCTATGACGTTCTGATTCGTAGTCAGACCCTCTATCCAGCTGAGGTAACGCCGCAACGCACGGATTATTATGCACGTGACCCCTCGATGGGTCAAGCGACAATTTGGAAAAATTTTACGAAATGATGATTAAGACGCTCGCGCCTCGACCGAGGTTCGAATCCATGCGGCGTCCGCCTAAAAGAAAAGCCCCCGTCACCGGAGGCTTTCAATTTCAATTGGTGCGGCGTATAGGATTCCGCGCATCCGCTGCGCGGATCCGCACCGGCTTCGCCCGCCTGCCGGCGGACTCGCCCGCTCGCTACGGACGCTCCGCGTCCGCTTCACGCTCGCGCCTCGACCGAGGTTCGAATCCATGCGGCGTCCGCCTAAAAGAAAAGCCCCCGTCACCGGAGGCTTTCAATTTCAATTGGTGCGGCGTATAGGATTCGAACCTATGACGTTCTGATTCGTAGTCAGACCCTCTATCCAGCTGAGGTAACGCCGCAGCGCAAGACATATAAAACCACTTTAGCTTATTGGAGTCAAGCACAATCTCAAACTTTTTTGTGGAACGCAGTTTTGTCACGCTGCTCCGCATATACCACCGTTCCCCGTACGATCGATTGGCTTTTCGATCACGTCAAACTTAGCATCAAGTTCCCTCAGGAGCGATCTCACCCGCTGGGCACAATCATAATCGGCAAACGAGATGCTCAGCATGCGCGCAGCCTGGTTAGATGTCCGGACCCCATAGAAATGCTCCAGGGCCACAAGTCCCTCATGCGTCACAAAGGTCTCGACCACATGCGGCGACTCCTCAAAGCACCATTGGGTCAACGGACCCTCGCTCGTCTGTCGAACCACCAGGCCACCCATGCCAGACGGCTCACACGTTACAAGCAGGTACTCCCCGCCCTCGTCGCTCTCAAACAAAACCACCCGATCATCAAACAGCTCCATCGCGTCCCCTTTCTCTCGCTCTTATTTAGCAAAAGCATAGCAGGTAGATGGCTGTATACAGAACAGTTGTTCGTGTGTTTTCTATTGAGCTGTCCGCACGGCATGGTATGGACCTGCGCACGAAATAGGGCGCCCCCGAAGGAGCGCCCTTGCATATCCCCTATGCAGCCAAGTTACGCGACCGGCTCGATCTTCTCGAGACCGCCCATGTAAGGACGCAGAACCTCGGGGATCGTAATGGTGCCGTCGGCGTTCTGGTAGTTCTCCAGAATGGCGGCCATGGTGCGGCCGGCCGGCAGGCCGGAACCGTTGAGAGTGTGCAGGTAGCGCGAACCCTTGAAGTTCTCGGGGTCACGATACTTGATGTTGGCGCGGCGAGCCTGGAAGTCACCGCAGTTGGAGCAGGAGCTGATCTCCTTGTAGGCGTTGTAGCTCGGCAGCCAGACCTCGACGTCGTAGGTCTGACGGGCAGAGAAGCCCAAGTCGCCGGTGCACAGGCTAATCACGCGATACGGAAGGCCCAGCTGCTGCAGCAGGTACTCGGCCTCGGCGGTCATGCTCTCGAGCTCCTCGTCGGACTCCTCCGGCTTAGCGAACTTGACCATCTCGACCTTGTCGAACTCGTGCTGACGGATGATGCCGCGGGTGTCGCGACCGGCGGAACCGGCCTCCTCGCGAAAGCAGGGGGTGAAGGCGGTGTAGCGGCGCGGCAGGGTGTCGGCGTCGAGAACCTCGCCGGCGTGCAGGTTGGTGAGCACAACCTCGGCGGTAGGGATCAGGAAGTTGTCGCCCGAGACGTGATAAGCGTCGTCCTCGAACTTGGGCAGCTGCCCCGTACCGAACATGGTCTGACGCTTGACGACGATGGGCGGCCACCACTCCTTGAAGCCACGACTCGTGTGCGTGTCCAAGAAGAAGTTGATGAGGGCGCGCTCAAGACGGGCGCCGGCGCCACCGAGAACGGTAAAACGGCTGCCGGAGAGCTTGTTGCCGCGCTCGAAGTCGAGGATGTCCAGATCGGTGCCCAGATCCCAGTGCGGCTTAAAGTCGAAGTCGAACTCGCGCGGGGTGCCCCAACGACGGCGCTCAATGTTCTCGTCCTCGTCCTTGCCGTACGGCGTGGCCTCGCAAGGGATGTTGGGCAGGTGAGCCATGAAGTCATACTGCTCCTGCTCGAGAGCGCCTCGGCGCTCGGCCAGACCGTCAATCTTCTCGTTGACGGCGCGCACGGCCTCCTTGGCGGCCTCTGCCTCGTCCTTCTTGCCCTCCTTCATCAGGGCGCCGATCTTCTTGGACTCGGCGTTGCGCGTAGCCTGGAGCTCCTCGACCTCGGTGATGACGGCACGGCGCTCGTCGTCGAGCTCAAAGAACTTCTCGCGATCCCAAGACGTCTGGCGATTAGCCATGGCGGTATCGATGGCATCGGGGTTCTCGCGAACAAACTTGATATCAAGCATTAGATCCTCCGGCGATATACATTCCACTTAGGTTGCAACCTTGTACATGTATGGGCAAGTATATACTTATGAGCGTTTACGACCCAACCCAACTACGCAAGAAGGCACCCAATGGACGCAGTTTTTTCCTTTTTGTTTGGCACCCGCACCGGTTTTGCCATCCTTTTCGCCGGCGGCATCCTGCTGTTTGCGATTCTTGCCTTTGTAATGGAGAAGCGCACTCACAAGCTCTACGTCGACCGCGGACCCAAATCCGAGGACGAAGAAGGCGGCTTTTTCGACTAACCTGCCATTTAGGGACAGGTTTATTTTGGTCGGTTTTATCTGGACAAACGCAAGCGCCCCGCAACTGGAATTGAGCCAGTTGCGGGGCGCTTTTTCCACACAAGACAAAACCGCAGGAAAAACCTGCCAAAATAAACCTGTCCCTAAATGGCAGGTTTACTGGAGGGTGGCGTCGATGGCCTTGACCAGGGCGCTGCGCATGCCGGCGTCCTCGAGCGCGACGACGCCCTTGATGGTGGCGCCGCCGGGCGAGCATACGGCATCCTTCATCGCCGCAGGATGCTGGCCGCCTACAAGCTGCAGTTTTGCCGTACCCAGCACCATCTGGCTCACGATGCGGTAGGCATCGGCGCGCGGGATACCGTGCTTGACGGCCGCGTCGCCCAAGGCCTCAATCGCCATGGCGACAAATGCCGGTGCGCAACCGCCCACGGTACCGCCCACAAACAGCAGGCTCGTGTCGAGCTCGACGACGGCGCCAAGCTTACCGAGCAGGTCGAGCACAACAGCACGTTGCTCGTCGTTGAGCGTAGAGGACTTCTCGCAGGCGATAACGCCCTCGCCCACTGAAACCGGCGTGTTGGGCACCGTCGAGATGTGCGCGACACCCGGCAGGACCTGTTCCCACTTGGCGCTGTCCCAAGTCCAGGCGACCGAAAGGACAACCTTGTCGGCAAGAATGTCCTTGAGCGGAGCGAAGACCTTCTCGATCATGTACGGCTTGACCGCAGCAACCACGATATCAGATGCGGCGACAACCTCCGCCGCATCATGGCAGGCGACCATCCCACGCGCCTCGCAGCGCTCAACCAAGGCGTCGTAGCGGCCCGCGCAGGCGCATATGTCGCTCGCAGTCACACCGGCGGCAATCCAGCCATCGGCCATGGCGCTCGCCATATTGCCAAAACCGACAAATCCGATTTTCATATCACATAGTCCTCTCAGACACATTCCTCAAAACGAAAGGTATTGTCCCACGTCATTGTTTCGTATTGCCGACCTATTTGTGATACGGCTCGCCACGGCTGATCTTGCAGGCACGGTAAATCTGCTCTAGCAGCACTACACGCGCCAGGTTATGCGGCAAGGTAATGCGTCCAAAGCTGAGCATCTCGTCGGCTCGTGCGCGCACGTCATCGCTCACGCCGTCCGAACCGCCGATTACAAAGGCAATGTCGCTACTGCCTCGCAGCATAAGATCGTCGAGCCTCGCCGAGAGCTCCTCACTCGAACGCTCCTTGCCCTCGATAGCCAGCAGGATCACATGCGCTCGAGACGGCAAGGCAGCAAGAATCGCCGCCCCCTCCTTGTCACGCGCGGCATCCACGCCGCCCGCCTTGGCAGGGTCGATATCGGCCGCCTCGCGGATATCCACCTTGGCATAGGCGCCCAGGCGCTTGGTGTACTCGGCACACGCGTCCTTCCAAAAGCGCTCTTTGAGCTTGCCAACACAAACGATGGTGTATTTCACGCGTGCCTACTCCTTCGAACCGTTTTGAACTTTGCCGGCGGTCAGCATCTGCTCGAACATAGAGGCCGACTGCGAGAAGTCGCTCGGCAGCACGACCGTCGAGGTTTTACCCGTGCGAGCAAACTCCGTCATCATCTCGGACCACTGCGTAAACATGAACAGTTGGTTGGCCTCATCGTTGCCAACACCTGTCTCCTGGATAATCTCGAGCGAGTCCTTAATGCCCAGAGCGATCGCCTTGCGCTGGTTGGCGATGCCCTCGCCCGCCTTTTCCATGGCCTCGGCTTCGGCGGTCGCCTCGGTGACGCGCTTGATGCGGTCGGCCTCGGCGAGCTCCTGTGCCGCAGCGCGCTTGCGCTGGGCGGCGTTGATGTCGTTCATAGAGTTCTCGACCTCAGTCGGCAGTGCGATCTTGGTAATGAGCGTCGACACGAGGGTGAAGCCGTAGGCAGCCATCTGCTCGGAAACGGTAGCGTTAACATCCTTGGCGATGTCATCCTTCTTGGCAAAGACCTCATCGAGTGTGTAGACGGGAATCGAAGAGCGCAGGGCGTCGGTGATGAAGTCACGCATCTGGTCGACGGGCTCCTGCAGCATATAGTAGCTCTTGTAGATGCCCGAATCCGCCGGGCCAGCACCCATGTCATAGCTCACGTGATATTGAGCCGAGACCTCGAGGCCGATAGTCACATTGTCCTGAGTCTTAACGTCGATACCAAAACCGTTTTTCATCGTGCGCAGGCTCACCGTGGCAGCTTTACGGTCGACTACGGGCACCTTCATGTGGAAGCCCGCGTTGACGATGCGGTTGAACTTGCCTAAGCGTTCGATGATCACAGCATGCTGCTGTTCAACGACATAGCAGGCGCTGGGCAGCAGCAGCAACAGGATGATGATGGGAATCAAAAGGCTGGTAAGGGCGGCGATGATACCGGAAAACAGCATGGTCTCTCCTCTGATAGGCACACGTTGGGACTAGGATACCCGCACGAAGCAGCTGTGTGACACCAACAAGAGGACCCGTGGTCAAAAAAGACCAAATATGAGTACTGTTACCAGTTTAGTAACAGCGTATTTGGGTCAAAATCGCCTCTTTGAACCCGAAGTCTATCGAAATTACTTCATTTCGTCTCATGATTGAGTCAAATTAGCGTACATCTGTTGCGTAAAATGAGCAAAAATGGCTTCGTGAAATGTCTCTATTTTCGTGCCAGTACTCATATTTGCCACTTTTTGACCGCAGGGGCATCTACCGCGCGAAATCGATAGGTCAAATCTGCCAAAAACGGCCCGTAACAAAAAAGCTCCCATTGCTGGGAGCTCTTTCATTCAATGGTGCGGGCGAAAGGACTTGAACCTTCATGGGGTTGCCCCCATACGGACCTGAACCGTACGCGTCTGCCAATTCCGCCACGCCCGCGTGCAGGAATTAGAATAACGGAGCGCCACCGTGAACGCAAGAACTATTTTTGAAAAAGTTTGCAAGCATTTTCCCAAGCGGCTTGCGCGATTGTTTCGGCGTCCTCACCAGTGCGATCGACACGGTCGTTGACCAGCGTGTTTGCCGTGATTGAAATCATTGCCGGCTCGCACTCAAGACCTCGAATGGGCTCCGGCGCCATATACGGGCAATCCGTCTCGAACAAAATGCGGTCGAGCGGGGTCGCCGCAAATGCCTCGCGCACGTCGTCGTTGCGCTTAAAGGTGGCCGCACCACCATAGGCGATATAGCAGCCCAGCTCCACAAAGCGCTCCATCGTGGCGCGGTCCTCGCCAAAGCAGTGCAGCACACAACCGGCCTGGGGCACGCCCACCTCACGAAGCACGTTGTAGGCGTCCACGTGCGAGGTACGCTCCGGGTCCGTGTCCTCGTGACGCAGATGCAGCTCCACCGGCACGTTACGGCACACGGCAAGCTCGAGCTGGCGCGCCATACAGTCAATCTGCACGTTATGGGGCGCCGGCGCGATATCGTCGTCATAGTCCATGTGGTAGTCCAGGCCGATTTCGCCAATACCGGCGCATAAGGGGTCATCGAGTGCGGCAACGACCTGTGCGTGAACATCGTCGGTATAGTCCGGCGCGCCATACGGATGCACGCCGGCAAGATACTTGATCTGCGGGATATCCTGCATCGGCAGAATCTCGCGCGTCAGCCAGTCGCTATAGTCCGTCACGCTGCGCTTATCGGCAATAGGGTCGAAGACCGTCACCAACAGGTCGACGCCCGCCGCTTTGGCACGCATGAGCGTCTCGGGCACATCCTTGCCCCAGAACGAAAGCAGATGCGCGTGCGTGTCGGCAAGCGGCGCCAAGGGCTCCGGACAGGCGACCGTTTTCTTTTTCTTGGTAAACGTCACACGTTCGGCATTAGGCATCATGGATGAGCTCCTGGGCCAGACGGACAAAGTCGGCAACATCGAGTGTCTCGGCTCGCGTGGTCGGCGCGATACCGCAAACCTCAAAGGCGGCATCGAGCACGTCCTTGGCAAAGCCGTTAGCACTCATGGAATTGCGGATAGTCTTGCGACGCTGAGCAAATGCGGCGTCAATCACACGGGCTACAAACTCGCGATCGAGTCCTTCGGGCACCACGCCTTCAACGCGGTCGATGCGCACGACGGCTGAGTCCACATGCGGCGCCGGCATAAAGCAGCGCGGCGGCACCTCAAAGCGACCCGTCACCTGCGTATACAGGCCGAGCTTTGCCGTATAGCCGCCATAGGTCTTGTTGCCCGGCGTCGCGGCAATGCGATCGGCAACCTCCTTTTGCACCATGACGACGGCACGCTTGAGCGCGGGCATCGTCTGGAAAAACTGCAGAATGATCGTCGCTGCCACGTTATAGGGCAAGTTCGCGACAAATACCGTGGGCTCGCCGCCAGCAGCCTGCTCAATCTGCTCCGGGTCCACCTTGAGCGCATCGCCCATAATAAAGCGGAAGTTGGCATAGTCGGCAGCATGGGCATCGAGCACCGGCTCGAGCTCGGGATCGGCCTCGATCGACGTGACGCACGCAGCCTCCTGCAGCAGCGCAAGCGTGAGCGTGCCAACACCCGGACCCACCTCGAGTACGCGCTCGTCACCTGCAAGCTCGGCAAGCTCGCAGATACGCTCAATCACATGGTTGTCGATTAGAAAGTTCTGGCCCAGGCGATGCTTGGTCGCAAGGCCAAACTCCTCCAGCAGCTCCCTTGTTGCCGTGGGGTTTGCCAAAGGCGAAGTTGTCATAGTTGCCTCCTTAGCATGGTGGCGACGTCTTGAAACAAAAGGGCATGGACCGTTGCGGCCATGCCCTTACACCTAAACTGCGAATTGCCGATATGGCGCGCGGCGTCTTAACCCAGACGCGGGAACAGCGGCTCGCCCTTCTCGACGGGAGCGCCGCCGGCAAGCAGACCCCAAGCGCAAATACCCTTGAGATCGTCGCTTGCGGCCTCGTCCTCGCAGGACAGACGGCGCAGAGCCTCGGCAGAAGTCTGAGGCATGAGCGGCATCAGCAGGTGGGCGGCGATGCGGATGGCTTCGAGCAGGCTGTAGATCACAAACGCGAGCTCGTCAGCCTTGGCCTCGTCCTTGGCAAGCGCCCAAGGCTCGGAGTCCTCGATGTAATGGTTGGCGGCATGGACGAGCTCCATGACCTCGTCCTTGGCTCCACCGTAATCGAGCACGTCCATCTTGGCCATATAGCGCTCGACCAGGCCATCGGCAATCTTTGCCAGCGGACTGTCGAACGCATCGAACGATGCGGGCTTGGCGGGCGCGCAGCCGTCAAAGTACTTGCCGCTCATGTTGAGCGAACGCGAGATAAGGTTGCCCCAGCTGTTGGCCAGGTCGGCGTTGTAGACCTGCTCCATGCGATCGAAGCTGATGGCGCCGTCGGTGCCGGGCACCACGTCGGTCATGAAGTAATAGCGATAGCCCTCGACACCCAGCATGTCGATGACGTCCTGCGGAGCGATGGCGTTGCCGCGGCTCTTGGACATCTTCTCGGCCTTGCCGGTCTCGGCGTTGCGCACGGTCAGGAAGCCGTGGGCAAAGACATGCTCGGGCAGGGCCTCGCCGATGGCCATGAGCATGGCGGGCCAAATGACGCAGTGGAAGCGGATGATGTCCTTGCCCACGATGTGGAACTGCGCGGGCCAGCGATAGGCCAGCTCGGCACGGGCCTCGTCGGTGTCGACACCGTAGCCGACAGCCGTCATATAGTTGAGCAGGGCGTCGAACCACACGTAGGTCACGTGGCCCTCATCAAACGGAACCTGAATGCCCCAGTCAAAGCTCGTGCGGCTCACGGAAAGATCGTTGAGGCCGCCCTCGACAAAGCTGCGCACCTCGTTCATGCGGAACGCAGGCTCAACAAAGTCGGGGTGCTCGTCATAGAGCTTGAGCAGCTTGTCCTGGAAGGCGGAAAGCTTAAAGAAGTAAGACTCCTCCTGCACGCGCTCAAGCGGACGGTGGCAATCGGGGCACAGGTGCTGACCGACGCTGCCGTACTCCTCGTCACCCTTCTGGACCTGCGTATCGGTGAAGTAGGTCTCGTCGGGCACGCAATACCAACCATCGTAGCTGCCCTTATACAGGCAGCCGGACTCCTTCATGCGCTCCCACAGGTACTGTACGGCATGATGCTGGCGCGGCTCGGTGGTGCGGATGAAGTCGTCGTTGGAGATCTCGAGCTTGTTCCACAACTCCTTGAAGTGCGGAGCCTGGCTGTCGGTCCACTCCTGCGGCGTCATGTTGTGCTTGGCTGCGGCCTCGGCGACCTTCTCGCCATGCTCGTCCATGCCGGTCAGGAACTTGACGTTGTAACCGGCAGAGCGGCGATAACGAGCCTGGACGTCGGCGATGATGGTGGAATAAGCCGTGCCCAGGTGCGGATCGGCGTTGACGTAGTAGATGGGCGTCGTGATAAAGAACGAAGGCTTGCTTTGATCCATGGGGTTAGTCCTCCAGAAAAACGTTGCATACAGGGGATGATTCTAGCGCAAGGGCTGGATATCCTCCATCTATTGCATATCGAGCACCATGGCATAGACATCGCGCTTGCGGCGCGAATACTTTTGAGACAGGCGCTTGGCCACCGCAGAAGCGGGCTCCCCCTCCTCGAGCGCGGCGCGGATATCCTCGCGCAGGGCCTCGTCGGGATCTGCCGCCGCAGCGCCAGCCGGCACGATGCCGGCCTCCTCGTCCTCACTCGGCGGCGCGATGACCAGCGCAATCTCGCCCTTTACCTCGCCACGAGCACGCAACTCCTCGGCAAGCTGGGCGGCGGGCCCACGCAAGACCTCCTCGTGTAGCTTGGTGAGTTCGCGGCAGACGGCAACCTCACGCTGGGGAAAGACCTCGGCCACAGCCTCGAGCGTCGCCACGATGCGATGTGGAGACTCGTAGAAGATGAGCGCGCCGGGCACCACGGCAAGGCGCTGCAGACGGCGCACGCGGTCACCGTGCTTGCGGCCCAAAAAGCCCTCAAAGAAAAATTGCTCGCAGGGAATGCCGGACGAAACGAGCGCCGTGACGCAAGCAGAGGGCCCGGGGATAACTTCGACGGGTACATCGGCCTCACGCGCTGCCTCGACCAGCGCCTGGCCGGGATCGGACACGCTCGGCATGCCGGCGTCCGAGGCAAAGGCGAGGGTTTCCCCCGCCAGCAGACGGTCGACCAGGCCGGCGGCGCGGCTGGCGATCACATTCTCGTCGCAACGGACAAGCGGCTTGGAGATACCCAGGTGCATTAGCAGCTTTGACGTCACACGCGTGTCTTCGCAGCAGATGGCATCGGCGGCGGCAAACGCCTCGCCAACGCGCGGGGACAGGTCTCCCAAGTTGCCGATGGGTGTGCCGACCACATAGAGTTTGCCCGTATGGGCGCTGTTTTGCGTCATATCAACCTATTCAATCATGCCGCGCTCGAGCGTACCGAGCGCCGCGCGGGCATCCCATGCCGCAATACGCTTCTCGGTCTTCCACGTTTGGAAGAACCAACCGGCAGCCGGCGCAAACGATGCCAGCTGATTGGCGATGAACACGCGCTCGTAGGCATTGCGGCCCTCGGGCGTAACCGACGAGTTGGCAAAGATCGCCGCACCCGACCATTCGCCCACCAGCACGGGGAACCCCGTCGAAATCGCTTCTTTAAGCTCGCGCTTGTTACGCGAAATCGCCGTCGTCAGCCCGCGGGGGCTCGTGATGTCGAGTGCATACTCGTCACGGTAATGGTACAGGTGAAGGTCCATGTAGACGTTCTTGTACTTGGTGCCGCGCATAAAATGCTTCCACTCGCTGGGATACCCCGAAGACGAGAAGACGACGATTTTATCCTCGGGCATATACGAACGGACGAGCTCGTAAGCATCGCGATAGAAGTTGCGCAGGTAGTGAGCAGGAATGCCATCCGTCATGGTAAAGAGGCTCTTGCGGACGCTCATCTGCGGCGTGTCAAGCAGCTCAATGCCCAGCAGGCTCTCGGCCTCACCGTAGCGATCGGCCAAACGCTCGAGCACGTCGAGTGCGACATGGCGGCCGTTAGTGGACGAATGCCACTCGGCAACAGCCTCCGGCGTGGTGGGCGAATCGTTGGAATCGCCCTGACCACCGGGCACAGTTGCCAGGTCAAGCAGCACGCGAATGTTGTACTTGGCAGCCCACTCAATCGCGCGGTCGATGTAGTCGACAACCGAGATGTAGGAGGCATCGGACTCCTGTGAGCCAAAGGCATACCAAGGCACCGGCAGGCGCACGGCGTTGAGGCCGATCTGCGCCATACGGCGAAAATCATCCTCGCTCACAAACGTCTCGTAATGACGACGCATGCGCTCGTTATAGGCGGCGGTGCCCATGGCCTCCTGCAGCTCGGCCGCGTTGGATGCACCGGTCGCCGCGTACAGCGACGGGGTCACCCAAGGCTCGGGAATAAACCAGCCAGAGAGATTAACGCCGAGTATCCTCTCCATCACTGCCCCCTTCGGATCGTGCAGGTCGAGCCCGCATCGTATTGCATAGGAAAAGTATCGTTTTGAGTATACCCGCGCGTGCGGGCAGGCGACCGAATGGTCTGAAAAGTGACGCAAAAGCGGGAGGAATGTCTGGGATGCGCTTTCCGCAGGGGACTACATAAAAGAAAAGGACCCCTTTGCAGAGGTCCTAGTCAATTCAAGGTGGCGGGGAAGGGAATCGCGTCCGCGCGCTGCGCGGACGGACCGCTGCGGCGCTTGCGCGCCTTGCGAGCTGCGCTGGCAAACGCTTACGCGTTTACTCAGCTCCGCGCCCTCACGGGGTTCGATTCCATGTGGGGTCTGCATAAAAGAAAAGGACCCCTTTGCAGAGGTCCTAGTCAATTCAAGGTGGCGGGGAAGGGAATCGAACCCCTGACACGAGGATTTTCAGTCCTCTGCTCTACCAACTGAGCTACCCAGCCATTTGAGGTGTGCCTTGTTTCAAGGCTTGATTAGTATAACCAAGGACGCGTTCCGGTCAACCGAGAATTTTAAAAAAGTTTTTGAGCACAGCCTTGGTTCTATAAATCGGCACGTCAGAGGCATCAGCCGGAAGCAAGAAGTTTTTCACTCAGAGCCACACGGGCAAACTCACTTGGCGTCATCCCCTCGACAGCCGCCCGTCGACGAATGGCCTCCTTCATTCCCAGAGGAATCTTGACCGACAGCGTTGCCGTCCCCTCACCTGAGAGTGGGGGCCGTCCATGCACAATCCCACCAACGGTGTGTTCGCCATCCGGAAACTCTCCGCGCTCGTACGACTTGCACCACGCGTCAATCATTTCATCCGTTACAACCTGACCATTAGCGGCCGTATACGTCTTGCCCATCATCGACCCCTTTGCCGAGTCTGTTCAATCTTCTGCCAAAATTTCTTCTGGACTGGAGACAAGGCATGAATGATAAGCCACCCACGGACAAGCTCGACCGCGACAAGCTCCACGCTTCGTCCGTCTGGGAGCCATCCAATCGCAAGCCATCTCGGCGGCTCGTCCTTCGACTCGCGACGAATGCACTCAGTAACCGCAAGCCAGGCGCTAAGCACCTGCTTTTCCGTCAGGTGCTTTTTAGCGTTGGGATGGATCTCAACATCCATGCATCTTCTCCTCCATCTTACCCAATTTCGTATGACGAAAGTCCGCTATCGCCAATTCTTACGCCGGCACTTGTTGGAGGGCAGGGAGCGAGGCGAGGATTGAGGGACGTTCCAGTACGGCCCAGGCGCACGGGTGAGAGCACATGCGCCACGGACGGACGTTTTCATAGCGTGCGAGGATGTTGCCGTTGCGGTCGATAAAGGCGATATCGATGGGATAGGCCATAAAACACGTGTGGACCGAGGAACAATGCGGAAACGCCATGACGAGCGGCAGGCCGTTGGCGGCAACCGGACGCCGTCCCAGCATGCCGAGCAGGCGCACGACGAACGACTCCGCCACCGCAAACTCGGCCGGCGTCCAACCCAGCCTGTTGAGTGCCCGCGCGTAAGCGATGTAGGACGAGACCGCGGTCACATAACCACCCCCGGACGCCATGGATCGACCGTCACCGCGCGCTCGTGCGACAACGTTGTCGGCGCCCCCAGCGGAACGCCAGCGATGCTGAGAGAAGTCGGCCACGGCTCATAGTGCATGGTGCAGGTGTAGGTCCTAAACGTACCGGATAGGGAGAGCAGGCCACCATCCGATGCCTCCGCGCCTTGCTCGCTCGACACTTCGATCTGCAAGTCATAGCCTTCCATGGCATTCAGAATTTGAGTCTGAACCGTCGCCGAGGCATCGGCAGAGCTTTCGCCGCCCTCCCCCTCCGACGCCACGGCGTGCGCCAACACGATGTCGGGCACCACGCGGTCGAAGCGCGCGACAGCGCTGGCAAAGATCATGACGTTGTACACGATGAGTGCCAGCACCAGCAAAACGGGCGTAACCACTGCCATCTCCACCGTCGCTTGGGCGCGCTCCTCGCGCAGACGCATGCGGATACTCATTACGACCCACCGCCCAGAGCGCCAACCAGCGTGGCGACATCGACGGTGAGTGGGATGGAGCCGCCGCCGGGCAGAGGAATCTCCGCAAGCGTGAACACCGTACCGCCAATGGTGCGTTCGACTTGATATTCCAACGCCTCGCAAAGCGCCTTGGGATCGGTCACGCCCAACGGAATACCTCGCAGCTTGTCTTGCGCTTGAGAGAAACCAGCAATGTCAGACCCCGGACTCTTAATGACGTTGGCGGAATCGGTCAGCACCGGCTTTCGCAGGCGCAAGTCGCACGGTTCCAAACCCAGCGCCGCCACGGACGCCGAAACGGTATCGCCGAGCCACGATGCGATGGAGCCCAACGCGCCGCCGCCCCCTCCTAGGTCTTTAATCATCTCGTCCATAAGTTCGTCGGCCGAACCTTGGATATCACCGTATCCTACGAGCAGCCGTCCCCAAACATCCATGACGCCGTCGAGCACGCCGGCAACGCCGCCCGAGCGTTCCTTCAATGTCGAGAAAAATCGCGAAAGCACGTTGTTTTGCGCCGTCGCCTCATCGGGCGCCAGCACCGCGGCAGAGATGGCACCGCGACTGCCAAGCTCAACCGCCGTGTTAAACGAGGAGTTAAGTTGATCGGGGCTGGTCATATCGCCCGAAACCGCAAGGGCGACCACGCCGTTGCGACCGGGCGGCGCGATACGCGGACGCTCACCCGAAAGCGCTTGAATGGCCTGATCGAATGCGCTTCCCGCGCGATCTGCCTCGCCTTCGGTCTGTCGCTCGAGCTCAAGCTCTTTGTTGCGGCATTCGGCGTAGTCTTCCATGGCGTCTTTGAACTTGTCAAAGTGATACTCGAAGCCGTTTTCGATCGATGTAGAAGGAGCGGCGACGGCACCCAGTGTCTTGACTCCAAAATGGCAGCGGTCGCATGCTTCTCTCCCGTCAAAGTCAGCAACCGATGACAGTCCTCCCGGCGCTCCCTTTTTATAGTTTGGGCAGCCAGTTCCATAATGGATGTACGTCTTGCCGTCATTGCTGCTCGTCGGCCACGCGGCATCGGTATAAAGATCGCTCGCCCTGACCTCGTCCGCATTGCGCGGCAGCAGCGGCAGGTCCGCGACGACGCTCGTGCCGTCGTCCACGATGGAGGCACGCCCGAGCTCTTCACCGGCATACCGATAGAACGCCTTTCGAGCGGCAGACTCCGCCTGCATCTCGACACCGCTTCCAAGCGGCTTTTCGTTAGCCAGGCGCTGACGGTAATATGTTCTCGCTCGGTCAAGCGCCACCTGGGGCTCCCACGTGACGCTCGATGCGTAATGTGGGTTGAGCTCGCCCGGCAGCGACGCCAGCTTCTTCGCGCGCTCCCACATGCACGAACGGCTACCAATCGTGCCCTTGTCCGACCCGCCGCAGTCCGCAAGCCAGGCGCGCTCTTTTGCTTTCGCCGTATCCTCAGAAGCCTCCTTCAACTTTTTGGCTGCGAGCTCTAAATCATCTGACGTGTCTTTAATAGCATCGGGCGAGATCTCGGACCCCTCGAGCGCAACGAAATCGGACTCGGACGTCCTGGGCACGGCAAGCGCCGTACCGGTATAGCTCACGCTATCGGTATCCTGCGCCGACACCGCCTGTGTAGCTCGCGCGGCAACCAGATACGGCAGAGCCGTCTCGATTTTCTGTAAGCCTTCCGATGCGCTTTTGGCAAACTTGTTGCGCGTTTTAATGATCCCAATCCCGGTGTCGACCATATTGCCGGCAACCGGCTCGGCACCCGGGATGAGGATGGCGACCAGGCCCGTCCCGATCGTGGCAAACCCCGCCAGCCCCAGACTCAAGATGCTCGCATCAACCACCGTGGCAGCCGTGTGATAGGACGACACTACGTTGGCACCCGCCAGCGCGCCGCTATCGGCCGCCACCTGGGTATCCCCGGCACGCGACATGCTCCATATCGCCGCGGTTGACGAAAACAACAACGTAAGCACCACTAGGATGACCACGGCAGAGGAAAGCGTGGTGTAGGCACCGTCTTCGATAAACAGGTCGATACCGGCTCGACCCATAAAGCCTCCTCGTTTGCGATGGCAGCTCGGACGGCGCGTCAAAACGCGCCTAGACCAGAAACGCTTAATCCCATGCAGCAATCCACGAATCATAATCTCCCTCCAGCCATTCGGGACGCGATTGATACGAGACATTGACCTTGAGCTCAACGTAGTCGCCCTCGGCGGTACCACCCATAGCCTGCGCAAACGCACCGATCACAGGCAACGGCTTGACCTCGCCGGAAACGGACACGGACGAGACGCCACCCGCACCGGCCCGGCCAAGCTCGATATCCCACGACAACGGCCCGCCGGCATGAAAGATCGAAACGTTGGGCACTGCGGCAAGCCGGCGGCGGGTGAACTCCTTAAGATCATCGTCCTCCGCCGTCGTCGTGGTCATGAGCCGCGCGGTCTCGGCGGCGGCAGACTCCATGACCGCGCGCGTATAGAGCAGGCACACCGGTTGCAGTGCGAGAAGGATGAGCGTCAGAAACGTCGGCAGCAAAAAAGCGGCCTCGACCGTAGACTGCGCCCGGTCCTCACGCGC
The DNA here is from genome assembly GCF_003459795.1 of Collinsella sp. AF18-8LB. Taxonomy (NCBI): domain Bacteria; kingdom Bacillati; phylum Actinomycetota; class Coriobacteriia; order Coriobacteriales; family Coriobacteriaceae; genus Collinsella; species Collinsella sp. AF18-8LB. The sequence goes on from NZ_QRWU01000011.1 coordinate 15,736, forward strand.
GATATCAATACAACGCGATGTCCTTAGCGCCCGCAGCGGCGTCGATAACCGACGTCGAGGCAACGCCATGGGATGCCGCCCGCTCGACCAGCGCCGCCAAGCGCCCATCGGTGCCAGCACGCCAAAGTCCCGCGATCGCCAGCACGATGGAAAGCAGCGCCACCGTGACGATGGCGTATTCGACCGTCGCCTGGGCAGATTCCTCGCGCAGGACGTCATGCATTTCACGACCCCTCCTTTGAGTTCGATGCCTGCGGGCTCAGGCGGATCACGCGCAGGCGGCACGAAGCATCGCCGACATCCGCAGCAACCGTCACCATATCGACCCAGCCGCGTCCATCGCGCACGATGGCGCCCCATACGTTGCCCTTAATATCGAGATAGCCGCTCAGGGCGAGCTGGGCCGTTGGCACCTCGCGGTAGGCGCGTAACATATCCGCCGCTGCCTCGGTCATCGGTCGGTCCTCGGACCATGCAAGCCGGACCGCAATCGCGTTGCCCTCAGGCGAATCCGTCGCAGTGGCAGACCGCTTGTCGAGCGTCCGCAGAAAGGTTTGCGCCGTGACAGCGACATCCGAATCGTCCGCATCTCGCGTCTCATCTTTTTGAGACGCCACCGCCGAATCTGAGCCCGAGTCGAAGGCGGCCCCAGGACGCTGCTGCCGCGCGGAGTTAAGCCCCCAAAGCACCGCCGCTATCGCCACGATCAGGCAAGCAAACACCAGCAGCACCCCGATGGGGCGCTCGCCCTCTACAGGCTGTTGATGCCCTCGCTGATCGCATCCCATAGCTCTTTAACCTTGCCTTTAAATGCAACGATGGCAATAATCGCGATCACCACAAGCACGCCCACCAAAATGGCGTACTCGGTGGTACCCTGCGCGCTCTCCTCCTGCAACAGTTCCTTGGCATGCTGGCGAGCGCGGATCGCCCGGCAAAAAGCCCAGTTCCAAGCCTTGTCAGCAACTTCGACCATCGTGTTCATGTATTCCTCCCTACATCATCCCGCCTGCTCCCAGCAGCGGGCCCAATATGGACAGAAGCAACGCCGGCAAGATGAGCGTGCCGGTGGGAATCAGCAGCTTGACGGGCGCACGCTCGATCTCGCGCTCAACCGCGGCGCGATGAGCTGCACGGATCTCGCGACTTTGAGCGGCCAGCGTCTCGGCAAGTGGGGCACCCAGGGCGAGCGCCTGCCCCACCGTGATGGCAAAGGTCTCGAGCGCTCGCACGTCCAGGTCGCGCGCGGCGGCCAACAACTCGTCCTCACGCGTGCCCACGCCCACCTGCCACGCCATGCGGGCCCGCTCAAGGCGAAGAGCCAGCACTGACCGGCGGTTGGCGCAGAAAATCTCAAGCGCCGCATCAAACGAAAGACCGGCCGAAAGACCCAAGCGAACAACATCGATCATCTCGGACACTTCGCCGAGCGACACTCGCGCCGGGCCGCCCGCCCCAACCGCGCCCTTCACTCGCGCGGTCAGGGCATCGGCCACCGAGCGACCCGCAGCAGCGACCAGCACTGCCTCGCGCTTGCAGGTACCTGCGATCTTGCGTGCATCCGCCCGATCCAAACCCGTCGCGACAAATACACTCAGAGCGCACAGGCAAGCCGCAACTGCAACCAGGGCGCTCATAGCTCCACCCTCATAATGCGCCGGATAACCACCAGGGCAACGGCGTTGAGGGCAAGACCCAGCACCACAGCGCCCGCACCGGCAGGCGTCACAAGACCGCGACGAAAATCTGCCGAAAGCAGCGCCAACACCGCGCACATGCCCGCCGGCATCGCCGCGACCATATGCGCCGACATGCGGGCCTGCGACGTCTTGACATCCAGGCGGCGCTTGAGCTCAATGCGCTCCCCCACCATGCTCGACGCCTCGGCCAGCAGGTCGGCAAGCGGGGCACCGGTTCGCTGCGACACCTTGAGCGCCAACGCGACAAGCGAAAGCCCGGGGGCGTCGATGCGGACAAGCAGGTCGTCGAGCGCATCGGTCGCCGAGATGCCGCAATCGATCGCCGCCGCCACCCGCAAAAACTCGGTATGCACCGGCTCTTGCGCATGAGCGCCCACAAAGCGCATGCCCTGGGCCAGCGAATGTCCCGAGGCAAGCGACATGGAAAGTGCGGTAAACGCCTCGGGCATGGCCTCCTCCACATCGTGTTGCTCGCGCCGACTCTCAAAGCCATCCCGGGCGGCGCCAACGACAAACGGGGCAACAAGTCCCAAGGCAAATCCGAGGGGCGATAACGACACCATCGTTAGCAAAACGCAGCAGACACCGCTCGATAGCAGCAGAAATGCCAGGCGAGTCGCGTTATCCTCAATAGCAAGCCCAAAGCGATCTGTGGGGACCAACGATGCCCACGAACGGGCGATCTTTTTCAGCAGATCGTTTTCCACCAGCTCACGCGGCAGCTTCTCTGCCACCGTCTCGAGCGCCTGACGTGCCAGCTCCGCCGGCGGTACCTGCGGCACACGAGGCTCTGCCCCACACGCCGTCGCGACAGAAAGCCCTGCCAAGCCCCCTACGACGAGGGGCATAGCGATCTCCATTCGTCCACCTCCTCTTGTGTAAGCGTCCCCGACCGCAGGCCTTCTGCGATAAACGGCGGCTCGCGGTCGAGCGTCCAGGTGCACTCGGCGGCATCGAAAGTCACGTAGCGTTCGAGCTCAACACCGCCCGACACGCCGCGGCGAACCCCCGAATATGAGGCCACAAAGCGCCTGCCATCGGCGTGGCGCTCGGACATCACGATGCCGTCGAGCGCCATGGCAATCTGCTCCTCGATGAGCTCGCTCGGCAGATCGATGCCATAACGTGCAAGCAACGTCAGGCGCACCACGGTCTCCTGTTCTGAACCCGCATGAAGTGTGGTGAGCGACCCGTCGTGGCCCGTGTTCATGGCCTGCAACATGTCGCAGCACTCGGCACCGCGCACCTCGCCCACCACGATGCGGTCGGGGCGCATGCGCAGGGCATTAGTTACCAGGTCGCGGATCGTCACCGCGCCCTCACCCTCAATTGAAGCCTCGCGCGCCTCTAGGCGCACCACGTGCGGATGATGCGCAAACTTGAGCTCGGCAGAGTCCTCGATCGTCACGATGCGCTCGCCGGTGGAAATCTCGCATGACAACGCGTTGAGCAGGGTGGTCTTACCAGATCCCGTGCCCCCCGCAACCGCCAGGTCCTGTCGCAGCGACACCGCGCACGACAGCAGCTGCGCATACCAAAGCGGCAGCGATCCCAACCCCACGAGCTCGTCCAGAGAGCAGATACGGTCCGAGAACTTTCGGATGGTGAGAATCGGTCCGTCAATCGCCACAGGCGGAATCACCGCGTTGACGCGATAGCCCGTTTTGAGGCGGGCGTTGACAATGGGGCTGCGCTCGTCGATACGGCGGCCAAGTGGCGAGATGATGCGGTCGATTAGCACACGGATCTGTTCGTCGTCCTCAAACGCGTGCTCGATGGGATACAAAACGCCGCCGCGTTCAAAGAAAGCCGAGCGGCAGCCGTTGATCATGATCTCGGTAACGGTGTCGTCCTCGATGAGCGGCTGCAACGGCCCCAAGCCCACCACATCATCCAAAATCTCGTCGATGATGGTCTCGCGCTCGGGCGTCGCGAGATCGGTCGGCTCCTCAACATTGAGCGCCGCCTCCACCGCGGGACGCAATTCCGAGCGGGCAAGCGCCGGGTCGATATAGGCGCTGATACGCGCCACTTCGTCGTAACCCATGCGGTCCATTACGGCGCGCTTGGTGCGTCGTTTCACCGCGCGGCGACGCCCTGCATCTACAGGCGCTGCCGTCGCTGCAGCGCCGGCAGCCTTAATCCTCGTTTGCAGGCTCATCGCTGATCACCCTCGCGCGACCAGGGAAGGCGAATACGCGGGCGTTCGGTGCGTGTTGCACGGTCGGCGACCATATCGCTCCAAGGGCCGACGGCGCACCCCAGTTCCACGAGCATCTCGCGCGTGGCCTCGCGCACACTGGTCGCAAAAGCGCTGGTCTGCCCCACTGCCTCGTCAGCGCGCCCAAACGCCATGAGCGCGGCGAGATCCTGTCCGCCATCGGCGATACGAATCTTGGAGCTCAACGCACAGGCAATCTCAAAGCGCATGGCGACGTCCTCGTCTGCCCCGCGCGCACCGAACCGGTTGAACACAGCGCTCATGCGCGTGCGCGGCACACCTACTCGACTTGCCAGTTCAATGACGCGCGACGCCGATGTCGCGGACGACACCGCCGCATCGCCAACGACCAGACAACGGTCGCTCGCCGCCACCGCAGCCGCCACGGCGTCGCCCCAAAAGACCGAGGTATCGATAAAGACCACGTCGGATTCGCGACGCAGAACATCAAGCAATAGCTCCACCGGACGTGCCATGAGCTCGGCTTGCTCGGGCGCCGCGACGGGACCCCAGAGCGTAACGCCCGGCGCCACGCGCATCGATGCGGCTACGATATCCGGCTCGGCGAGCGCGCCCGCCGCCGACGGCTCGATAAGTGCCGCTATATCGCGCGGAGCATCGACGCCTAACAAGTCGTAAAGGTTTCCAAACATCAGGTCCAGGTCGAGCACGGCGGCACGCAAGCCCAACAGCGACGATGTGTGTGCCATGGTGGCAACAATCGTCGACTTGCCGCAACCGCCCGAACCCGAAATGGCGCAGATGACCGGAGCTCGATGCGGCGGAGCGGCGGCGTCTGCCGGCGGCATCTGAAGCGGCGGGGCGGGCGTCGGTGACAGCGTCCCCGTCTCCCCCGCCGCAACCACACGCTGCGTCCAAGCCGGCATGGCAGCTTGTTCGGTCTGCGAGGCAGGCTCGTTCTGTGCAATCTGCTCATGCTGCATCGGCGACAACTCGCCGCACCCGGCAAAGCCCTCAACTTCGTCCAGTTCATCCGCCAGATTCACGCCGTGCACGTATCCCATATCTACAGCCGGGGAGTCGCCAGCATGCTGTGCCGGCCCTCCAGCGTCATCGTATACAAGGGGGTTCCGGGGGCGCCGACCATGCTCGGCTTCCGCTTTTCCATAATCATCAACACGCGGGCCTCTTGTAGCGCGAGGCGCCCCGGGTTCCCTATCAACAAAAGCATCGGGCTCAATCGTCATGCGCCGATCGGAATCAACCGCTCCCTCGCCCGCGCGCCCGTTGCCACATATACTGTGCGCAGCGATGACCTCGGTCGCCCCCGCGCGAAACAGCCCCTCGATATCCGACGGATCGAGCGCTTCTATCAACACGACCACGCGACTCACGCGGCCTTCGGCCGTCAGGCGCGCAACAGTCTTGCGCACATCTTCGGTATCAAACAGAGACGCCGCGATGATGGCAGCCCCGCGGCGCGACGGAAACGCCCGCGCCATGGAAACCAGCCCGTCCAGGTCACCCACGCGAAGCACCTGTGCACCCGCATCACGGCCCTCGACTTCCCGCTGCAACAGCCCGTAATCGCCGCACGCGCAGCACGCAAGCCAGATCGCCTTCATCACTCGTCGCCTCCGCTCTTTTTGCCGCGAGCCGTGGCGGGAATCGTCAAGCTGACCGTTCCCTTGCCCGAGGCGCCCAGCAGTTCCTTGACGTCTTCGGGGTCAGCCGCCAGCGTCACCCATTCGATCTTGCCCTCGCGCGTGGCACCGGAATCCTCACTGGTATCGATCACGTACGCGCCGCACAGCCGATCGGTTACGCCGTCTTTTTGCACATACACATCCACGTAGCTGCCCACGCCCGTGGCGCCGCCGACCGAGTGCTCGGCATCGACCGCCACCGAAACGGCGACCTTGCCCTTAGGCACCTCGAGCTTGTGGCTCTCGGCCTTGGTGTAGACATTGCAGATCACGGCGTTTTTGGGAATACGCGAAGTCGTCACGTCGCCGCGCACCTGGCGCAGCTCGGTCGCTGCGTCACGCGGCAGCAGGCTCGTCAGCCATTCCTGGGTTATGACATTGGTCTCATCGAGGGTCTCGCCCACATCGATATCGCGCGCCGCAACGCATACCTCGACGCGATCGCCCCCGTACTTGGCCAAGGTCTCTGCCTGGACCTGTTCGGCTTGCGAGCGGATCGACGAGCCGTAAACCATGCAGAGCAGAGCAGCGAGCACGCCTGCGACCAGACTGATGGCGATGCGCTTGCTCTTGTTCACGGCCGCTCCTCTCATGGCAGTGCCGGGCGAATGCCCGTACCACCATTGTCTGGGCGGTCAGAGTGCAAAGCGGCGCAATCGCGATCTTGGTTTTCGATGTCAAACCAATCGCTGACCAAAAACTGACCAGCCCGTCAAGCTCGTGGCAAGGTTTTGGTCAGCACGTCAGCAAACTGCATGTTTCGAGGCTTTTCCGCAGCAAAAAAGCCGTCTCCCGAACACTTGGGAGACGGCTGTCATAGGAAAAATCAATTACAAATGGACATCGGGATCGAGCATTTGAGCGCTCACGCGCATGGATGACGCCAGGTTTTGGAACGTTTCCAGACGCAGGCCGTCGATCTGCCCGGCGTCCTCGGCCTCGCGAACGGCGCAACCCGGCTCATGGGTATGTGTGCAATCGCCAAACCGGCACGCGCGCGATGCCTCGACAATCTCGGGGAAGGCGCGCGCCAGACCCCGCTCGTGACCCACGAGCGGTAGGCTGCGCAGGCCCGGGGCATCGGCGATCACGCCGGCGTCGCCCGGCAGCGCCACCATCACGCGCGCGACGGTAGTGTGACGGCCCTGATCGTCGCGTTCGCGCACACCGCCGGTCGCCAACGTATCGTGGCCCAGCAGTGCATTGAGCAGCGTCGACTTGCCGGCACCCGACTCGCCCAGAATCATGGCGCAGCTCCCAGCAGGCACGCAGGAACGGACCTCGTCCAGGCCGCGGCCCTCGGCAGAGGACGTCACGATCACGCGCACGTCCGGACCCACCAGGCGGCGCGCGCGGTCCAGATCGCGCTCGAGCTCCTCGGCATCGCAGCGGTCAGCTTTGGTGAGCACCACCACCGGTTCGGCATCGCAGTCGAGCGCCAACACCAGCGAGCGCGCCACGCGGTCGAGCAGCACCTCGCCAGCACCGAGCGCCTGCACGATTAGCACGCTATCCACGTTGGAGCAGAGCACCTGGCGCTCTCCGCGGGCACGGCCGCGCCAACGTTCAAAGCTCGTATGGCGCGGCAGCACGCACTCAATCACGCCCATATCGTGCCCGGGAGCGCGGCGCACCGCCACACGGTCGCCCACGGCAGGCAGCAGGACCTCGTCCTCGCCGCGCGACTTGGCAAACCCCACGGCATGCTCGGCGCGAAAGGTGTCGTCGGCAGTAGCCACCAGCGGAAACCCGCGATCCAAGCGCACCACGGCGCCAAGCTGCATCTGCTCGGGCTCCTCGGCATGTGCGCAGAAATCATCAAAGGCAGTCTGCTGGGCTTCATCGACCGGCAGGTCATCAAACGCCGGAACGTCCTGCAGCGCGTCGAGTCCCGGCACGCTTGCCAGCAGCTCCTCAGCAGATGCGGGAGCCTCGGTCGCGAGCTTCCGGCGACGATCGCGCTTAGCCCGCGCCCCCGTCGTCTTTTTCTTCGCTTTAGCCTTAGCTTTGCCCACAGATGCCTCCCAGCACAAAACCACACAACTGAGCAGGTATTTTAAAACAAAAAGAGCTGGCCGGGCAAAGCCCGACCAGCTCACAAACTTTCCCTCAGCTTATGGTCCTGAGAGGTTATCCGAAGGCCCGCCCGCCGGGAGGGGTTTCCCAAGGGCACATCCCGCAGCCGCAAAGCGGCGAGGACGTGCCCGTGGAAACCCCGCAGGCGGTCGGGCCGGTGGGAAGGACAGCCTTTCGACCTACCCCTTCTCCACAGCGCGCATGATCGCCTTGTAGATCTCCATCAGCGGGATGATCAGGAAGGCCAGGCCCAGCGCGGCGATAACGCCCTTAAGCTCAAGCGTCACAGGGCCAAAGAACATCTCGGCAAGCGTCGGCTGCACGGTTACGATCACCGTCAGCACCAGCGCCAGCGCGGCCGAAGCCCACAGCCACTTGTTCTGCTTCTTCATCTTAAACAGCGACGTGCGACGGCTGCGCATGTTAAAGCAGTGGAAGATCTCGACCATGTTGAGCGTGATGAAGGCCATCATCACGCCTTCTTCGTCGGCGGCGCCGGCGATCATATCGGCGATGTGGATGTAGCCCATGTCAAAGTACACGCCCACAAAGAAGCTCGCCAGCACCAGCACGGTGATGATCAGGCCCTGGACCACGCAGTCCAGACCCATATGTCCGGCAAAGACGCCGTCCTTGGCGTTGCGCGGCTTGCGCTTCATGATGTCGCCCTCGGCATCCTCCATGCCCAGCGCGAGCGCGGGGAAGCAGTCGGTAACCAGGTTCACCCACAGCAGCTGCACCGGCTGAAAGATGGTAAAGCCGATGAGCGTGGCGATGAACACCGAGAAGACCTCGGCAAGGTTGGCCGAAAGCAGGAACTGGATGACCTTGCGGATGTTGTCGTAGATACGACGGCCCTCTTCGCAGGCACCGATGATGGTGGCGAAGTTGTCGTCGGCAAGCACCATGTCGGCAACGTTCTTGGTAACGTCGGTGCCGGTGATGCCCATGCCAACGCCGATGTCGGCGCGTTTGATGGACGGGGCATCGTTGACGCCGTCGCCCGTCATGGCCACGATCTGGTCGCGCGACTTCCAAGCCTCTACGATACGGGTCTTGTGCTCGGGCTGGACGCGGGCGTACACGCCGTAGTCCTCGATATGCGCGTCGAGCTCCTCGTCGCTCATACGATCGAGGTCGGCACCGGTGATGGCATGGCTGCGATCGGTGACGATTCCCAGCTGCTTGGCAATGGCCACGGCGGTGTCGATATGGTCGCCCGTGATCATCACGGTGCGAATACCGGCATCGTGGGCCTCGCGGATGGCGTCGGCGACCTCGGGGCGGACAGGGTCAATCATGCCGGACAGGCCGCAGAAGACCAGGTCATGCTCGAGCGCAGCGGGACTGCAGTCGGCGGGAACCTCGGTGTAGGTGCGGCTCGCCAGCGCCAGCACGCGCAGGGCCTCGTCGGCCATGGCTTTGTTGGCCGCCACGAGCTCGGCACGACGCTCCTCGGTCAGGGGGACGACCTTATCGCCCTCGTAGATGTGGGTGCACAGGCCGATCACCACGTCGGGCGCGCCCTTGGTGTACTGCTCATACTCGCCGTCCAGGGTCTCTACGACCACGGACATCATCTTACGACCCGAGTCGAACGGGGCCTCGCCCACACGCGGATGCTCGGCAGTCAGGCCGGTGAGGCCCGCCTTGCCGGCGTCGTTGACAAGCGCGCACTCGGTCGGCTCGCCCACGGCCTCGCCTAAATCCTCGTCCCACTGGGCATCGGAGCACAGCGCCATACCGGCCAGGAACTTCTCCTTAGGCGCAGCAAGCTCGTGCTTGACGACGGTCATCTTGTTTTGAGTAAGGGTACCGGTCTTGTCGGAGCAGATGGTCTGCGTGCAGCCGAGGGTCTCGACGGCAGAAAGCTTGCGGATAATCGCCTGGCGCTTGGCCATCTTGGTCACGCCAAGCGACAGCACGATGGTCACAACGGCGACCAGGCCCTCGGGGATGGCAGCGACGGCGAGCGAGACGGCGACCATAAAGGTGTCGAGCAAAGCGGTCGGGTCGGTAAGGACGTTGCCCACGCCGTGGCGGAGGATATCGACGCCAAAGATGACGACGCAGATGACGATAACCATGATGGTAAGGATGCGGCTGAGCTCGGCGAGCTTCACCTGCAGCGGCGTGAGCTCTTCCTTAGCCTCGGCCAGGGCGCCGGCAATCTTGCCCATCTCGGTGTTCATACCGGTGCCGACCACGACGGCGCGGCCACGGCCGTACACAACGGTGGAACCCATGTAGCACATGTTCTTGCGGTCGCCGAGCGGCACGTCATCGGTGCCCGCAGCAAGCTCGATCACGTTGGCGTGCTTCTCGACCGGCACGGACTCGCCGGTGAGTGCGGCCTCTTCGATCTTCATCGTGGCGCTCTCGAGCACGCGGCAGTCGGCCGGGACGGAGTCGCCCGCCTCGAGCATGATCACGTCACCGGGCACGAGCTCGGAGCTCGGCAGATGCACGAGCTTGCCGTCGCGCAGTACTTTGGACTGCGCCGCGCTCATCTCTTGCAGGGCTTCGAGGGCCTCCTCGCTTTTAGCCTCCTGGACCACGCCCAGCACCGAGTTGACGATAACGACGAACATGATGATGGCGACGTCGGCAAAATCGGGCTCGCCCTTGACCATGCCCGTGAGCGCGCTGATAACCGCGGCCGCGATCAACATGATGACCATGGGGTCGGCCATCTGCTCAAAGAAACGCTTCCAAAGCGGCGTTTTCTCGGCTTCCTCAAGCTTGTTAGGGCCTGTCTTGGCAAGACGCGACGACGCCTCGCCGGTGCTCAGGCCGAGGTGCTCATCGACACCTTGGTCGCTGAGCACCTCCGCCGCGGCGGACAGGTATTCCTTTTGCATATAGAGTCCCCTCCTGGGATTCGGGCCACTCAGCAGATTGATGCCCGATCATAATTCCCAGGAGAAGGGCAAGGGCTCATCAAGGCTGCCGTGCTGAGCGGCAGTTGATAGTGGAGCTATGGTACCCCAAAGCGGCGCGTCTAGCCAAAACATTCCAATTGGAAACACGGCTCGGGTGCAACGGTGCAGACAGTGTGATGCTCGAGATTGATAAAACGTTTTTTCTTCAGCGCATCGGCAAACTGAAATATCGCCCAGATAGCAGCGGTAAGACCGCTTGGTAAAAGTTTTTCTTTAGTCTTTTTTGACTAAAGAATGAACTTCTAAATCGGCGTACGGTCGATTTTTTGGGGTATTCGGTCGTCATTTCGTTATAATCAACTCAGTTTTATTTCTTATGCTTTATCTATCAGCGCAAGACGATGTCAGATGGAGGTCTGAATGTACAAGCGCACTAAGATTGTATGCACCATGGGTCCCGCCTGCGATAGCGACGAGACCATCCGCGAGATGATCAAGGCGGGCATGAACGTCGCCCGTTTCAACTTCTCGCACGGCTCTTACGACGAGCACCACGGTCGCATCGAGCGCGTCCGTCGTATTTCCAAGGAGCTCGGTCTGCCCGTCGGCATCCTGCTCGACACCAAGGGCCCCGAGGTCCGCACCGGCCTTCTGGTCGACGGCAAGAAGGTTGCCGTCAAGACCGGCGACAAGATCGTCGTCACCGCTCAGCCCACGTCCGAGGATTTCCACGGCACCGCTGAGCACATCTCCCTCGACTACCTGGCTCTGCCCTCCGAGGTCGAGAAGGGCTCCCTCATCCTGATTGACGACGGCCTGGTTGCCCTCGAGGTCGAGTCCGTCGACGGTCGGGACATGACCTGCGTCGTCAAGAACGACGGCCTGATTGGCGAGCGCAAGGGCGTCAACATGCCCAACGTCAACATCTCGCTGCCCGCCATCACCGAGCGCGATCGTCAGGACATTCTCTTTGGCCTGACCGAGAACATCGACTACATCGCCGCTTCCTTCATCCGTGACGCCGAGTCCGTCCGCGGCATCCGCGAGCTTTGCCGCGAGAACGGTGGCGAGCACGTGACGATCTTCCCAAAGATCGAGTGCGCCCTGGGCGTCGAGAACTTCGACGAGATCCTCGAGGCTTCCGACGGCATCATGGTCGCCCGTGGCGACCTGGGCATCGAGATCAAGCCCGAGCTCGTTCCCCACATCCAGAAGGAGATCATCGCCAAGTGCAACGCGGCTTACAAGCCCGTCATCACCGCTACGCAGATGCTCGACTCCATGCAGCAGAACCCGCGCCCGACGCGCGCCGAGGTTGCCGACGTTGCTAACGCCATCTACGACGGCACCGACGCCGTTATGCTCTCTGGCGAGTCCGCTGCCGGTAAGTACCCGGTCGAAGCCGTTAAGATGCAGGCCAGCATCGCTCTCGAGACCGAGAAGTACCTCCCGGCTCACGCTCCGCTCGAGGTTCCCGCTGACGCTCACGGCACCCGCGTTGTCAACAACGTTGTGGGTATGTCCGCTGTGAACATGGCCACCACCGTTGGCGCCAAGTGCATCACCGTGCCGACGACCACCGGTCGTACCGCTCGCCTGATCTCGCACTTCCGTCCCAACATGCCGATCTGCGCGTTCTCCCGCCACGAGTGGGCCGTCCAGCAGATGATCATGTACTGGGGCGTCATCCCGCACCAGGCAGAGATTACCCAGGGCACCGTCAACGGCACGATCGTCAAGGCGATCGAGACCGCCAAGGAGCTCGGCTACGTCGAGACCGGCGATCTGACCGTCGCCACCGCCGGCGATCCCCGCATGAGCGTCCAGCTCGAGGACAAGGTCTCCTCGACCAACGTCGCTTACGTCGCTCAGGTGCGTTAAGTCGTACTTGCAAGCATGTTTGCATTGCAAAGGGCCCGGAAGGCTTCGCCTTCCGGGCCCTTTTTCTGTGTCAATGCCGGCACACGGCAAAACACGCACCCATTTCTTTACCAAAAGCGCGAAATCCACCTTTCGAGGCCCAAAAATAAAGTCCCAAGCGCTAAAAGTGTTCGCCCGGTGGCAAACCCACACCTTAACCGACGCTGCTAAATCGTTTTAGCAAGGTCAAAAATGACTATGTTTTCGGAAGTGCGGGGAAAAATTGCTCACCCCCAAGCACAAGCCCTTTTATTTCAACAAAACCCCTGATAAAGTTGGCTCAAATACTCCTTGTGCTTTGCCTGCTTCTCTTTTTCCCCGCACTTCCGAAACCGATAGCCTTTCTAGCCCAAACAACGCTCAAACGATCGGATTGCTATGTCATTTCTCGCTTGCGGACCCTCGGCTTTCCAGTACTATCGCATCCCGCCCCAGATACTGGGACTCTATCCGGCAATCCTGCCGCCCGACCATGACCATCGCTTGGTGCATTACTCAAAACAGCCAGTATTTGAGGATCTACTCGACAAGCCGGTCTGGAGATTCGTGGGCGAAAAGGGTCGCCGCGCGAACGGCAAGCTTTTTCGCAGCCGCCTGCTGACCCAGGAACCACCTCCCGGGTCGTTTAGGCAAACTGAACATGGATTTGATGTCACATCGCCCGAGTTCACACTGCTCAACCTTGCTACGCAGGTCTCACGCAACCAGCTGCTCATGGCGTGTTATGAGATGTGCAGCTCATTTGCAGTATTTACGCCCTGCGAGCGTGCGCAAAAGCAACTTGATGAGGCAATATCCCTTAAGCTCATTCCACCCGACTGTGGCTGGGAGCGCGTTGTTGACACCAAGGGCAATGGCACCAATTTGTGGAAACGCGCGCCGCTCCTCAGCGCGGCGGATATCGCCGCGTTCGCCAAGCAGGCCGCAGGCCTGCGCGGCGTCAAGCAACTCCGTTGGGCCGCCAAACGCATGACAGGACAGACTGCCTCACCCTTCGAGGTCCAAACATCCATGCTCATCTCACTCCCCCGCGACGAAGGCGGCCTGGGCATAGACATCACCAATAACGCGCGCATCCCGCTCAGCGAAGCCGCACGTTCGCTGTATGACAAAACCTGCTGTTACGCCGACATCCTCATCGAAAGTTTCACCGACAGCATGGGTGTCATTCTGGAATGCCAAGGCCGCTCCGCTCATGACAGCGAAGCCGCGAGCCTCTCCGATGCCGAGCGCGCCACCGCACTCACAAGCATGGGCTACGACGTCATCCAACTTACCTATGACCAGATTAAGGATAAGAAGAGCTTCGACCACATAGCCGAGCTCATCCATAAAAAGGCTGGGCTTCCCTACACCCCAAAGACCAAACAGGAGTGCGACGCCGAAGATGCCCTGCGGCAAAAGCTATTTGTCGATTGGGACGAGCTGTTCACTACCGGGCCGGCCAGCTAGCAGCTAGCAATCAGGGGCAGTGCGGGTGTGCCGGGAGCGGCTACGCGCTCGGCAAAGCCTGCCTCGGTTAGCTCGATGACCTCGGTAAACGTTGCATCGAAAAATTCCTCGGTTAGCAGGCGATACGGCGGATGATCGGGCTCACCGGGGTTTTCGCGTACAATCTCGTGCATGACGCCGATAGTCTTGAGCACATACTCCTTATGGATGGGATACTGCCCAAAACGCGTCGCCGCGGTATACAGGCGATTGGTCGCACGCGGAATCGAAACAATGCCCAGCGTCTTGCCAAACCAGTCAAAGTCGCCTTGCTTTTTAATGCGGAACTCCTCACACGGCTTGCCGCCGTGCGCCTCCAGATACTGGTTCACACGCGTGTTCCATACCGTGTCGGCCACCAGATGCGACCAGACGCCCAGCGTTAAATCGAGCAGCGACTGCGCCACATCTTCGGACGCAAGCGAGAACTCACTAGCGCCGGGACCGGCAACCGGCTCGGCATACTTGTAGCGCTGGGGATAGTGCACGCGGTTCAGTCGCTCGCGTTCCTCGACAATCGACGTCGCCGCAGCCGGCGCACCTATCGGCATACCCTTGAGCAGCGGCGCCACATAAGTGTCCCAAAACTCCTGCTCACGCGGCTTGGGGATAGGCTCGGGCTTGGCAAAATGTGTAATGCTATACGGAATGGGATCGGCAATGCCAGGAACCATATAGCCCACGAAGATATCCGGAACCACGCAGCCAAACAAAAAGGCATTGCGGTCGCGCACACTATCGGCAAGCACACTGGTGCGATCCAGCAAACGCTCCGTCTGAGCGATATGAATGTTCCAGCTTGGCATAGCCACCCCCATAAAAAACCTGGATAACTATACCATCACGGCAAAGCCGCGCAGGCGGCTACGCACGCTTTACGCAGCAACTAGTCCGTAGCACCGCTTTCGGTTCCATACGACGGCGAAGGCGCCTCGACCACATGGTGATATCGATCGATATAGATGGCGCGGGCACCCAGGCGTCGCACCAGATCCTGGTGATGCGTACTCATCAAGACCGTCTTACCCACCGCGACGTAGGCTAGCAAGAAGTTGACCACGATGTCGCATGAATCTTCGTCGAGTCCATTGGTAGGTTCATCGAGGACCAAGATATCCGGGTTCATCGACACGACGGCCGCCAGCGCCACACGCTTTTTTTGCCCGCCCGAGAGCTGATAGGGAGAGGCGTCGGCAAGGTCGGCAACCTGGAACAGCCCCATGGCATCGCGCACGCGGCGCTCGAGCTCGTCTGCCGGCAGCCCCATCTGGGCGGGGCCAAACGCGACCTCCTCGCCGACCGTGGCGCAAAAGAGCTGCGCATCGGCATTCTGGAACACAAAGCCCACGCGCTGATGGAACCGCTGGGCCGTCACGGAATCCTTGAGATATGCCGCATCGACCACATGCCCGTCGAACAGGTACGCACCCGCGTCCGCAAGCTCAAGACCGTTAATAAGGCGCATGATCGTCGTCTTGCCGCAGCCATTCGGGCCAAGCAGGGCAACGAGCTCGCCACGATCGACCTGCAGCGACACACCATCGACAACCGTATGCCCCGCATAGGAAAACACCACGTCGCGTAGCTCGATGAGCGGCGCGACCTCGGCGCCCGCTCCGTTCGTGCCCGCCGCATTATTCATATCGATCGTCAAAACGCCGCCCTTCCCTACTCACATCGACAGTTCGACCGTCCGCGCTACAACACCGCGCACAACACGACGAGCAACGCCACAACGGCCGCGTAAACGGCATCGCGCCAGCCAAACCCGGCGCGCGCGGGCGCCGGATACGCACCGGCAAAGCCGCGACAAAGCATAGCCTCGTCCATCGCGCGGCTGCATTCCATCGCCTTGATAAACGTCATGCCCATGATACCCGCCAGCGAGTCGGTGCGCGAAAAACCCGCAGGCGCGGATCCGACGCTGCGCAGCATGACCGATTCGCACAGATCGTGCGCCGTGCGTCCCAGCACCTCGATATGCTTGAGCGCCATATCAAACGTAAAGAT
This sequence comes from Collinsella sp. AF18-8LB, assembly GCF_003459795.1. NCBI lineage: Bacteria > Bacillati > Actinomycetota > Coriobacteriia > Coriobacteriales > Coriobacteriaceae > Collinsella > Collinsella sp. AF18-8LB. Next base: position 31,703 of record NZ_QRWU01000011.1, read on the forward strand.
AACTTCGTCGGGCAGATGCAGCATTTTGAGCGCCGCCGACATGCGGCTCCAGGTAAGCGTCCACGAAACGCCCAGTACCAGCGACACATTAATGAAGGTCTTGAGCGCGATCTTGAGCATGGCGCCCGTGGCAGAAGCGCCCAGCAGCAGAGCAGGCAGCGCCAGAACCACTGCGAGTCCCGCGGCGCCGAGCGCCGGCACAAAGGTCGCGCGCAGCCCGCGTACAGGGCGCACGGCAACGAGCACCAGCGCGATAGCCGCCATCAACATGAGATACAGCGGGCTTTGCGTCAGACACACGCACAGGACGCAAACGAACATCCCCACCAGGCGCACCGGAGCCGAAACGCAAGAAAGGGCGCGGTCGACCATCGACCCGCCCTCGTGCGCGCCTCCACCCAGGCGAACCCGCTCAAGCAGGCTCGCCAGGTGCAGGACATTCTTTTGCATCACGCGATGCCGAGCCCCCACGGGCTCATATCGCTCCTCTGCCGCAAGCCAGCTAGGCAGCTCGGCTATTGCCATGAGCACCGCTTTCCTTGACCGTCAGCGAGACCAGACGGAATGCGATGGTAAGCACCGCCACGCCAATCACGCCGGACAGGATATACATGGCAGCCTGGCCGGCAAAGCCAAGGCCCTGCTCCTCGGAATAGACCTGCAGGTAGTCGCCCGTGGGCAGCGCATCGGCAAAGGTCGGAGCATCGAGGCCGACCGAAGCCTGCAGACTGTCGTCACCAGCCTCCTGAACGGCGGTCGCGGCGCCCTCAGCGTCCCACTCGCCCCAGGCGTCACCCGTGGCCAAAAGGCCCAGCGGCGTGGCCAATACAAGTACGGCGACCAGAATGAGCGTGGGAATTAGGGAAGTCTTCTTGGCGGTACCATCGGCGGCAAGCTGGCCATCGACGGCCTCGGGCCCGACGATAATGCTCGGCGCCGTCTTCTTAATGAAACCGTAGATGGCGGCCGTCGCCACGCCCTCGATCACGCCGGCAACCAGCATATGCGGAATCAACATAGCCGGAATAGCCACGGACAGTGGGAAGGGGCAGTACAGCGGCGCGCCCGAAACGTTGGTAAAGAGCATCGGCTGAATACCAAACTCGATTGCCGCGCACAGGGCCGCCAGGCACAGGCCGACCCAACCGCTCACGACGGCAGAAACCGAGGTGCCCCAGCTCTTGTCGTGCAGACGACTGTTGAGCGCACGGAACACGATGACGGCGGCAAACGGCAGCACAAAGGCCATGTTAAAGCAGTTGGCGCCAAACGACAGAACGCCGCCGTCGCCAAACAGCAGCGCCTGCAGCGCCAGCGCAACCGAGACAGCGATAGCCGCGGCCTCGGGGCCCAGCAGCAGCGCGATGAGCGCACCGCCGACGGCGTGACCCGTGGTGCCGCCGGGCAGCGGCACGTTGAACATCATGAGCAAAAAGGAGAACGCGGCGCAGATGCCCAGAAAAGCCATGTGCTCGCGATCGAGCGTGGCGCGCACCTTCTTGATGCAGTGGACCCAAACGGGCACCATCGCCACCGCCATGACGACATCGGTCTGCGGGGACAGATAATTATCTGGAATATGCATAGCGCCTCCCGGTTGTCGGCACGCGATCGCAGTGCCGTTTGAATCACCTTGCCAGTGTTACGTATTGCTAGGTTCGTAACACGCCGCCGGCTATCATAGCAAACGGCGCACTGCCAACAAAGCAGTGCGCCGTTTTGCAATACATTTGTCACAGACGCAAGCGATCCTATCCGCGAACCTCGCCGTTTACGCCCTTGCATACCTTGGTGACGATCTTCTGGTGCGCCTTCTCGACCTCTTCGCTGGTGAGCGTGTGGTCGTCGGAGCGATACGTAAGCGCAAAGGCCATGGACTTTTTGCCCTTGCCGATGCGAACCGGATCGCGGTAGACGTCGAACAGGCGCACGCCCTCGAGCAGCTTGCCGCCGGCACTGGTAATGCGGCGCTCAAGATCCTCGCAGGTCACAGCGTTGTCGACCACAATTGCCAGGTCGTGCTCAACAGCCGGGTACTGCGAGAACTCGCGGTAGTTCTCCTGGTTGCGGGCACCCTTGATCAGCTTGTCCAGGTCGAGCTCAAAGGCAACGACGACCTCATCTATGCCGCAGGCCTCGCGCGCCTCGGGGTGGATCTCGCCGACCCAGCCCAGCACGGTACCGCCAGACAGAACCTCGGCGGCACGGCCCGGCTGCAAGAAGGCGTAGCCCTCGCCCACGGCGGGACGGAAGCGAACCTTCTCGATGCGCAGCTGGGCGAGCAGCTCCTCGACAATGCCCTTACCAAAGAAGAAGCGCAGCTTGCGGTACTTCATGTTCCAGGACTGCTCGCTCCACTGGCCCGAGAGCACACCCGCGACGGACTTGGTCTCCTTGGGCAGGCTGGCGTTCTCGCGGCCGTGGAACAGGCTGCCGACCTCGTACAGGTGCACGTTGGGCGTGCCGTGGGCCTCGTTGTAGGCCACAGACTGCAGCAGACCCGGCAGCAGCGAGCGGCGCATCTCGGTCTGCTCGGCCACCAGCGGGTTCATGAGCACCACGGGGCAGCCGCGGCCCTCGGTGGACATGCCAATCTTCTCCAGGTCGCCCGGGGCGGCAAAGCCAAAAGTCGTGGTCTCGTTGAGGCCGCAGGCGCGCAGGATCTCGCCAACCTTGCGGGTGAGCTTCTGCTCGCGGGTCAGGCCGCCGATGTGGTTCTTGGCAGCCGGGATGGTCGCCGTCACGCGGCCCATGCCCCACAGGCGCAGGACCTCCTCGATCAGATCGATCTCGCGCGGCAGGTCAGGGCGGAAGCTCGGCGGGGTAACCATAAAGTCCTCGCCGTCGCGCTCGACGGTGCAGCCCAGGCGGGTGAGCGAGCGCTCGATAAAGTCGGGCTCGATGTCGGCGCCGCAGATGGCGTGCACGCGGGCCAGGCGCAGCTTAATGCTGTCGATGGTCTTGGGCGCGGGGAAAACGTCGATGTAGCCGGGAGCAACCTCGCCGCCGGCGATCTGCTCGATGAGCGCGCAGGTAACGTTGGCGACATCCACGCAGCCGGTCTCGTCGACCTGGCGCTCAAAGCGGATGGAGGCATCGGAGATCAGCGACAGGTCGCGGCTGGTGTGCGAGGTGCGGCCGGCGTTGAAGCAGGCGCTCTCGACCATCACGTCGACGGTGTCGTCCTCGATCTCGGAATCCATGCCGCCCATAACGCCGGCCAGCGCCACGGGACGCTCGCCGTCGGTGATGAGGCCCATGCCGGCGTCGAGCGTGCGCTCCTCGCCGTCGAGGGTCGTGAACTTCTCGTCCTGCTGGGCGGCGCGAACCACCACGCGGCGATGGCCCTCGCGCTCGGCAAAGGTTGACAGGTCAAAGGCGTGCAGTGGCTGACCGGTGAGCATCATCACGTAGTTGGTGATATCGACGATGTTGTTGTGCGGACGCACGCCCAGGGCGTTGAGGCGCTTGACCATCCAGTCGGGCGACGGGCCGACCTTCACGTTGCGCACGATGCGGGCGACATAGCGGTCGCACAGGCCCTCGTCGGCAATCTCGACCGAAAGCTCGTCGTCGGTCGCGCGGCCGGTCTCGGCCTTGATGGCGGGCAGCTCAACGTGAAAATCGCGGTCGAAGATGGCGCCGGTCTCGCGGGCCATGCCGATCATGGACAGGCAGTCGGGGCGGTTGGGCGTGATCTCGCAGTCGAGCACGGTGTCGCTCGAGCCCACATACTCGGCAAACGGCATGCCACAGGGCGTATCCTCGGGCAGAATCATGATGCCGGAGTGGTCGCCGCCCAAGCCGAGCTCGCGCGCGGAGCAGTTCATGCCCACGGACACGACGCCGCGAAGCTTGCTCTTCTTGATCTTGACGTCGCCGGGCAGAACTGCGCCGATCATGGCCGTGACGATGTGGTCGCCGGCCTCGAAGTTCTGCGCGCCGCAGACAATCTGCAGCGGGGCGGGGTTGCCGTCGGCGTCGAGGTTCTTGTCACCCACGTCGACCGAGCACACATACATATGGTCGCTATCGGGGTGCGGGGTCTTGGTGAGCACCTTGGCGGTCACCACGTGGTCGAAGGACTCGCCCACGGTGTCAATCGCCTCAACCTCGGTGCCGGTGCGGATATACTCGTCCGAAAGGGTCTTAGGATCTTCCGGAATATCGATCATGGTCTTGAGCCAGTCGTAAGAAACACGCATGTAGCTCTCCTTTCATACTGAAAGCCTGCGAAGAGATGCAGGTGGAAACTTCAACTTTGTGAACATTCCTTACAAAGCGAGGGTTGTCCAAGTGCGGCAGATCGGCCCGAAAGAGGAGCGCCGCGTACTTTGGTACGCAAGCGACGAATGAGCGCCGAGGTGCCGTGCTTGGGCAAGCCGCAGCCTAGAACTGATTCAGGAAACGCATATCGCCAGTCATGAGAGTTCTGAGGTCGGGCAGGTCGTAGCGCAGGGCCGCGACGCGCTCGGCGCCAATGCCAAAGGCGAAGCCGGTGTACTTCTCGGGGTCGATGCCGCAGTTGATAAGAACGTTGGGGTCGACCATGCCGCAGCCCAAGATCTCGATCCAGCCGCTGTGCTTGCAGAAGTTGCAGCCCTTGCCGCCGCACACGTGGCAGCTCACGTCCACCTCGCAGCTGGGCTCGGTGAAGGGGAAGAAGTGCGGGCGGTAACGCGTCTTGCGGTCCTCGCCAAACATGCACTTAACAAAGTAGTCGAGCGTGCCCTTGAGGTCGCCAAAGGTGATGCCCTCGTCGACGACCAGGCCCTCGATCTGGTTGAACTGCGGCAGGTGGCAGGCGTCGGCCGTGTCGGGACGATAGACGGTGCCCGGGCAGATCATGTAGATGGGCGGCTTTTGCGACTCCATGGTGTGGATCTGCACGCCCGAAGTCTGGGTGCGCAGCAGTACGTCGGACTCGCCATGGGCGTGAGCCTCGGGGTGCGCGACGCTGCCGGGGTTGTTGTCGACCACGTAGAACGTGTCGCGGGCCGAGCGGCTCGGGTGATCCATGGGCGCGTTGAGCGCGGTGAAGTTGTAGTAGGAGGTGTCGACCATGGGGCCGGACTCGACGGTGTAGCCGATGCCGCAGAAGATGTCCTCGGCCTCCTCGATGATCTGCTTGATCAGGTGCTGATGACCGATTTGCGGACGGATGCCCGGCAGCGTGATGTCGACGGCCTCGTGCTCGAGTGCGTGCTTGAGGGCGGCGGCCTTCATCTCGGTGGTGCGCTCGTCGAGCATGCCCTCGATCAGCTGGCGCATCTCGTTGGCGCGCTTGCCCATGACGGGACGATCCTCGGGGGCGAGCTTGCCCATCATACGCATCAGGCCGGTGATGCGGCCCTTGCGGCCGAGCAGCTCAACGCGCGCAGCCTCGAGCTTTGCGGCGTCGTCGGCGCCTGCGACGAGCTCCTTGGCCTCTTCCTCGAGTTTGACCAGATCATCAATCAGACTCATGTCTTCCCTTTCGTCTCTCGCGTATCCGCGCTCCGGGACGGCTGACGCCGCCCGATGCTGCGGATACGCGGCCCGGTTCGGTAACAAAAAAACCGCCCTCGGGCATGTGCATTGCCCAAGGACGGTTAAATTCCGCGGTACCACCTTGTTTGACCCGGCGGATGTCTGGCCCGCCGCGCCCACTCTGCGCCTCTTGTCGCGAGGCTCACGGCTTCCCTACTGGGGCTTTGCTGCCACTGGCCGCGCGCCCGTTGAGGTCGCTGCTCGGGAGTGAACGCTTGGCCCTTGCCACCGCAGGAAGGCTTGCAGCCCATGACCTTCCCTCTCTTGCCGGCGACGCGGCGGGCAAAACCCTCTCCGTCAACGCAATGGGCTATAGGATAACACATTCTGCAAGCATATCGCCGCGTTCCGTTTTGTTCGCGCTGGGTACAAAGCAGGTAGCTGTGCAAACTGGCCGTGCACCCGCCTGCGGCGCTCGGCCTGCGAGATTAAGGATACGATATGGGAAAGAAACTCGATAAGAAGGCCAAGCCCGCAGCGGGCAAGACGCCTAAAGGCATGAAGGTCGACAAGGCCGTCAAAAAGTTCCGCAAACTCGAAGGCAAGCTGTGGACTCGCGAGTACCTGCTCAAGATTGCCGAGTTCGATGGAGCGACGATTGCTCCCGCCAACGGCGCTGCCGCCCGTGCCGACGCCATGGGTACGCTTGCCGGCGAGCATCACAAGCTGCTGACCAGCGAGAAATCCGTTGAGCTCGTACGCTCGTTAGCGCGCGAGACGGTTGCAGGCGGACATGTAGACGACCCGCAGCTGCTCGACGAGATCCGCGTGCTCGGCCGCGACCAGCGCGAAGCGAGCGTTGTCCCTACCGAGGAGGCCGAGGCCTGGACCAGGCTCACCTGCGAGGCCGACGCCGTGTGGCACAAGGCCAAGACGGCCAATGACTGGACGAGCTTTGAGCCCTATGTGGACAAGATCGTGGGCCAGCTCAAGCATCAGGCCGAGCTTATGGACCCCAAGCGCGACCCATACGACGTTTGGCTCGACCAGTACGAGCGCGGCCTTTCCGCCAAGAGCTTCGATGCGTTTTGTGACGAGGTCAAGGCCACGGTCGTGCCGCTCGTGCACGCCATCGGCGAGCGCGGCCAGCAGCCGGCCGCCGACTTTTTGCACGCCCACGTGCCCGAGGCTGCCCAGCGTGCCATGAGCTTCGACCTGATGAAGCTTGTCGGCCTGAACCTGGACGACACCACGCTTGCCTTTACCGAGCACCCGTTTAGCGAGGGTTTTGCCGTGGGTGACGCGCGCATCGCGACGCACATCTACGAGGACGATTGTATCTCCAATGTCTACAGCATCATCCACGAGGCGGGACACGCCATGTACGAGCTGGGCGTGAACCCCGCCTATGCGCGCACGTGCCTGGAGGGCGGCACCTCTATGGGCATCCACGAGAGCCAAAGCCGATTCTTCGAGAACACCGTGGGCCGCAGCCGCGCCTTTATGGGGCCGCTGCTCGAGGTACTGCGCCGCCACGCGCCCGAGGTCTATGGCAGCGTGGACGAAGACACGCTCTACCGCGCCGTGAACATCGCGCAGCCGTCGCTGGTCCGCACCGAGGCCGACGAGCTCACCTATCCGCTGCATATTATGGTGCGCTACGAGATCGAGCGCATGCTGTTTGCCGGCGAGGCCACGGCCAAGGACATCCCCGCGCTTTGGAACCGCTTCATGGATGAGTACTTGGGCATTCCCGTTCCCGACGACACGCGCGGCTGCCTACAGGATACGCACTGGAGCGGCGGCTCGTTTGGCTACTTCCCCACCTATGCGCTGGGCAGCGCCTACGACGCCATGTTTGTGCCGGCCATGTGCCGCGACGGCGTCGACCTTACCGGTGCCTGCGCGAGCGGCGATCTGGCGCCCGTCCGTGCCTGGCTAGGCGAGCACATTTGGCAGTGGGGCCGCGCCAAGGACGCTCCGGAGCTCATCAAGGGCGCCTGTGGCATGGACTTTGACGCCCGTTACTACTGCAGCTACCTCCAAGACAAGTTCACCACGCTGTACCAGCTGTAAGGCATAACCGACACGCCAACGCAAAGGGGAGCGCCGCGGAATCAATTCGCAGCGCCCCCCTTTCACTTAGTCATTGGGGACGCTCTTTAATGACTAGTCGTTTGGGACACTCTTCGCCAGCCAACAACCCGGCACTTGGGGACGTTCCTAAACTGCCGGCAGATAAGGAACGTCCCCAAGTGCCGGCAGAAAGGGAACGTCCCCAAGTGCCGGGTGACTGCCCCGGAGAGGCTGTGGTCAAAAAAGGCAAAAATGAGTACTGTTGTCAAGTTGATAGCATTTATTTCGGGCTAAAACAGGGTCGCGGATGAGATTTAATCTCATCCGCGACCCTGTTTATTGGACATATGAGGAGCAATGTCTGTCGATATAACGCTCAGGCAATGCCGAAACGGCCTTTTGAGGCAAAATTTGCTGTTACTTATTTAGTGACAGTACTCATTTTTGCTTTTTTTGGCCGCGTCATTTTATAACCCCCTGTCAGACAGCCCAAAAGGCGCCCTATAGAGCCTCGAGTGCGTTGGCGATGCGCTTCATGGCGGCATCGGCGGATGCCTGGTCGGGGGCTTCGGCCAAAATGCGAATCACCGACTCGGTTCCACTCTTGCGCACGAGCACGCGTCCCTCGCCCGCCAGCGATGCCTCGGCCTCGGCGATGGCGGCCTGCACACCCATGTTGCCCAGCGCGGCGTCCTTGTCCGCCACGTGCACGGCCACCTGCGCCTGCGGCAGCAGCTTGCACGGAGCCGTGAGCTGCGAGAGGGTCTCGCGCTCGGCGCGAATCACTTCCATCACGCGCAGCGAGGTCATAATGCCGTCGCCCGTGCACTCGATATCGCCAAAGATCGTATGGCCCGTCTGCTCGCCGCCCAGGCTGTAGCCGCCCTCGCGCATCTTGGCATACACGTGACGGTCGCCCACGCCGCTGGTCACGGCACTTAGGCCGGCAAGCTCCAGCGACTTGACCAGGCCAAAGTTGCTGGCAATCGTCGGCACCACGGTACCGCCCGAAAGGCGACCGTGCTTGTTCAGATACACGCCACACACGTACAGGATCTGGTCGCCGTCTACCACGCGACCGCGCTCGTCCACGGCCAAGCAGCGATCGGCATCGCCGTCATAGGCAAAGCCCACGTCCAGGCCCTGCTCCACCACATGACGCTGCAGGCGCTCTATATGCGTGGAGCCGCAGTCGACGTTGATGTTAAAGCCATCGGGCGCGGCATTGATCACGCGCACGTCGGCACCGAGCGCGTCAAACACCGGCTTGGCCACCGAGGAAGCCGAGCCGTTGGCGCAGTCGATACCGATCTTGACGCCCTGCAGCGAAAAGTTCGCGCTGGCGATGAGCGAAGCAATGTAGCGGTTGCGGCCCTGCATGTAGTCCATCGTGGCGCCGATGTGGTTGTCCGTGGCCAGCGGTACCTCGCTCTTACCATCGATGTAGTCCTCGATGAGCTCCAGTACGTCCTCGTCCATCTTAAAACCGTCGCTATTGACGAGCTTAATGCCGTTATCGCAAAACGGGTTGTGGCTCGCGCTGATCATGATGCCGCAATCGAAGCAGCCTTCCACGGTCTGATGCGCTACGCCCGGCGTGGGGATCACGTGCAGCATATAGGCATCCGCACCACTCGCGACCAGGCCGCTCACCAGCGCCGCTTCGAACATGTAACTCGAGCGACGTGTGTCCTTGCCCACGATGACGCGTGCCTTGCGCTCGCGGTTGGCGCCGTAATACCAGCCCACAAAACGGCCAATCTTATAAGCGTGCTCTACCGTCAGCCCAACGTTGGCCTCGCCGCGAAAGCCGTCGGTGCCAAAGTACTTCATGCGCTCTCCTTACAAAATAGGGGCGGACAGATTGCCTGTCCGCCCCAAAATGGTACTCGATTATCTGCGCTACCAGAAAAACCCTACGCCGACGCGCTGTCGCGAGCCGCCTGGCATGTAGGAGTCTGACGCAGCGTAAGCGGCTTGTCCCCCGCCTCGGCCGACGTGGTCAGCGTATACGTGATCGTCGTCGTCTCGCCAGCATGCAGGTCAACGGTGCCCGAATAGAAGGGAATTCCATGCCACGTAGCGGCGCCAAGACCAAACTGGGTGCCCTCGACGGTCAGATCAGTAATGTTGCCGCCCGTCGGGGCAAACAACGAGACATGCAGACGCTCGTCGTCGCGCGCGGCATCGGGCGCGCTCGCCGCAACGTAGTCGGGCAGCTTACCGGCCTCCTCCTGCGTCATGATGTTCGTCAGGGTAACGGTGATGCGATACGAGCACGTGCCGTCGCCGTTCTTGACGCCCTGGCCAATCTGCGTATCGGCGTTCAGGTACCAGTCGAGCTTGGAGAAGCTCAGGTTGTTAAAGTAAACGCCGGCAACGGGATCGGCACTCGGATCATCCGGATCGGGCAGCGAAGCGTCAATGCCCGTCTCTTTGATGGCATTCTGCTCATCATCGTTTCTCATCCAAGCAATCAGGCGGCCCTCTTCGGCACCGCGCTCGAATGCACCGACAAGCTTTGTAACGTCGACATCACCGATGCCACCGAGAATCTTGTCGAAGGCGGCGCTGGCAACAGCCGCAAAGATGCCATCCGATTCCTCGACCGGATAGTTCCAATACACATCGTGCATGAGAACCTTCGCCGCGTTGGTACCGTCGACGACCGTACCATCGGGCAGCGAGACATTACCGACAAGGCCCAGCAGGTACTGCAAGAACACCGGGTCAATACCCACGACACCGTCAACGTCCTGGCCATATTGAGATTTCCACAGGGCTGCGACACGTTGCGAGTTGCGGGGCCAATCAGGCGAATAGGTATTGCCCGAGTTGTACAGGTTACTGTGGTTGCCGAACAGCGCCTCATCCTCTTCGTCGACGCTCTCGACTGCCTCATCCTCGCTGAGTCCAATGCGGGGAACAAACTCGCCAATCGACATCTGGCCGTCGGTGACCGAAATCAAACCTTGCGAACCGCCAAAGCCGCCGCAGGCACGAATCTCGACGTTGTTCATGGCGTACACAAGGTAGTTGCGCGTCTGGCCGTTGGCGCCGAGCATCTGGGGAAGGACGGGGGCGACCTTCTCCGCCGCGTCAACCGCGCCGTTGAGGGTGGCAAAGCCGTCCTTGGCCTTATCGACCAACTCGGTCACCTGGGAAATATGAGTATCTCCAATGCCCTGGATCTTCTCGTTGACGCTCTTGAACACCTTCGAGCTATCGGAGAGCGAATCGGCGACCGCCTGCAGTGCGGACACGTTGATGGTCCCATCCTGGAACAGCTTGCCGGGCGTGGCCTGCGAAAGGTTATCGGCCATGGGAACCAGCGCGTTGCTCGAGACATCGGACAGGGCGTCGATCATGGTGCGGGCCGCATTGATATCGCTGCCATACACCGGGATAAATGAAGCCGCCGTCCACAGCGGGCTCGAGGTCTCCGCCTTCATGCTGTCGCAGAGCTCATCGATCTTCTTCGCGTCGTCAGGCAGCGTCGAAAAATCGCCCGACGTGACCTTGTCCTTAAGGCCACCGACGATCTCGACAGCCTCCTTCGCTTCGCTCTTTACGGTCTTTGCCGAGTTAAGCAGCATAAAGCCGCTTGCGCCAAGCGCAACGAGAAGCACCGCGACTACAGCGGCAATAATGGCGCCAGTGTGACGCTTTTTGCGCTCGCCCTTGCGATGGCGATGACGGACCAGACCGTCAGAGGTCGAACTCGACGAAGCGTCGCCACCGTAGTTCAAGCCAAAATCGTAATAATCTTCCTTGGAACCCGAGCCCGCAAACTCGACACCGCTATCATCCAGGCGGGCGAACGTGCCAGTCTCGGAGGCGCCGGTGTAAATCGTGCCAAGGTTACCCGTGAGCCCCACACCACCGGAAGAGGGAGTATTGTTGGCGGCCCTGCCGGCATTAACGTTGCCGTCGGTATTCGCGGCGTTGACAGCACCTGCGTTGTTCGCAGGTGCCGAAGGAGCCCCGCTCGGCTGCGACGTGGAGGTTGCACCGCCCGCAAAGACATTCCCTCTTGCACGGCCGGTCTTTTTTGCCTTTTGAGACTGCTCGTACAGAGCGGTAAACATCGCCGTCTCGCCCGGGGACACGCGCTTACCAGAACCGCCCTGTCCAGCGCCGCCCGGCGTGCCGGCCTTACCAGCCCCGTTCGGACGCGGCGGAACTGCAGGACGGCCGCTATCGCTGCCCTTAAAGTGATTACCAGCCATAAAGAAATCCTCGCAATTGAGTCGCAATGAAAAAGTCCATAACGTTGCTAGTTTATGGCATTTTGGGCATCGACAGCTAAACTCCAGACACGGACATCAATTGGCGAAAATGTGGCACAACACCTTTTCTGTCTTGGCGGCGGCGCCAGCTACACCGTGAGGAACATCATCACGATGATCATGGCAAAGCCGATAAGGTCGGTCGGCAAAAACACCGTGCCCAGCATAACGGCGCTGGTGATGGTCGCCGAAACCGGCTCCACAGTTCCGATGAGGCTCGCACGTACCGAGCCGATGTCCTTAACGCCCTGCATATAGAGCATGTAAGCAAAAAACGAGCCGATAACCACGAACACCGCGAGCGCCTCGACGCCGGCAGCGTCGAGCGCCGGCATATGCGCCCAAGGCTGCACGAAGACACACGAGACCACGCCCGCCGTGAGCATTGCCGAGCCCGTGACGATGGGGCTGCCGTATTCGGGCAGGATCTTGGCGGGAATCACCGCCATGCATGTAGCGCTGACCGCACACATGAGACCCGCGATCAGGCCGAGCGGCGAGATATTCAGGCTGGTGGGGTCGCCACCGGTGGCGATTAAAAAGGTGCCACCCAGAGCCAGACCGATGCCGATGACTTCGCGAGTACGCGGCATGCGGCGATCGGTCACGCAGGTGTAGCCCATGATGATAACGAGCTGCAGGCACTGGAGCACCGTCGCGGTTCCGGCGTTCGTCAGACGCACGGCCGAAAGATAGCAAAACTGATTGAACAGCAGGCCAAAGGCGGTAAAGAGCAGCAGCTGCTTGCGATCGGCGGCTGTGGTCCAGAGCTTAATCAGGCGCTCGCGGTCGCGCGTAACAACCACGGCCATAAAGAGTAGACCGGCGAGAATCTGACGCACGCTCATAAGCCACAAGGTATCGACGTGGTAGGTATCGAACAGAAAGCTCGCGCTGGTGCCCGAGAAGCCCCAAAACGAACCGCCCACCAGCGTAGCCAAGACGCCCATGATCAACTTGCGCGTCGAAGCGCTGTTCAGGCGGTCGCGCCATGCACGGCGGGTGTTGCGGCTGAGCTCGTCGGTGCCCTCGGGCACATCAATGTTCGATATATCGGTCATCGGCACCGAAGCTCCTGCGCCTTCGACCTGCTCGACGCACTCTTTGCTCATTCCACTCCCCCGAAACAGCCTGGAAACAATTCGGCTTACCTTACCACGGCGAAGGCACCAGCCGGAGGCTTGTCCGCTTATCGGTAGGACAATTCCGCAGGCGTCTTTCCATAGCTCGGTACCGCAATGGCCTTGCATTATGCGACAGTCAAATCGCGGCAGCAGGATCTTTTGAAATGGATATGACAAAGCCCCCGAATTCCACAATGCAAGGGTTGATTTCCGATCTCAGCCGAACACATTGAGCAAATAGGCCGTTCCCGCACCTAGCCGAACGCCCCCGTGGCCCCTCCCGGGGCCCGGGGGCACCGTTTTCCCAGTTGAAGGAACGGTGGAGATGTGTTTCGATGGGTCCGAAGGCCCGCCCGCCGCCCGGCGCCTCTTCCCAGACTCAGCCGAACGGTCGGTTCCGTCTATTCCGTTTTCCCTTAGGCTAGGACAGCGGGGCATCGCCCCTTTCCGCGCGCGCCCGCGCGATGAGCCCCGGCGTCAGGTCGAGCTCGCCGATGGGCACGTCCTCCACGCCGTACGCATCCAGCAGCGCCTCCGCGTCGGCGCCGAGCATCGCCCGGAAGGCGCGGGCGGGCGTCGCGAAGCCGAGCGCGCCGCGGGGCTCGGAGTTCACGTGCGGCATCGCCAGCGACAGGTCCGCCGGGGCCAGCCGGTCGAACCTGAGGCCGCGGCCCTTGGGGGCTGCTCGAAGCAAAAACGAACGATCCCACGGACCTCGCGCGCGCCGTCGAGCTCATCGAGATCGGCGGGGGGATCGACGCGTGTCGTGATCTCGCACTCAAGCTCGCGCAAGAGGCGCAAGACACCAGCCGTGCGCTCGCCGAGAACGGCGTCATTTCGCACAACGCCGCTGACCTGCTCTGCTCCATGGCCGATTTCTTCATCAATCGGAGCGTATAGCGGAGTCGCAAGCGCGTAAACCCTCGAAACCTCCCCCAGCAGTGCATTTTGCTCGCGTTTCCGCAAGATTTCGATTTCAGAATGCACATGTTGGGGAGGTTTTGGATTGCTGTGGCGACCGGCGGTCCGATGTAGCCGCAAAAGGCCCATCAGCCGCCGTACATCCTCGCCGGCCGCCTCAGCTCGCCTTGGCACGCAGGCGACGATACAGCAAGCCGCCCAACGCCACGCACAGCAGTGACACGGCAACGACGACACCAACCACCAGCCAGTTTCCGCTGCCCGCAGCGGATGCCGCGGCCGTCGAAGTCACAATGGAGGGAATGCGCCCAAACGTTGCGATGAGCACCACGGGGGCGAAGCGCATCTTGGTGAGGCCGGCGAAATACGTCAAGAAGTCCTTCGGGGTTCCCGGGATCAAGAAAATCACCAGCATGACCAGCTCGAGTCGCTTCGCATTATTGAGCCACGAAAACCGGTCGAGAAGGCTGCGGTCGAAGAAGAGGCCAACCAGGCTCCAGCCCCATCGACGCGTCGCCCAATAAATCGCCGACGTCGCCAGCCCCGAGGCGACGAGACACAGCGCCGTCCCCTCCCAGAAGCCAAACGCGTAACCACTCGCCAGCTCCACAGGCTCGCCGGGCAAAAAGGCCAAGAAGATCTGAGTGACGTTGATTCCAAGCATGACGAGACGACTTATCACGCTGTGGTCGGCGACGAACGACCGAACCGCCTGAGGGTCTGCAAGCCATGCCAAGATCCCCGGAAGGTATTCCCAGCATGCAGTCGCGAGGATCGCGACCGAGGCTGCAAGCGCCAAAAGCACGCAACGGCGCAGGATTCGACGGCGGGCATCGAGACCATCGTCCTCTGCGACGGCCTCGGCCGACATTGCCGCAGCGGTCGCGAATGAGGGGGCGTTTGCGGTCCGCGCGCCGGCAGAAGAGGCGTCGTCCAGCGCGTCATGAGCGCCCGCGACTCGATTGCGAAGCTCGCTCAAGGCGCTTACGTCAAGACGGCGAGCGGCGCCCCCGCAAGAAACCTGACCGGAATACCCTTCGGCTTCGGGCTGCATCCTCATCATCGCGTTACCTCCTTGTGTACCTGACAAGGACAGTTTCGCAACTTGGTGTCTATGTTTTGTCTACCAGCAATGACAATTCAGTAAGCCTTACGTTAAGGTAAGCCATTCTTAAGGTAAGAGCAGGTAACTGGTTCGCCGACGGCTCGATGAGCCCGGCGACGCCCGCGCAGCGCGCGCCCTCGTCACAACTCCCCCGTTTCGTCCCCATCGCCGCCCATGCTAAACGTCGCCGTCGCACGTGCCCCGCCGGTCGAACCATTCCCTAACTCAAGCGCTCCCCCGTGTAAACCGCACAAAATGCTCGACACATTCAAGCCCAGCCCAAAATGCTCGGCAGATTTGTTCTCGCTAAAGAACGGATCGCACCCGCGCCGCAGGGCTTCGGGCGTAAAGCCCGGACCATCATCGGCAACGCTCAGAGCCAACCTGCCCTCGCGAACAGAAATCTCAACCTCGATGACGCCCTTCGCATGGCCGCACGCATTGCTCAAAAGGTTGTCGAGGACCTCTTCGACCAGGGGTAGGTCGATGTAGACCATGTCGGGACGGGCGCCATCTTCACCCTCGTCGATTGCAACCCTCAACGCGAGCCCTTCCCCGCGCGCCGCAACAACCTCGTTCGCATGCGACTCGAGCTCATCCACAAGAGACCGCGACGCCAGCGGCTTGCGGTCTACAGGCCGATCTTCGAGCTTGCTCAGCCCTCCCATCTCCGTTGCGTACCGCTCCAAACGCACCACCTGGGCCGACAGGGCATCCAACGAACCAACATCGAGCTCATCGCCGCGACGCAGGCGCATCTGCGCCATCTCGACCGTCCCCTTGAGCACCGTGATCGGCGTTCGGAGGTCGTGCGCAAACGCCGCATTGAGCTGACGCCGCCCTTCGGCGGTGCGCCACAGCTCGCGCTGGGCATCGAGCAGCGACGCCCTCATATTCTCCAGCGTCTCGGACAGGCGACCAAGTTCTTTGCCCCGCACGCGCTCGATCGAGAAATCCAAATCCTGACCGGCGATGCGCCCCGCGGCGCTCGCCAGCTCCCCCAAGGGCCCGGCGATGTGAACGCGGTAGAAGTGCTTGAACGTGAGCCAACCCAGGCCGCCGTACGCCAAAACGGGCACAAGCCCCGTCGCAAGCGTGAGGACCCAAGGCATCGGACCATCGGGAGGCGGTGAAGCCGCATAATAGGCAGTGTTCGAGACGAGCCCTTCGCCAAACGTCTCCTCAAGATCGGCTCCCGTCATGTTTTCAAACAGCTCCACGCTCTGCGCGCGGCCCGCGCGGCTCAACGCGTCATAGCGGGCGAGGTTCTCCGCTGGAATCGTGCTGTTCACCTCTAGAATCTCCTCCTGCGGATAGCCCTCGTTGTAATTGAGCCCCCAGTCGTAGAGCTGCACCTGGCCGCTACGAACCATGTCGACGGTCGCGTACAGCGTGCTGATGGTGCGCCCGCCCTCCGGCACGTAATCGCTACCGGTCCCCCAATCGCCCGTCGCAATGAAGACCGCGTACGGCCCATCGCCTGGCAAGTTGAGCTCGGATGCGGGAAGCAGCTGCTGAGAGGTGGGGTCGTAGATGTATGGGCCCGAATCGATCACGCCGTGCTCGGTCAAACCGTTGTCGAGCGTCACCTCGAGTTCGTAATATCCATTATTCCAAGCCGCGAGTACCTCAATGGCGCTCAGCGCAAGCACCGTGGCGACAACAAGATAGGCGACCAGATACGCCGTGAAGATCACGCCCAACGGCCGCAGGCTCCACCAGGCACGCAGGCGCTCTTTTCGCGGCAGGCGTTTCAGCCGCTCGCGCTCAAGCTCGCGGGCCGCGCGTCGCTCGGCGCGGCGAGCTGCGCGGCGGTCGCGCCTGCGGACAGAACCGCCATTGTCCCGACAACCGTCCTCGCAAGCGACAACTCGGCCGTCTTCGTGAGGCGCATGGCGCCCGCGTGGGCCCTTACCAAAACCCGTCACTTTGCCACCCACTTGTAGCCCACGCCCCATACCGTTGCGATCGGATCGTCCGCGATCCCCGCCGACGTAAACTTGTTGCGAATGCGGCGAATGTGCTCGCGCACCTGCGACGGGTCACCCGCGGCGTCCCATCCCCACACGCGCTCGTAAATCACATCGCGGTCAAACACCTGGCCAGGGCGCTTGCTCAACAGGGCGATGATGTCGAACTCGAGCTTGGTCAAGTCGACGGTCACCGCGTTCGAATCGCCCCCGGCGGACGAATCCCGATTACCGCCCGCACCGTGAACCTCAACGATGCGTTGAGCGTAATCGATGGTCATCTCGCCAAAAAAGCGGACGGCGCCGTCGCTTTGCCGATCGCGAGTCCTTCCCTCGCGCGCCATGTGCGCCGCCACGCGACGACCCAGGACCTCGAGAGAAAAAGGCTTGAGCACGTAGTCGTCGGCACCCGCCGCAAAACCATCAAGCTGGTCCATATCCTCAACGCGCGCCGTTAGAAAGATGATCGGGCAGCTCACATGCTTCCGCACGCGGCGGCAGACCTCGAAGCCGTCCATCCCCGGCATGTTTACATCGAGCAGCATGATATCGGGGGTGGGGCCAGAAGAAGCCGCCGCCAGGGCCGACGGCCCGTCATGGGCAACCGAAACCTCGTAGCCCTCCATGCGGAAAAACTCCGCGAGCATATTTGCGATATCAGCCTCATCATCTACGACCAGCATGTTCATTGTCGGCCCCCATACTACTCAAACAACGGCACACGCCTCGTGCAATCGTGCGCAAGACGGCGAAGCCAGCACATACTTCCCTGAAACCTTGCCACAAATCTGTCTACGCTTTGTCGATAATTTGACCGCAAACGGTCACCTGCAGGCGGCGAGCGGCTTTTTCTCACCAGACCACAATGCAAGCGATTTTTAAAAATGTTCTTGCCACCGAGTTCAGGCTCCGTTATATTATCCCTTGCGCACTTGCGCACCCTTGATAGGGCGTTTAGCTCAGGGGGAGAGCGCTTCCCTGACACGGAAGAGGTCAGAAGTTCAAATCTTCTAACGCCCACCAAATGTTCACAGCTCAGAGGCTATGTCTCTGGGCTGTTTTGTTTTATGTCGCCAAATCCGCTGGCAGCTCCAACCATCATCGCAACGTAGCATCAATTCACCTGACGAATGGCTGCCAAATAAATTCAATACCCCAACATCAACAATAGCCAGGCACAAAACTGCGCCGCAAACTGCTCCAACCGCTCAAACAACCACCCTGCCCATGCACAAAACCGCGTCAGCAACCCAAGTGCCTATCCCGGCTGACTCCGCAGTCAATCAAAACCGCCCCAATAGCCACCGAGGCCGAGACCAACGCGTCTCGAACCCATCCGAACCGCAACTTCTCAGCAAAACGCCGCGATGTCTGCGCTCTGCGGTATCCTTGAGCCACTTGCACCTGCAGCACCAAGGAGCCGCCATGCGCACCGAGCTCGATGTTCCCTTTTCGCACAAAGAAAAAGCCAAGGCGCTGGGCGCCAAATGGGACCGAACCAAGAAGATCTGGTATGTACCTAGCGGCGTCAACCCCGAACCCTTTGCCGAGTGGCTGCCCGGTGTTGACCGATCCGACCTCTCGGCGCCGTATATATATCTAGTACTGGGCAAGCGCGAGTGCTGGAAGTGTCACAAAGAGACCTCGGTCGCGGCCTTCGGCATTCCCTATCGAACCGATAACGACGAGAGCATCGCCATCGCGCACGCACCCAACGAAGCCGGGCACATTGCCATCGACACGGCCAACGCCAACGCACTCGCCATCGTGCCCGCTCTTGGCTGCGCGCCGGGCGAGATCCGCGACTACCTTCATAAGCGCTGCGGCTACAAGCCCGTGGGCGCGCGAGCCTCCAAAGCCCCGTCGCTCGGCAACACGTGCACCAGTTGCGATGCGCTGCAAGGCAGCCGCTATCTGTTCGAGGAGCCCTCATCCCCGTTTGCCCTCACTGCCATCAACAAGCTGCCGGCACTGGAGTTTGTGCGCGTCGAAGTTGCCGGCGTCTTTGGCGTCCCGGCTACGCGCACTGACTTTGACCAGGCGCTCTTTACCTGGGCACGTGACCATCACGCCGAGTTCCACAAGCAACTCGGTGAGGGGATTTATTTGTAAGGACGGAGAGGCCTTCACAGCCAGCTCCTCCGCATCACCTATCCCTCGTCGCCGGCGTCGTACACGATATCGAGGCCACAAACAGGGCATTTCTCCGGGTACACCGGCATATGAACGCCTGTCCGTTTTCTCACTTCGTCGCTGAGTCTGTCGCGCGCATCGATGAACCGAATGTCGAGACACGGTATTTGCGAGCCGCAACAAGGACAGGCGACGACAAACGACCCGCAATCAACTTCTACGCTCGGAAACATATTGTTGTCGATAAGGGCACGCGGCAGTTTTCCGTACTTCCCCATCACGACATCGCCTCGCCAGCTCACGCTCGCTCCCTTCCCGTAATTGAAACCAGGAAGAGCATGCACCAGCAAGTGCGCGCGAAATTGCATCGCCACGCGATCCGATCAAACAACACGATCTTAAAAGACCACCAAAGCCAAATACGCTAATACGGCAGAATCCCCGCCTTTTCACGCTTCTTTTCCGAGCGATCGAACTCAATGCGATGGGCCTCAAGAAACGCCGTATTGGGTCGCCACTGACGCTCATTCGGCTGCCTTAGCGTCGCACCTGCAAAGGAAGCGTAGTCGGTCTTATCCAGCAGGTACGATCCGCACAGCCGATATTCACCGCAAACAGGCTCAAACGAAATCAGATGAGCATCAAATAGGGAATGTAAGTCGCGCCGAAGCAGAATGCCATTGCTGGCAACTTGCGATTTAGGGCCCGAGTAATTCTCGATATGTGCAGCCTCCAGAGCTTCGCTGACGCCGCAGTCCGA
This sequence comes from Collinsella sp. AF18-8LB, assembly GCF_003459795.1. NCBI lineage: Bacteria > Bacillati > Actinomycetota > Coriobacteriia > Coriobacteriales > Coriobacteriaceae > Collinsella > Collinsella sp. AF18-8LB. The sequence goes on from NZ_QRWU01000011.1 coordinate 51,550, forward strand.
CACCGCGCAACGGCCGTCATAGGCGGCAACGAGCTGCTTGCGGAACCATTGTTGCCCCAGTCGCTCGCGCCTTAACGCATAGCGAACTTTTTCGTCATCGGTCGCATCCCGTCCGGCAAACTCAATGTCGACTGGCATGTGCTTCAGATAGCTCATGTCGGACGCAAAACGAGGGTCAGGCCCGCCTTTATGAACGGGACCATGCAGAACAAACCAGCCGTTTTCGGGCTCGAACCGTTCAACAAACGCAAGGCCAAGCACCTTATAGCCCACCTCAGTTGCAAATATGACTCCAACTGGAACGCCACATTCCATGCAGTTGAGCATTTTCCGGTTATAGTCTTGGTCTCGAGAACCAACGGTGCCCGGCGCTTGAACCGAATACTTAATGACCCACGTGCCGTCATCCAAATAGAGCGGAGGAACATCGGTATAGAAACTCTTTTTAGAGTTATGAACCGAGAGCGCAAAGATCTTATCGGGATCTTGCTTCACCCGATCCTGGCCCGGCCAGAAGATCCCTGAATCCCGCGTTACGGGAAAGAAGTCCGAGCCAATTCTCAAACGATACTGATACTGAGGGCTATCTTCCTTGGTGTGGTGCGGAAGGCTGGTCCAAACGCCGCCGCGCTGTTCCTCACCCAGAAACCACTCCCATGCCTCAACGTATTCGGAAGGCACGAGACTGCAGGCGCGGTCATAGCTTGGTCCATCCATCAACGGAACAGCAAGGTCAATGTCGTTCATCGCCAGCACCTACAACCATACGAACGCGAATCATGCCCCTCAATAATATGGCCGAGAGTCAATTATTACGAGGTCTCATTCCGCGATCGGCACGTCGTTGATGCTCTCGGTTTGCCGCTGGCGCGCTTGTACCCCGCTGTCCCACTTCCCTGTATACTGATGTAGCACGTGTTTCATCCGGGCTTGTTGGACCGGGTCGTTCATGGGAGGGCCTTATAGCTGCTTCGAATCCGCCTAAGGGGAGCGTTTCTTCTTCGTCCATCAAGCCGGTTACACGCAAGGCCGTGCGCTGCCAGCGCGAGGTCGCTTGGCTTGTCACGCAGGCAGCAGGCAGACTCGTGGCGAGCACGGAGGACGTCAATGCTCCCACACCGAGCTTTGTGCTGGCAGCGGCGCTGGATCGAGTACGCCAGCTGGAACTCGTCGCACAAGAAGACGGCAGCCATCTTGGCTACCAGGACGCTATGGCGCCCGACCTGTTGACCTTTTGTCGCATGACCAAATTGCCCGCCGCACCCAATGCGCTTTCGGACGCAGGCTACATGTTTACGCTTTCGGGCGCGGACCTTATCCGCGACATCTATGCATACTGCAGCGAGCTCGCCGAGCGCAGCGTCTTTGGCACGGCTGAAGTCAAACCGGGATATGTCATCAAGCTGGTTCTTAGGCTGTTCTTGATGGACGGGTTCGGGGCCATGCCGGCGTAAGCCGAGTCTTTAGCATCACCGTCGACTGGGCAACAACCGCTTTACCTTAATGGACGCCAATCGAGAGTCGATTATTGGGTCGCCTCGTCCACTAACGCATCTATCCCACGCGCTCCGACAGTCGATACTTGCGGTTGCGGCTCGTCGCCGGCGCCGTGGGCTCAAGCTCGCCTTGAGCAATGAGCGCGTTGACGCGCGACCTAACCTGGGAAATTGTGAGCCCTGTGTGCTCTGCCAGCTCGCGCGTCCCCAGCTCGCCGTAGTGTTTGAGTGCCGTCACAATTAAGCCCCCGCCATGATCGACCGGCTCGATCTTTGAACGGTAAAGTACGACCTTGAACCGATCGAATCCCGGGCAGAACAGGGGCTCGGCCAGACCATGCGCGCGCATGGCATCGATCATCATCGGGATGCCCGAGCCATTGCCCTCAGCCGGCGAACCTGCGCCATCCGGCAGCGGGACAATCGACATGAGCTTCACAAGCGTCGCGTTACGGCATCGGGAGCTGCCGTCAAACAAGTTCTCGCGAGTCTTTCCCCCGTAAAGGCCGCCAGGATTCGTCACCTCGACACGATCATCAAAGACGTCGACGGCAATCGATTGTCCACAGAACCGATCCCCGTATTCTCGATGGATTACGGCGTTGGCGATTGCCTCGCGCAGAACCTCCTCGGGAATCTCAAGCGAGTCGACACGCGAGACGCCTTGGACGGTCGAGGTTCGCCGCAAATTCTTGGCGACGGCTGCGACGGCATCCGAGATCATCTCGCCCAACGTTCCCTCACAGATTGTGCGGTCCATGAACCTCAGCGACCCCGCCATGCCCTTCTGAGTTCCCGCATGGACAGCCACGTCAACGAAGAGCTTGGGATAGAACTGCTGAGGGTAGGTGCCCACAACTAGGAGTCCAGCCTTGGTGACATTGCCCTGGGAATCAAGGATATTTAGGCGCTCCAGCTTCGTTTGTTTGTCCGGCGCGCCGCGCATTGCCCGGGGCGTCAACGAGAAAGCCCGATCTATCGTACGGTCGACCAGCGTCTCGTCGAGATCGTCCGCGCCCGCACCCGCCACCGCGTCGCGATCGCTCGGAGTCGCTCGACCGTATGACGCCAATGCGAGCACCTCGGTCGATGAAAGCGGCACATCTTTGTCATCGATGCGCTTGTAGCTGCCGCCCTGGGCGCCCCGCTCTATGACATAGCAGGGCTTGCTCGACGGATCGAGCTCCTCAATCGTAATGACGAGAACGATGACGCCCTGAAGCTCCACTCGCTCGATCGTGTATTTGGGCGGATTGGCCAGCTTTCCTCGACCGCCCGCATCACCCATGCCTGACACAAATTGGTTGAGCACTTTCTCGGTCTCGAAGTTCTCAACCGGGACAAAACCTGCGCGCTCACTCACTCCGAGCACGATGATTCCGCCGGCAGTGTTCGCGAATGCGCTCACCGTTTCCCACACGTCGCGGGAAAGCGTCGTGGCGCTCTCCTTCACTTCGACGTTAAGATCATCCGAGCCCATACGCCTTAAAGACTCAAGCAGACCGGTCAGCTCGTTTTCGTTCATCTGCACGTCCTTTCGCTCGGTCCTGCGGAGAATGCCGCGGATAGATTTCCCTCGTCTCTCAGTTATCTCTCGTAATTATCTCTCATTTATCTCTCTATCTCTCGGCTTAGAGATAAGAGATAGATAGAGATGAAATGTCTACCATTTGCTTCATTTATACATATTTTTGCTGGTAGAACAATCGGTATTGAGACAATACCATGATTGCCTGTCTCTTTGCTGCTCAGTTATCTCTCATATTTATCTCTCACCTTTCTGTTATCTCTCGTATTAGAGACGAATGAGATATGAGAGATGTGTGGGCGGCGGATGAGCGTGGATTTTGGACGGTCGGGAAATGAGGGTGGGTATTTGGACGGTTTTTGGGCGTTTTGAGGCTGATTCCGTCCGAAAATCCACTCTCATTCGATAGGCGTCCAAATTTCCACGCTCGCGCGGCGGTCACGCGGGGCCTTTACCCAATCCGCCGGTATCGCCTTCAGTTCGCTGCAGAACCGCGGCCCCATATGGGTATACTCTCGAGGATTCGACTCGATTCGCCCCCGCTGGGGCGTCAAAGGAGGCTGCATATGCCCACCACCTCAACCGACTCGCGCGCCGCTGCCGCCGCGCTGCTGGCACCCGGTACCACCTGCCACGGTTTTGCCGTCGAGCGCTGCGAGACCGTGCCCGAGCTCGACTCGGATGCCTACGTGCTTCGCCACACCGCCTCGGGCGCTCGCCTGCTGTACCTGGCGTGCGACGACGAAAACAAGGCTTTTGCCATTGGCTTTAAGACGCCGCCGGCCGATTCCACCGGTGTGTTCCATATTCTTGAGCACTCGGTGCTGTGCGGGTCGGCCAAGTTTCCCGTCAAGGATCCGTTTGTCGACCTGATCAAGAGCTCCATGCAGACGTTCCTCAACGCCATGACCTACCCCGACAAGACCATCTACCCCGTTGCCACCACCAACGAGCAGGATTTGTACAACCTGATGGACGTGTACCTGGACGCGGTGTTCAACCCGGCCATCTATACCAAACCCACCATTTTTGAGCAGGAGGGCTGGCACTACGAGCTGGACCTGCCGGAGGGCGCCGAAGGCGAGGGCGACGCCGCGAGCCTGCGCGAGGGCACGCTGCGCTATAACGGCGTGGTGTTCAACGAGATGAAGGGCGCGCTGTCCGACCCCATGAGCGTGCTGGACGACGCCGTCAACGCCGCGCTCTATCCCGACACCGCCTATGCGCACGAGAGCGGCGGCGACCCGCGCGCGATTCCCGCGCTCACCTACGAGCAGTTCCTGGACACGCATGCGCGCCACTACAATCCTTCCAACTCCTACATCACGCTCTACGGCGACCTGGACGTGGACCGCGCGCTGGCCTTTTTGGACGAGCGCTATTTGTCGCAGTCGAGCGCTGCGAGCCGCCGCATGGACGCAGCCGTCGCCGCCGGCGAGGACCCGTCCACGCTGGCGCCCAATCCGCTGGGCGTGCAGGCGCCCGTGACCTGCGAGTATAAGCGCGTCGAGATGGCCACCACGCCCGAGAACGCCCTGGTGGGCCTGGGCTTTGTGCTGGGCAGCGCGCTCGACCGCAAGCGCACGATCGCTGCGGATATCTTGTTCGAGGCGCTGCTGGGTTCCAACGAAGCGCCGGTTAAGAAGGCCATTTTGGCCGCCGGCGTGGGCGGCAACGTGGTGAGCTACACCGCGGCCGAAAGCCTGCAGCCCTACGAGCTCATCATGCTGCAAAACGCGCAGCCTGGTGTGGCGCGCGAGCTGCGCCGCGTGTTCCAAGACGCCTGCCGCGACCTGTGCGAGCATGGCGTTCCGCGCGAGCGCCTGGAAGCCATCATCAGCAGCAACGAGTACGACCTGCGCCAGCGTGATTACGGCATCGCCGACGGCGTGGCCATTGCGTGCGACGCGCTGAGCACCTGGCTCTACGATGACAACGCCGCGACGCTGGCGCTCAAGTACGGCCCGGTGTACGAGGAGCTGCGCGGCGAGCTGGACGGTAGCTACTTTGAGGACCTGCTGCGCGAGCTGGTGCTGGAAAACGACCACATGGCGCTCGTCGAGCTGGTGCCGGTGGACGCCGGCTCCGGTTCGGAGGGCGCCGAGGGCGCTGAGCTGGCAGCCAAGCGCGATGCCATGACCGATACCGAGCTGGCCGACGTGGTCGAGCGCACGGCCGCGTTGCGTGCCGCGCAGGAGGCCGAGGACACGCCCGAAGCCAAGGCCACGCTGCCGCGCCTGCGCGTGTCCGACATTAGCGAGGCACGCCCCGAGCCGCCGCTGGTCGTGGACACAACCGCGCCCATCCCCTGCCTGCGCCACGACATCCCCACAAACCGCCTGGCCTACGCCATGCAATATTTCGATCTGGGTTGCGTCGCGTTTGAGGACCTGCCCTACGTGACCCTGCTCTGCCGCCTGCTCAAGCAGCTGCCCACGAGCGAGCACTCGGCCGAGGAGCTCGATAATCTCATCGCCGGCAAGCTGGGCTTTTTGAGCTTTACGACCGAGGTCATGACGCAGCCCGACGTGGACGGCGTGCGCCCCTACCTGCTGGTAAGCGCCGGCGCCCTGTCCGAGAAGATCGATGCGCTGGCAAACCTGCCGCGCGAGGTGTGGTCGAGCACGCTGCTGCTCGATGCCGACGCCGATCGCGTGCGCGACGTGCTCACGCAGATTCGCATTGGGCTTGAGCAGGGCTTTATCAACAACGGCCACTCGGCAGCACTCGGTCGCGCGATGAGTTACAGCTCGCCTTCGGCCGTGGTGCGCGAACAGCTCTCGGGCGTGGACTTCTACCTGTTCTTGCGTGATCTGCTCGAACACTTTGACGAGCGCTTGGATAGCCTGCGCGCCAAGTTTGCCGAGCTGGCGGGCCGCATCTTTGTGGCCGATGGCTGCCTGGCGAGCTTTACCGGCAGCGATGAAGACTTTAACGCGTACTGGGCCGCCGCGGGCGACCTGGGGTTGAGCGCGGACGCTGGCGGCGGCGCTGCCGGCCGCGACGCGCTCGTGGTGCCGGTGCCGCGCGACC
>NZ_QRWU01000012.1:0-23954 GCF_003459795.1 Collinsella sp. AF18-8LB
GGCCGCGACGCGCTCGTGGTGCCGGTGCCGCGCGACCGCCACGAGGCCTTTGTCATCCCCAGCGACATCTGCTTTGCGGCAAGCGCATGCGACCCGCGCCGTCTGGGCATCGACGTGACGGGCGCCTGGGCGGTTGCCGCCAACGCGCTCTCCTACGATTACCTGTGGAACGAGATCCGCGTAAAGGGCGGCGCGTACGGCTGCGGATTCCGCGCGGCCGGCGAGCGCCAGGCGGCGTTCTACACCTACCGCGACCCGGCAATCGATCCCTCGATTGAGCGCGTGGCGCGCGCGGGCGAATGGCTCGGCAACTTTGAGCCCGACGAGGCCGCCTTCGAGGGCTTTATCGTAAGCTGTGTGAGCGGCATGGACGCGCCCGTGAAGCCGTACGCGCTCACCAAACGCCGCAACACGACTTACCTGGCCGGCCTCGATCCCGACGCGCGCGAGAAGCGCCGCGCCCATATGCTTGCCGCCACGCCCGGTGAACTGCGCTCGCTCGGCGCCGATGTGACGCGCATCGCAGCCGAGTCGCCGACCTGCGTCTTTGGCGGTCGAGACGTCATCGCCAAGAGCAATGCCGGCTTCAACGTAGTCGACCTTCTGGCCTAACCACCAAAGGTAGATTTTTGGGACATGTCTGAAAATCTACCTTTTTTCTGCGGTTTGAGCGGGGCGGCGCAGCCCACCGCGGCGGTTTGTCTCAATCTGTAACATCTAGGTCCAATTTTGCCGAGTTACTGTTACAGATTGAGACAAACCGCCGCAGACGCCCACTCCACAGCACAGACCACCACAAAGGTGCCTGTCTCCTTCCTCAGTTGTGATTCGAACACTTGTTCTATACGCACACATGTTCTATAGTAGAGGTGCTTGCATCAAACTGAAATTGCAACTAGAATATAGTTGCAGAATGTGAGGCGGGATGACTCGATCCGATAAACTCATCGCCCAGCTGCTTAGCTGTCCTTCAACGTATAGATTCGCTGACTTTCTTAAAGTTATAGCTTCATATGGCTTTGAAATGGACAGCAAAGGCAAGACATCCGGATCGCGCGTTCGCTTCTACAGGCCATCAGATGGCAGGATGTTCGTAATGCACACGCCTCATCCATCTGACGAATTGACAGCGGGGACCATTCGAAACATAGTTCGCTTTCTGCAAGATGTCGGAGGTAGTCATGAGTAACGTTTTGGCATACAAGGGTTATTTCGCCCCGGTCGAGTTCGATGCCGAACAGCATGTGCTAACAGGTATGGTCGCCGGCATTAGGGACGCAATCGTATTTGAAGGCTCCACGGCTGAAGAAGTGGAGCAATGCTTCCACGACGCCGTCGACGATTACCTTGAGTTTTGCGCCGAGAAGGGCAAGGAACCCGAGCGGGCTTTTAAGGGCTCGTTCAACGTAAGAACGGGCTCTGAGCTCCACAAGCAAGCAGCGCTGGCGGCGGCAAAGAAGGGTGAGTCACTCAATAAGTTTGTGACTGAAGCGATCGCTGCGGCGCTGTGAAGCCAACGTCGAGTCGAAGCCGCCACAAAGGGCGCCTTTGCGGCGGCTTCGACGTTTGCCCAGATAAAACCTGCCAAAATTAACCTGTCCCTTTTTGGCAGGTTTGGGAGAGGAGGCTGGGATGGATAAGACCGAATTGCGGCGGGCGGTGATTGCCCGGCGCGATGCTCTTGATTTGGATGTGCGTGCGGCAAAGTCCGCCGTTATCTGTACGCAGCTGGTTGAGCTGTTGGATCGCTCGGATGCCGCGGTGCCGCACACCGTTGCCATCTATGCCGCGATGGGTTCCGAGGTCAATCCTGCCGCGTTTGCCGCTGCGGTCGCCGCGCGCGGCTGGCGCGTGGCCTATCCGTGCATGCTCTCGGCAATTGATACCGCAGCTTGTGGCCAGCGCATGTGCATGCGAGCAGTTGCCGCCGACGATGCGTTCGCGGCTCCGTTTACCGCCCACCCCGCGCGGGCCTTCGCGGCCACGGACATCGACAGCGACCGCTTCCCCATCGTGCCTGCCGAAGCACTCGACATGATTGTTGTGCCGCTCGTGGCCTTCGATCAAACCGGCGCGCGTCTGGGCTACGGCGGCGGTTGCTACGACCGCTACCTGCCCATGCTCTCACCCGCATGCCAAATCATCGGCATCGCCTTTGACGAACAACGCATCAACCACGTCCCCACCGATGCCCACGACCTGCCGCTGCCCAACATCATCAGCGCCTAATCGCCGCCACATCAGCCACGGCTACAGCAGTACCATCGCAGTCTAGTGCTCCTCGCCGGCGCGGGCCAGGTCGTAGGGCGTGGTCTGGTAGACGTAGTAGTTGAGCCAGTTGGTGTAAAACAGCTGAGCCTGGCTGCGCCAGACGTTGCGCGGCTCGGCGGTGGGGTCGTCGTTCGGGAAGTAATGCGCCGGCACCTGAGGGTTGAGCCCGCGCTTGACGTCGCGCTCGTACTCCAGACGCAGCGTGTCGGTATCGTACTCGGGATGGCCAAAGACAAAGAAGCGACGGCTGTCGGTCGACTTGACGATGTACAGGCCCACCTCGTCGGACACGGCCACGACCTCAAGCTGCGGCTCGGCCTCCACGTCCTCGCGACGCACATCGGTATTGCGCGAATGCACGGCATAGAAACGGTCGTCAAAGCCGCGAACCAGCGGGCTTTGCGGCTTCACCAGATAATGCTCGAACACGCCGCTCGCCTTTGCCGGCAGGTCGTACTTCTGGATGCCGTAATGATGGTAGAGCCCCGCCTGCGCGCCCCAACAAATGTGCAGCGTAGAGTGCACGTGCGTGGTGGACCAATCCATGATCTGGCAGAGCTCGGGCCAGTAGTCGACCTCCTCGAACGGCATCTGCTCCACCGGCGCGCCCGTGATGATCAGGCCGTCGTAGTGGATGTCGCGGATGTCGTCGAACGTGCGGTAGAAAGTCTCCAGGTGGCCGGCGCTCACGTGCGTGGCCTCGTGCGTCTTGGTGCGCAGCAGATCCACCTCCACCTGCAGCGGCGTGTTGGAGAGCTTGCGCATGATTTGCGTCTCGGTGGCAATCTTGGTGGGCATGAGGTTGAGAATGAGCACGCGCAGCGGACGGATGTCCTGGTGCAACGCGCGGTACTCGGTCATGACAAAGATGTTCTCGCTCTCGAGCTGCGCGGCGGCAGGGAGGGCGTCGGGGATGCGAATGGGCATGGATGCTCCTTACGAGTCAGTTGCAGCTATGGTACAACGAGCGGCCCCATCCGCGCGAGCACATCGCCCAGCGATGCCGTCAGCGGCCCAAATCACTCCAAAAGTAGAGATTAAGGCATGTCCTAAAAATCTACGGCGCTTTAGTCTAGCAAAGTGGCAGCTGGACGCTACAATGGTTCGACGCGAAAAACTCGGCCGAAAGGATACATATATGTACCAGACACGTAAGATCGGTGTGGTCGGCCAGGGCCACGTAGGAGCACATGTCGCCAACAGCCTGCTTATGCAGGGCATTGCCGACGAGCTGTACCTGTGCGATATCAACGAGGCCAAGGTGACGTCCGAGGTCCAGGACCTGCGCGACTCCCTTTCGTTTGTCCCGTATAACACCAAGATCGTCAACTGCTACGACCACTACGAGGAGCTGGCCTGCTGCGACGTCATCGTCAATGCCGCCGGCAAGGTCGCGCTGGCCGCTGGCAGCCGCGACGGCGAGCTGTTCTTTACCACCGACGCCGCGCGCACCTTTGCCAAGCGCATCGTCGACGCCGGCTTTGACGGCATCTTCGTGAGCATCTCCAACCCCTGCGACGTCGTGTGCACCGAGCTGTGGCACCTGACCGGCTACGATCCCAAGAAGATCATCGGCTCGGGCTGCGGTCTGGACTCCGCCCGCCTGCGCACCGAGATCTCCAAGAAGATCGGCGTGAGCCCCAAGTCCATCGACGCCTACATGATCGGCGAGCACGGCTTTAGCCAGCTTGCCGCCTTTAAAGCCGCGACCATCGCCGGCAAGAGCCTCAACGAGCTTCAGGCCGAGAACCCCGACAAGTACGCCTTCGACCACATGGAGGTCGAGGAGCTCGCGCGCAAGGGCGGCTATGTGACCTACGCCGGCAAGCAGTGCACCGAGTACGCCGTCGCCAACTCCGCCGCGCGCGTCTGCGCCGCCGTTCTGCACAACGAGCACGCCGTGCTTTCGGCCTCTACGCTTATGACCGGCCAGTATGGCGAGGAAGGCATCTTTACCTCCCTGCCGTGCGTGATCGGTGCCGAGGGCGTCGAGGAGGTCTACACGCTCGACCTTTCCGAGCACGAGCTCGAAGGCTTCCACAAGAGCTGCCAGCACATCCGTGACAACATTGCCCAGCTCGACTGGTGGGATGCCGAGGCCTACGACGCCAAGTAGGTCGTCGGTTGACGCGATACCCCCCACGCATGGACGCAATGCAGAGCGGGCCGCGCCGGAAACCCACCGACGCGGCCCGCTTTTTACGCACGCTGTTCGCTTGCGAATCGAAGGTGAATACTTTTCCCGGCACCTAGTACTGCTCGACACCCATATAGCGACGAACCTCGGGGCTGTGGTCGAACACCTTGCCGCGGGCGGCGCGCAGCTCGCAGCTCATCGCGTAGAAGAAGATCGGCTCCAGGAACGAACGCACGCTGGCCGGCACCTCGTCCACGCCGTACTCGAGCGCATCGAGCACTATGACCGTATCGGTATGCGTGTTGAGGAATGCGAGCGCGCGCTCCTCCATGGGACGGCACTCGCCCGATCCGAGCTGCACAAAGTAGAACACGCCGGGCTCGGTGGCCTCGAAGGGGCCGTGGAAGTACTCGCCGGAGTGGATGTAGCAGCAGTGCTGCCACTGCATCTCCATGAGCGAGCAGATGGCCATAGCGTAGGTCTGGCTAAAGTTGGGGCCGGAGCCCAGGATGTAGAAGAACTTGTGCTGCTGGCAGAGCTCGGCAAAGCGGTCGCCCAGCTCCGCGTTGACCTTCTCGCGGGCGGCGGGCAGCAGCGCGTCCATCTGCTTAAGGCCGGCATACATGTCGGCGAGCGCCTCGTAGCCTTCCTGCTGATCGAGCAGCTCGGCAGCCATCAGAACGCCGATGCCCTGCGGGACCTCGGCCTGCGACTCGCCCTTGCCCCACGGATAGACCCAGGTGGTCCACTTGCCGTTGTCGATCTTGGAACCAGCATAGTCGGTCATAGCCACGACCTCGGCACCGGCAGCCAGCGCCATCTCGCAACCGTCGACGACCTCCTGCGTGTTGCCGCTGTGGCTGCAGGCGACGACGAGCGACTTCGGCCCCAGGCTCTTGGGGGCCATCAGGCAAAACTCGCGCGCGGTGTAGACCGTCGAGGCAAACGTGGTGGCCTCGCGCTTGAGCAGCTCGTTGGCCGGCATCAGGTCGATCATCGAACCGCCACAGGCGATCCAAAAGACGTTCTCGATCTTACCTTTGCGCTCGATAATTTCCTGAATCAGATCGTGTGCGTTCACCGTGACGCTCCTCCTTGTGTGGCGGCTTTGAACGACGACAGCTCGTACCTGCGATCGTTCTATGTTGTCCTATTTATAGCATGCGAGCTGTCACAGGTGAAGTCGTTTCAGCAAATTTGTTCTATGTTGTTCTGTCTATGGGCGTTAGATGTCAAACAAGTAGCGCGAGCCCACGATCTTTTGACGCCCGAGCAGCAGGGGCAGCCCGTCCGCATCGGTAAAGTAAGCCTCCATATAGAAGAGCGGCTCGCCGACCGGCACCTCCAGCAGCGGGGCCGCCTGAGCATCGGCAAGCGCAATCTCCACGGTGCAGGGGTCGGACTTGAGCGGTGCGCGGCCCGAATGCTCGGCAACGAACGCAAAGATCGAGTTATCGGCAAGGCCCTCGTCGGCAAGCGTCTGCAGGTAGGGATGATCGGCCAGCACAAAGGCGTTGTTCTCGAGCATGACGGGCACGCCATCTGCCGTGCGCACGCGCTCGACCACGATAAGCTCGCAGCCGGGCTCCACGCCAAAAAAAGCCGCGTCCTCGCGCGTCGCCGCGACCACCGTGCGCGACACCAAGCGTGCTCCGGCCACCATGTCGTTGGCGGCGCAGCCCTCGGTAAAGCTCTGGACATCGCCTTTCTGGCGAATCTTGCGTTTGAGCTTGGGGGCGCACACAAAGGTGCCCCTCCCCTGTTGGCGGTTGAGATACCCCGCACGCGACAGCTCCTCGATGGCGCGGCGCACGGTAATGCGCCCCACGCCGTAGGACTTCGCAAGCTCCATCTCGGAAGGAATGCGCGAGCCGGGCGCGTACACGCCGCGCGCGATCTCGCCCTTTAGGTCGTCCATGACCTGCTGGTACAGCGGCACGGCGGACACGTCGGCACGCTCGGTTTTATCGTCAGTTGCCATCGTTACGCTCCATCTCGCGCATGCTCGGACTCAAACTCTTCAATCGCCGCCATAAACTGCTCGCCAAAGGCGTCTGCCTTTTTCTCGCCGATGCCGTTGACCTGGATAAGCTCGTCGCGCGTCTGCGGACGCAGGCGACACAGACCGCGCAGGGCCTTGTCGGAAAAGACCATGTACGGCGCCATCTCCAGCTCGGTCGAGATTTCCTTGCGCAGGGCACGCAGGCGCTCGAATAGCTCGGCATCGTCGCCCACGCGCGGGCGCTGATCCAGCTCGGCCTCCTCGCGCAGCAGATCCACCGCACGGCGAGCGCGGGCCGAGGCCTTGCGCTTGGACGCACGGCGCTTAACGGTAAAGGCAAACGCCTCCTCTTCGACCTCGCCGGCACGCGGACCCAGCCCCACAACCGGGTACTGCCCCTGCGAGGCGGCCAAATAACCGCGGCCGCACAACTGGCCGATGATGTCCTTGATGCGCCCGACCGATTCGCTCGACAGCTCGCCATAACCGCGATCCTCGTCCAGATGCATCTGGCGCACGCGCTCGGTGTTGCCGCCGTGAAGCACATCGGCGATGAGCGACTTGCCAAAGCGCATGGGCCGCGTGGCCACATAGCGCACGGTGGCGCGGGCCATATCGGTGACGTCCTCGACCTCGAACTGCGTAAGGCAGTTGCTGCAGTTGCCGCAGCCCTCGGCGTCATCCGAGGCGGTGCCGCCTACGGCCGCATGCTCGGCCGCGGCCTCGTCGCCAAAGTAACGCAGCATGTATTCGCGCAGGCAGCCGGTGGTATTGCAGTAGCCTTCTATCTGACTGAGCAGGCGATATCGATTCTGGAGCGCCCACGCGCGCTGCTCATCGTCGAGCGCCTCGTCGGCCGCATCGCCGCGGTCGATCAAAAAGCGGCGCATGCGAAAATCGTTGCCATTCCACAGCAGGTGACAGCTGGCAGGATCGCCATCGCGGCCGGCGCGACCCGCCTCCTGATAGTAGGCCTCGATGCTCTCGGGCACGTTGTTATGGATGACGTAGCGCACGTTGGGCTTGTCGATGCCCATGCCAAAGGCGTTGGTGGCAACCATCACCTGAATGTCGTCGTCGATAAAAGCGCGCTGGCTTTGGCGACGGGCGTCGTTGCCCATGCCGGCATGGTATCGGCCCACGCGAATGCCGCTGGGGCCCAGCGCCTCGACAAGCTCGCCGGCGAGCGCATCGACGGTCTTGCGGGTCGAGCAATACACGATACCGCTCTCGCTCGAATGCGCGATCACATAGTCGCGCACCCAGGCGGCCTTAGCCTTGTCGCCCATCTCCTCGCAGCCAAAGTAGAGGTTCTTGCGGTCGAAGCCCGTCACGACCGTGGCCGGGTCGCGCAGGCCGAGCATCTGCTGAATGTCCGCGCGCACGCGCTCGGTCGCCGTAGCGGTAAAGGCCGCCACGATGGGGCGCTGCGGCAGGGAATCGATGAACTCGCGAATCTGCAGGTAGGCGGGGCGGAAATCCTGGCCCCATTGGCTTACGCAGTGGGCCTCGTCAATGGCCACGAGCGGCACGCCGATGCCGCCGTCCGCCGCGGCCTCCTGCGCAAAGGCTAAAAAGCGCGGCTCGAGCAGGCGCTCGGGCGCCACGTACATAAGCTGGTAGCGACCCTCGCGCGCCCGCTTGAGCACGGTGTTTTGCTGGGCCGGAGTAAGGCTGGAGTTGAGATAGCTGGGGCGCGCACCCGCCGCGAGCAGCGCGCGGGTCTGGTCCTCCATAAGCGATAGCAGCGGGCTCACCACAAAGGTGATGCCAGGCAGCATGAGCGCGGGCACCTGGTAGCAAATGGACTTGCCGGCGCCCGTGGGCATAACGCCCAGCGCATCGCGACCGGCAAGGATCGCATCGACCATGCGGTCCTGCCCCGGGCGAAACGAGGTGTAGCCAAAATAGGCGCCGAGCGTGTCGAGCGCCATCTGCTGCATGCTATCGGTCATGGTTTCCTAACGTCAGAATCCTCTGCCGCCGATTATACGCCGCCACGCGAACCAGCGCCGAGCTGCCGCTAGCCACGAGCAACGCGTTCCGAAAGGAACGAGAGTGGATTTTTGGACACCCGACGAACGAGAGTGGATAATCTCCCACTTTAAGGCCGCCACCGGACCTAAAACGGGAGATTATCCACTCTCGTTTTCTATCCCGAACTACATCACCATAACGTAGCGCGATCCCACGTAGTACTGCTTACCCATCAGGACCGGCTCGCCGTTGGGACCGGTAAAGCCGGCACGCAGGTTGAGCAGCGGATCGTGCGGAGCAATGCCCAGCTCGGCCGCCTGCTCGACGTTAGCTCGAACGGCCTCGACCGTACGGTAGCCAACCGAGACAATCGGCGTTCCACCAACACGCTCGACCTCGGCAAAAATCGACTTGTCCTCAAGATCGGCCGTCAACAGCTCACGGTAGGCGTCAAACGGCACAAAGATGTTCTCCTCAAATATGGGCTCGCCATCGGCCGTACGCACGCGCTTGATATGCAGCAGCAGCGCGTCCTTCTGCAGGCCAAAGAACTCCATCTCGTTTTGACGCGCCGGCACAATCTGGCGATCAACCACGTGCGCGCCGGCCTTCATGCCGTTGTCGACACATAGCGCGGAAAACGTCTGCAGCGTCGAGGCATGGAACTGGCGGTTGATGTGCGGCGTGGAAACAAAGGTGCCGCGACCCTGTTGCTTAACCAGGTAGCCATCGGAGCACAGCTCCTCGACGGCGCGGCGCACCGTAATGCGGCTCACCTCGTACTGCTCGGCAAGCTCAAGCTCGGACGGGATGCGCTCCTTAGGTGCATAAACGCCTTTCTCGATCGCTTCCTTGATCTCGTCGTAAATCTGCTGGTAAAGCGGTGCATTTTTGGGCGCTGGCATATCTGATCACTCTTATCAAAATATCGAAATAACTAATACGTATATAACGTCTTTTTATATGTTACCTCAGCTTGATAAAACGATACACCGCATACAGCAAATCTTTACTTGCCGTCGTCCTGCTGCAAGCTTTCCTGATCGTGCAGACGGGCCTGCCTGCTGGCCATGCGCGCGGGCTTGTCGGGATCGGGCACGGCCGTAGGCATGGGCTCGTCGACATGACCGCCCCACCAGCCGCCCACAAAGTTAAGCGTGTGGAACACATTAATCACGGCGCCGGGGTCGATGTCGCACACCAGCTTGACGATATCCTGGCTCTCGTAGGTCGAGACAACGGTGTGCAGCAGGTACATCTTTTCGCGGCTGTATCCGCCAATGACCTCGGCGCAGCTAATGCCGTGCTGAAAGTGATTGACATAGGCGGTCATGACCTCATCTGCCTCGCGCGTCGTGATCTGCAGCGTCACGCGGTCGTAGCGGCGATAGAAGCTGTCGATGGTCTTGGTCGAAATAAATTGAAACACAATGGAGTACGCCGCGTTGTCCCAGCCAAACATAAAGCCAAAGATCGCCAGGATAAAGCAGTTAAAACCAAAGATGACGCCCCAGATGGTCTTGCCCGTGTGGTTGGAGACCCACAGAGCGATAAAGTCGGTACCGCCGGTGGATGCGCCGGACTTAAGCGCGATGGCAGCGCCCAGGCCCGAGACCACGCCGCCAAAAATGATGAGCATGATCTTGTCGCCCAAAAACGGGGCGAAGTGAAAGATATTGAGGAACAACGACGAGAGCACGACCTGCATCATCGAGAAGATGACGAAGCGCTTGCTAATGCCGCTCCAGCACAGAAGCGCCACGGGGATGTTGAGCGCGAGCATGCCGAGCGAGATATCGATATGAACGCCGCCGAGCGAGGTGACGCGATCGAGTAAGACGGCGACGCCGGTGAGACCGCTCGGTAGCAGGTCGGCGGGCTGAATGAACGCCTGGATCAGAAATGTCTGAAGAATGGCGGAAATCGTGACCGCCACGGCAGTAATGGCGCGGCGGACGATGGTGAGGCGGCCGAGCACGAGCACGCGGTCCGTGAGCTGATCGATGGCGTTCGCCACGTAGGCTCCTTTCGAAGGCAGATGTAATTGTGGGGCATGCCGGCGATTGTAGCATGGAGCGCGAGTGGGCGCTTCAATTAACCCTCTCTCGACAACCAAAACGAGCCAGCAGCTCCCCAACCAAAGAGCCAAATTCTAAGTGAGTAGACTTTTTACGATCTGCCGAGCACACCAAAAACTGCCACCTCTGTGACCTGCGGTTTTACTAAAGCAGATACGCTTTGTGCTCGGCATGTGCCAAAAAGTCTACTCACTTAGTCTGAGTCGAAGTCAAACGAATCAAAATCCAAGCCAAATTAAGCCAATCCGCCGCAAAAGACGTGCGAATCTGTACTACTCGTGGTGGATCGACGCTACAAAGCGGCCAAAATGTCGGCCAGGTTGTCGATGATGGTGTCGGCGGCGGACTGGTCCAGGTTGACGCCCTCGTGCGGACGCAGCGCCAGGACGCGGGCGCCGGAGCGCTTGCCGGCCTCAATGCCCATAGGCGAGTCCTCGATAACCAGGCACTCGGCCGGCTCAACACCCAACGCCTCCATGGCGCGCAAATAGATCTCGGGGTCGGGCTTAAACGCACTGCACTCATGGCCGCTGATGGTGTAGTCCAGCACGTCGGCGATACCGGCAATCTCCACCAGCTCGTCGATGAGCTCACGGTAGGACGAGCTCGCGATGGCACACTTCACGCCGCGCTCGTGCAGCTCACGCATCACCGGCTCCGTCTGCTCGTTGAGCAGCTCGGCATACGGAACGGGATGGACCGGGCTGTAGACCTGCTTGTACTCCACGCGCAGGCGCTCGCGCAGCTCAACATCGTCGGGCACCAGCGACTTCCAAATGGCGGGCTCGTTAGACCCCGAAAGATCGGGGATCTCGTCAAAGTGGAACCCCTTCTCTTCCATAAACGCCACGCGGCGACGGTTGTAGAACCACTCGGTATCGACCAGCACGCCGTCCATATCAAACAGCACTGCCTTGATCATACGCATCTCCTCCCACTTGCCAAAAAGGGACAGGTTTATTTTGGTAGGTTTTATCTGGGGTTTTGCGGCGCGTGCGCACACGCCCTCCCCAGAGCAAAAAAGGGGACGGGGCAAAACCCCATCCCCTCTCAATCAACCCGTAAGGTTAACTTACTTGTGATTAGTAGGAAAGCTTCCACATGTAGCGACGCATGGTCAGCGGGTGCTGACGGGCCTCGGCGATCTGGTTGCCGTACTCGCGCATAACGGCGAGGTGCAGCAGCGGGTTGAAGTAGGTGACGACGCTTGCCGGCACGGCGTCGGCCAGGCCGTAGTCCTTGGAGTCGATCAGAGCGACCTTGGCGCCCATGCGCTGCAGGAAGGTGAGGGCGCGAGCGTCCATCGGACGGGTGGCACCGTCGGACATGAAGAAGACGTAGGGCTTACCCTCGGTGGAAACCTCGAACGGGCCGTGGAAGTACTCGCCGGTGTTGTAGGCGGCGGCGTCAATCCACTGCATCTCGGTGAACAGGAAGGCGGCGTGAGAATAAGCCATCTTCTCGGAGGCACCGGAGGCCATGAAGTAGATCATCTCGTCGTCCTTGAAGTCCTGGGCGAACTGCTTGGCGAGGCCCTTGGCGGACTGAGCGGCGTTCTCGCAGAGCTCGAAGACGTTGGTGAGGCCGGTGATCATGTCCTCGTAGTGGTCATAGCCCTCGGTCTGCTGAAGGATCTCGAGAGCAAGGGCGATGGCATAGCCGGGCTTCTCGCACTTGGCAGCGTAGTTGGCGTGGAAGCCGTGGACGATGACGTGGTCGGCGTCGACGGTCAGAGCGGAGCCAGCCTTGTTGGTGAGGGAGACGACCGGGCAGTTGTGCTTCTTGGCGGTCTTGTTGGCCTCGACGGTCTCGGGCGTGGAGCCACCGAGGGAGCAGGTGATCACGAAGGTGTGCTCGTTGACCCAAGAAGGCGTGTCGTAGTTGAACTCGTTAGCGGTGAAGATCTGAACGTTCAGCTTGTCCGTGTTGTTGGCCAGGAAGTACTTGGCGGGGTAAAGATCGGACATAGAAGCACCGCAGCCGACGAAGGCGACGCTGTGAATCTCGTGGTTGGACAGGACGTCAGCGACGATCTGCTTAGGGAGGTTAAGGTCGATCTCGTACATCTGACACATTCCTTTCGAATTTTTGCGGCGTCACATTGCCGGACGCTCGCAGGGTTACCGTGGTTAGGACCGAGTCGCCGGCCCGTTGAGGATGCGACAAAGGGACTGTCCCTTTGACACATTTAGGGATGGAAGCCTGCCTGGGGTATGGGATGCCAGGCAGGCCCCCGGGGGAAAGCGGTTAGACGCTGGGTCGCGACTAGGCCAGGATGCCGGCCGCGGAGAGGGCGATGCCGCCCACGATGGCGATCACGAGAAGCCAACCGGTGTTGACGTTCTTCTTGATGAGCCAGTACATAAGGCCGGTGAGGCCAAGGGAGATCATCTGGGGCATCATGCCGTCCAGGATGTCCTGGATAACGACGGTACCCTCAGCAAACTGCAGCGGGGTGGTGGCGCCGATCAGCGTAGCGATCATGCCGCCCACGGACATAAGACCCACGATGCCGCAGACATACATGAGCTTCTCCATGAGGTCGCCGCCCTGGAGCTTGCTCAGGTACTCATGGCCGCCCTGGTAGCCGATCTTGGCAGCGAACCACGTGATCAGCACGGAGGGCACGATGGAGATGAGCATGGCCAGGATCGGGCCCATGATGGAGCCCTGCTGAGCCAGCTGAACGCCCAGGCCAAAGGCGATAACGCGGATGGTGCCCTGGAAGAAGGAGTCACCGATGCCGGAAAGCGGGCCCATGAGGGAGGTCTTGACCGCGTTAATCGAATCGGGGTCGAAGTTCTCGGGATCCTTGGCGTACTCCTCCTCCATGGAGGCGGCGAGGCCCAGGACGAAAGCGCTCGTCTGCGGGGTGCAGTTGTAGAACGCCATGTGACGATGGTAGGCCTCTTTCTTAGCAGCGAGCTGCTTGGGGTCAGACTCGTCGGGGTAGAGGCGATCGAGCGTGGGAACCATGCCGTAGAGGAAGCCCATGTTCATCTGACGCTCGTAGTTCCAAGAGGCCTGGATGGCCCAGGAGCGCCAGAAGAACTGGCTGACCTTCTTGTTCAGGGACACGTCCTTGGTTGTGGTTGCCATAGTGTGTTCCTCCTTAGTCTTCGTCGTCTTCGAGCGGATCGTAGTCGGAATCGACACCGGCGGCTGCATGGGAACCGTTGAACTTGAAGCCCATGAAGACGACAGCCAGGCACACACCGATCAGAGCGACCGCGATGACGGACAGGTTGAGGTAAGCGGCGAGCAGGAAACCGATGAACAGGAACGGGGTCATACCCTTCTTGATCATCATGGTGAGCAGCAGGGCCAGACCGTAGGCGGTCATGATCTTGGTCGAGACGTTCAGACCAGTGGACAGCCACTCGGGAACCATGTTGACGATGGCCTGGACCAGGTCGGTACCGACAAAGACGGCCAGGAAGATCGGCAGGAAGTACATGATGGCGTACAGACCGGAGCCGGCGCAGATGTGCATGCGGTAGGCGGTCTTGAACTTGCCGTTATCGATCGCGCTATCGGCCACATGGGTGAGGGCGGCGATGATGGAACGGAACACGATGCCGAGGAGCTGACCCAGGACGGCGACCGGGATGGCGATCGTCATGGCGGTCTCGGCGGAAGCATCGGTCAGGCACGCGAAGGCAGCTGCCACGATGCCGCCCAGGACCATATCGGGCGGAACGGCGGCGCCGACCTGCACCAGGCCCATGGACACGAGCTCGACGGCGGCACCGACGGCAAGGCCGGTGGGCACATCGCCCAGCAGCAGACCGACGAGCGTGGCGCCAACGAGGGGCTGCTCGAAGTTAAGACGACCGAGCAGGCGGGAGTCCCACATGCAGAACACGCCGACGAGGCCGACGAGCACCGCACTGATGAACGTATTCATACCCTTCTCCTTTCAGTCAGGCAAAAGCCTGGTTGATTACAGCTTGGCGTCGATGTCGACGCTCTGATACGTGGGGGTCTGCTGGACGTAGAGCTTGATGCCCATGTCGAGCAGCTGGTTGACGTCGGCCTTCTGGGTGGCGTCGAAGAAGACGGAGCTGTCCTTGCCGCCGACCTGATCGGCACCGTCGTGGTTGGCGGTGGCGCCCAGGTTGATGGCGTCGAGTTTGTAACCCTGGCAGAACTGCAGCATCTCGGCCGTGTTGCCAAAGACGAACATGACGCGCTCGCCGAGGGTGTTGAGCTTGTCCATCTTGGCGAGGGCACGCTCGACGGTGAAGACGTTCAGGCGCACGCCCTGGGGCTTGGCCAACTTTAGAGCACCCTTCTTGATGTCATCGTTGGCGGCAGCGTTGTCGACGACGATGATGCGCTCGGCCTGAACCTTGGTGGTCCAGGTAAAGACGACCTGGCCGTGCAGCAGACGGTAGTCAAGACGTGCGAGGACGATCTTGGCGGGACCGGAGCCGTGACGGGGCGCCTTGGCCTTCTTAGTGGGGGCCACGGCAGCCTCGATCGGCGCGTTGGGGTTGGTCAGACCGGTGCGGGCCTCGTTGATGAGGGCCGCGAGCTCGGCGCCCGTGACGGGGACGGGGCTCATAGCGAGCGTCAGTGCCAGCGGAATGTTGAAACCGCTGATCACCGTGAATGCTGCACCGTTGCGGGAAAGCTCGACCATGCTGTTGTTGACCGAGCTGCCGAGCATATCGGTCAGCACATAGACGGTGTCGTCCGCGTTGAACGTGGCGATCAGAGCGTCCACCTTATTGGTGATGGGCTCCTTGTCGTCACGAGCAAGCGACACGACGTGGACGTTCGACACGTCGCCGAGAACCATCTCGAGCGTGTCTTTGGCGCCTGCGGCCAGGCCGCCATGAGATGCGAGAATGATCTGATTCATCTTGCCTCCTCCTTTTCGTTATGGTCATTATAACGTCTTATACGTTGCGAATATTGATAATTATTATAAGAACCACTCACGGCCAAATATCGACCGTTCGCGGGTTTAACTGACTGGAAACGAAAGCGCCGTGGCTCGTTGGACAGTCCCGCTCAGTTACGTTCCCCAAGGGCTTACACTGCCTCTATCGCACGAAATACCAGGGGCTTTCCTGCACGGTGGGTTCCAGCGCGATGCCCGTGCGCTCCTTGAAGAGATCCATGTCCTGCGATTTCTCCGTCCACCACGCGTTGGGCTTAAAGGTCATGCTCTCAATAACATGGCCGACAAAGGTACTGTTGCGCAGCATGGTAAAATCCGTATTCATGATCACGATGGACACGAGCACCAAGACAATGCCCAATACTTTGATCGTGCCGGCGGGCTCCGCGTAGATACCAATGCCCAGCAGTACGGTGACGACTGTCTCGAATGACATTACGACGGGAACTTTCGACGTCTCGAGCCCCATGGATAGACCCTGCATATATAAGATGTAAGCCACGGCTGTGGGGATGAGTCCAAAGCCAAGGAACAGCAGCAGCAGCTGTGGCGACATTGCCACGGCGACATCCGGCCACGGAGCCGCGATAGCTGCCATAACCGCACCGCCAAAAACAAAGCCCCAAAACGTGACGGCCAGTGGGTGGACCGTCTTGGTTGCTATTCGGCTAAACACCGCGAGCGACGCACCACAAAGGCCCGCAATCACGCCCGACGTGACGCCCCAAACCGAAAAATGGAAACCGGAAAGGTCGCCATTGGTCACTGCAAGTACGCAGCCAACGATGTTAAAGACAATGGCAACGAGCTTGTTGGGGGTCACGTCCTCACGATAAAGCACGCGGCCGAGCACGACGCCAAACACCGGCGAGGTGTAGAGCAGCACCGAGGCCGTGGACATGCCCACCTCGCCCATGCACTCGTAATAGCAGGTGTTGGCGGCGGCCAAACCGACGATACCGACAAGCGCGCAGGGAACAAGCTCTTTAGGGCTTGCCTTGAACAGGGCCAGCGGACCCTGAGCCACGGTAGACCCCTCGCCCGGACGGCAGCCCATAAACATCAGGACCGGCGCCAAGATAAGCGCTCCGACCAACAAGCGAAAGGCAGCCATGCTCTGGGACGAAACGCCCATGGCCGAGATGCCGTTTACAAAGATTCCGATGCTGCCCCACATAAGCGCGGCGATCAGCACCAGCACATAGCCCAGATTGCTTCTCTTCAACGTAGCCTCCTTGGCTTTGTTTCCAGTATGTTTCATGCTACGTTATAGTCGTTATATACATTTATCAAGACACAAATCGGCAAACGGGAAATCTCTAGACAAAAGGAGTGTAGTCATTGGGGACGTTCTTAAACAACTAGTCAAACAAAAACGTCCCCGATGACTAGTCACCCAACTGCCGCAAAATGACGAGAGTGAATAATCTCCCACTTTGAGCCCCCAAACAGGCCAAAAACGGGAGCTTATCCACTCTCACCTTGGGGCAGTCGTTTAAGTACGTCCCCAATGAGTGACCCGCCGCAGGTAGAGGACGGACAGCGCAGCGTCGAGCCGTTACGCGGTTTGGTAAAACCGCGTAACTCCTAGTAGTCCAGCTTCCACATGTAGCGGCGCGTCATGTAGTCCTTGTGGGTAACGGCAGAGAGTGCACGCATGTACACGTTGTTGAGGATCGGCGCAAAGATCAGGTGGTTGAAGTACTCGCTCACGCTGTCCTTGATGTCGTTGAGGCCGAGCTCCTTGGCATCGAGCTGATAGACGCGCTCGCCACCGTACTGGTTGACAAAGCGGATGCCGCGCTCGTCGTTGCAGCGGCTGCGGCCGACGCTGATGAGCTGGAACAGCGAGGTGCGCTTGTCCAGGATCTCGAAGGGGCCGTGGAAGAAGTCGCAGGTGTTGATGGTGCAGGAGTCGATCTGCAGCATCTCCTGCACGTTGCAGATGCTAAAGACATAGGCGGCACCAAAGAGCGGACCCTGAGCCATGACGTTGATGCAGGGCTTGTCAGCGTTCTGCTCGGCCCACTTGGCAGCGAGCGGACGGGTGTACTCAACGGCCTTGCGATAGATAGGATCGACCAGGTCGAAGGCTGCCATAGCGGTCTCGTACTCGGCATAGCCCTCGGTCTGCTGCGTAAGCTCCATAGCGATCATGGTCACAACGGCGGAGTTGGTGCGGCCCATGCAGGACTCGTCGACGGCCAGGCTGTCGTACTGGATCTTGTAGTCACAGACCTCGGTGAGGGCGGACTCGTCAACATAGATGGCGATGGTGCTGGCGCCGTGGTCCTTAGCGACCTGAGCGGCGACAATGGTCTCCTTGGTGCCGCGCATGGAAACGACGACGGCCAGGGTGTTCTCGTTGACGTAGGCCGGGGTGGCGTGCACGAACTCGTTGCTGGTGTAGCTGGAGCTCACGACCTGCGTAGCCTCGTGCTCCATAAAGTACTGGGCAGGATAGTTGCCGCCGTTGGATCCGCCGGCGCCAATCCACACAACGCGCTTGATGCCGCCCTTGTCTGCCTTGTCAGCCAAAACCTGGGAGACGACATCCTTAACCTGTTCCTGAGTAGTCATCGTGCATCAGCCTTTCTTCTCATTTGATGCTCTTGATGGCATACAAGTTACATACATGTTTTAGCGATGTCGACTAGTTGTATGCTATATTTGTCTTAGATATTTTGCTGATACGGTATATAAATACTCGTTACCAGCGGTTTTATTGTTGAATTGGATACATGCTTGATTAGGCAAGCATACAGGTTAGATACAGGTTAATCACATGAGCGCTTCATCTAAAAAGAAACTGGCCCAATACGAGCGCTTGGCGGGCATGCTGCGCGACCGCATCGCCGCCGGCATCTACGCCTGCGGAGACAAGCTGCCGTCCGAGATGGAGCTCATGGACGAATCGGGGCTGTCGCGCAGCACCGTGCGCCATGCCCTTAAGGTGCTCGTCGACGAGGGCCTGGTTCGCACCGAGCGCGGGCGCGGCGCCTTTGTGGCTGACACGCCGGCGCTCCACGAGAACAACCTGGTGTTTTCGAGCTACACGGCGCAGATCCAGGGCCAGGGCATGAAGCCCACCACGCGCACCGTGGACTCGGGCTTTGCCAAGGCCGCAGGCAATGTGGCCAAGTTCTTCGATGCCGCCGTGGGCAGCAAGCTCGTCAAGCTCGTCCGTCTGCGCTATCTAGACGATGCGCCGCTGTGCCTGGAGACCACCTATCTGCCGCCAAGTTTTGAGGCGCTCATCGATCGCGATATCAACGGATCGCTCTACACCGCGCTGCGCCAGGAGTTCCATCGCGCGCCGGCGCAGGGGCACAAGACCTTTGAGGTGTGTTACGCCTCGCAAAACGAGGCGTTTTTGCTCAATGTGGAGCGCGGGCAGGCGCTGATTCTGATCACCGACTACGTCTACGACACCGACGGCCGCCCGCTGCACATCTCCAAGCGTATCCAGCGCACCGACCGCGCCAAATACACCGAGCCCATCGGCTAACCACCACCAAAACCACCACAATGGGGACAGGCACCTTTGTGGTGGTTTTTAAGGTTAACGCGCCAAAAACGGCCGATTTTCGAGAGAA
Source organism: Collinsella sp. AF18-8LB (assembly GCF_003459795.1). NCBI lineage: Bacteria > Bacillati > Actinomycetota > Coriobacteriia > Coriobacteriales > Coriobacteriaceae > Collinsella > Collinsella sp. AF18-8LB. Next base: position 18,971 of record NZ_QRWU01000012.1, read on the forward strand.
ACCACCACAAAGGTGCCTGTCCCCATTGTGGTGGTTTTAGGCGAGGAGGTCGGGGAACCAGGTTGGTTTGGGTTGGTTGGGGACGCGCTCGGCTAGGACCAGCTCCATCCAGCACATGTCGTACCAGCGGCCGAACTTTTGGGCGCAACGGTCGAAGGCGCCCACCAGGCGATACCCCATATGGGCATGGAAGTCCTGGCTGTTGTGCGTCAGATACTCGTCGTCTTTGTCGTGCGGTACGGCGATGAGCGCGCACATGTTGGTGATGCCCATCGCGACCAGGCATTGCTTGAGCGCATCGTGCAGCTTGCGACCCAGCCCACCATGGCGCACATCGCGCGCCAGGTAGATTGACGTCTCGACCGACCAGTCGTATGCCTCGCGGCTGTTGAGCGGGCTCACGTAGGCATAACCCACCGGACGCCCGTCCAGCTCCATCACCAGATACGGATAGCGCTTGAGTGTACGCTCGATGCGCCCGGCGAACTCCTCAACGCTCGGCACCTCGTATTCGCAGGTAATCGCCGTCTGGCGCACATACGGCTCATAGATGGCAAGCAACGCCGGCGCGTCTTCGGGCGTCGCCAGGCGAATCGTCGGCTCGGACATCTCGGCCATACAACCCTTCCCTCTCAAAAGCAAAGGCCGCCCCGCGCCAAACCCAGGCGCAAGGCGGCCCCTCGTCATTACATCAACCTACAGGACAGCCGCCAGCGCGTCGATGTCCTCCTGCGTCGTGGCCCAGCTGGTGCAAAAACGTACCACGGTGTGGGCCTCGTCGTACTTTTCCCAGTACTCGATCGAGGCATGTTCGCGAATGCGGGCCATGTCCTCGTTGGGCAGAATCACGAACTGCTGGTTGGTCGGCGTCTCCAAGAAGAACTGGTAGCCGCGCTCGTGCAGCACGCGACGAAGCGCCTGCGCGGCCTCGATTGCCTGGCGACCAACCTCAAAATACAGGCCATCGGTAAAGAGTGCCTCAAACTGCACGCCCGTCAGGCGGCCCTTGGCAAGCAGCGCTCCGTGCTGCTTAATGCGCGGAATGGGATGTGCCGGAGCGTGCATGCCGCAAAACACCACGGCTTCGCCGCAAAGCGCGCCGCACTTGGTGCCGCCAATGTAGAACACGTCGCACAGCTGTGCCAGCTCGGGCAGGGTAATGTCGCACTCATCGGCTGCCAGCGCATAGGCCAGGCGGGCGCCATCCACAAACAGCGGAATCTGGCGCTTCTGGCACACCGCATGAATCGCCGCGAGCTCGGCCTTGGAGTACAGCGTGCCGTACTCGGTCGACAGGCTCACATACACGGCGCCCGGGAATACCGTGTGCTCGTAGCTCTCGTTTTCGTAGAACACCTGGATATAGTTTTCGAGATCCTCGGCATGCATCTTGCCCTCGTAGCCGGGGATGGTGAGTACCTTGTGGCCGCCAAACTCGATGGCGCCCGCCTCGTGGCAGGCGACGTGGCCAGTCTCGGCAGCGACGACGCCCTCGTACGGCGCGAGCAGCATATCGATCACCGTCGCGTTGGCCTGCGTGCCGCCTACCAGGAAAAATACGTCGGCATCGGGTGCCTGGCAGGCCTTGCGGATAAGCTGCTTGGCACGCTCGGTGTGTGCATCGGTACCGTAGCCGGGTTGCGGCTCCATATTGGTGTCGACGAGCGCCTGCAGCACCGCCGGATGTGCGCCGTGGGAATAGTCGTTGTTGAACGCGAGCATGATAATCCTCTCTAGCCGGGCACGAGCCCGATGATTCAGATGGGGCTATTGTACGCCGCCCGGATAAGCAATGCGCGCAGCAAGGCACTCGAGCGCCAGCACCAGGGCAAAGCCGCAGCTCACGTCACTCAAAAAGTGCGCGCCAATCACGATGCGACCAAAGGCGACGAGCTCCGCAACCACAGCGGCGACCCAAAAGACCACGCGGCGGCGCGACGGCTTTTCCTTAAAGGCCGCCGCGGGAAGCCCGGCGAGCATAAGACCGATCGCCGCGTGCGCCGTGTGCCCACTCGCAAACGACTTAAAGCCGTCCTTGATTACACCGGTGGCGATATAAGTCCACTTGTCGGGGTTGCCGATCACCCACCACGGCTGAAACTCGAGACCCTGCGTCACCTCGATCACGCGCATGCGAGGGCGCGACCACAGCGGTTTGACAATCACGTTGAGGATAATGGCCTGAGCGACCCACACGGCAAGCACCATCAACGCCCAGCGCGTGAGCTCGTCGGGCTCGGTCGTGCGCGTGAGGCGATAGACGATAAGGTTGGCGGCGATGACCAGCACAAATGTCAGCCCCAGCTGAACGGCAATGAGTTTACCGCCAACCTTCAGGGACGAGACGATCTCGTAGCCGGCCAGGCCAACGTTGACGAGGATGCCGAGCACGGCGAGCCATTTGCTCCCCCTGGAGTCGGGACGCACCGCGCGTACGAGCATAACGCCCGCGACGCTCGCCGTCAGCTCGAACGGCAGCTCGCCGGCGGCCTCGATAAAGCGACCGTACATGCTGCCGATATTGAACAGCGCGCTCGAGATCTGATAATCGAAGAAACTGCCCACGCCCAGACAAAGGCACAGGACAACCGCGATAATGGCGACATCTTTCTTATAGATGTATCCGAACATGCTTTCCTTTCGATGGGGCTGGAATCAACCTGCAACGTGGCGGGACAAAGACAGCTTCATCCCGCCACGCCCCCTACTTGTTAGTCGTCGTCGCTCGCACCCAGCTGCTGCAGCAGCATGAGTGCGGCCGCCACGGGGCCGATGCCGTCGTTGGCGTCGAGACCGCGGCCCAGGCCGCTGCCTGCGCCGGCGCCCGCCTTGTAGGGCACCGATAGCTTGCGGCTCTTGGGGAAGTTCACCGCGCCATAGCGAGTCTTGAACTCAAAGGCCACCTTCTTGGGCACGTCGACGCCCAGGAAGGTAATGCGCCCGCCGCTGAGCGTGACACTCTCGAGCCCCAGGCGCTCGCCGCGAATACGAATGCGCGCGCGGTTGAACAGGTTGAGTCCCGCCAACGGCAGCTCGCCATGCGCGGCCTCAGTCTCTTCCTGCACCTCGTCGATGCTCTCCAGGTCCTCGGCCGCCGCGAGCTTACGGTACACGAGCACGCGCTGATCCACCGCCGGCAGGTACTCCTCGGACAAGAAGTAGTCGGCCGGCAGGTTAATGCCCACGTTCGCCGCCTCCACGCCGGCATCGTCGTCGCCGCGCGCCTCGGCCACGGCCTGGCCCAGCATCTGCGTAAACAGGTCAAAGCCCACGCTCGACAGGTTGCCGTGCTGCTCGGCGCCCATAAGCGAGCCGGCGCCACGAATCTCCAGGTCGCGCATGGCGATGCGCATGCCGCTGCCCAGGTCCTGGAACTCGGACAGTGCGGTCAGGCGCGCCGTTGCCTCCTCGGTAAGCGGCAGCTCGCCCGGGAACATAAAGTATGCGTAGGCCTGCGTAGCCGAGCGGCCCACACGGCCCTTGAGCTGGTAGAGCTGTGCCAGGCCCAGGCGCTGCGAATCCTCGATGATAAGCGTGTTGGCGCACGCGTTGTCGATACCGCTCTCCACGATGGTCGTGGCGATGAGCACGTCAATCTTTTTGGTCGCGAACTCGATCATCACGTCCTCGACCTCGCGCGGGCTCATCTTGCCGTGCGCCACGCCCACGCGCGCCTCGGGCGCGGCCTCGTGCACGCGCGCCACGGCGTCGTCAATGGTCTTGACGCGATTGGACACGTAGTACACCTGTCCGCCGCGACTCACCTCCAGGCGAATCGCCGCACTCACCACGTCGGGGTCGTACTCCCCCACGTGCACGATCACGGGACGACGCCCAGTCGGCGGTGTCGTGATCAGGCTCATGTCGCGCACGCCGCTCGTGGCCATCTGCATGGTTCGCGGAATAGGCGTTGCCGAAAGCGTGAGCACGTCAATCTGCTCGCGCAGGTTCTTGAGCTGCTCCTTGTGCTGCACGCCAAAGCGCTGTTCCTCGTCGATGATAACCAGGCCCAGGTTCTTGGGGTTCACATCGGCCGAAAGCAAGCGGTGCGTGCCGATGAGCACGTCGATCGTGCCCTCGGCAAACGCCTTGAGCGCGCGCTTTTGCTGCGCCGGCGTGCGGAAGCGGCTGAGCACCTCGACCTCAAGGCCAAACGGGGCAAAGCGCTCAAAGAAGGTCTCGTAGTGCTGCTGGGCCAGAATGGTCGTGGGGCAGAGCACCATGACCTGACGGCCGGAGTCCACACACTTAAACGCCGCGCGCAGGGCGACCTCGGTCTTGCCAAAGCCCACGTCGCCGCACAGCAGGCGGTCCATGGGCTTGGGCGCCTCCATGTCGGCCTTAATGTCGGCGATAGCCTCCAGCTGGTCGCGCGTCTCGTCGTAGGGGAAGCTCTCCTCCATCTCGATCTGCTCGGGCGTATCGGGCGGACAGGCGATACCGGTAATCGACGAGCGGCGCGTATACAGGTCGACCAGATCAAACGCCAGCTTTTTGGCGTTCTTGCGCGCCTTGTTGGTGGCACGCGTCCAGTCGGCGGTATTGAGCCTAGTCAGGCGCGGCTTGTCGCCGTCGGGGCCAACATAGCGCGTGATGCGGTCGACCTGCTCGAGCGGCACGTAGAGCTTGTCGCCATCGGCATATTCCAGCAAAAAGTAGTCGCGCTCCTTGCCGCCCACTTCCTGGCGCGCAATCTCGCTAAAGAGCGCGATGCCATGCGTTGCGTGCACCACGTAGTCGCCCGGCTTAAAGGGGAAGGTGATCTGCGTAATGTCGACCTTGCGGCGGCTGCGGGCACGGTTGGCATCCATGCGGGCGTTGAGGTCGGCGATCGAGAACACGGCTAGATTGGCATCGGGCACCACCACGCCCTGCGGCAGAGCGGCATCCACAAAGGTCACGCGCCCGCGCGAGATGGTGGGCACAGCGGCACCGGCGGCAGCCTGGGCCGCGCCCCCCCCCCGCGGGCGGGGGGTGGGCGGGG
>NZ_QRWU01000012.1:23964-30711 GCF_003459795.1 Collinsella sp. AF18-8LB
GGCGTTGAGCGCGTCGGCATGGCGCTCGCGAATCGAGGCATGGGCCCCCTGGCGGGCGGCGCGGTCGGCAGAATCCGCCGCCGCCACACGTACACGGTCGCCGATAACGCCGGCGTTTTCGGGGGCGGCAGTCAGCGACTCCTCAAAGGTAATGCCCGCATCGCCAAAGGTGAGCTCCATCGACTCGCGCGCACCGCGGTCGGGAATGGCAAACACGCAAGCGTAGCGCTTGCCCACAACCTCCTGAATGCGCGTCATAAATCGATTGTCCGAGCCCGCAATGGCCGGCTGCTCAATCTTGAGCTCGGCCGTAACCGCGCCGCCGGCACGAATCAGGCTCACGTAGTTCAGACGCTGCTGAGCACCAAAGTCGAGCTGCTGGGCACGCACGTACAGGCCGTCCAGACGGTCAATCCCCGCCTCGTCGGCACGGGCTTCGATATCCTCGTAGGCACGTAGGCAGTCGTCGAACAGCGAGCGCGGCTCGGACAGGACCACAAGTGCCTTGCCGCTCACGTGCGCCAACGGGCTCACGGTCTGGCCGTACATCACCGGCAAAAAGCGGTCGAGCTCGGGCGTGACGATGCGCGCGTCCACCATCTCGAGCAGCGCCGCCAGCTTGCTGTCGTCCTGGCTGGCGCGGTAGAGCGCCACATGCATGTTGTGGACTGCCTCGTCGGTGAGCGCCAGCTCGCGGCAGGGGAAGATCTCAATGCTGTCCTCGTTGCCGATGGTTTGGCCCGTGGAACTCACCATGCGACGGATGCGGTCGATCTCGTCGCCAAAGAACTCAATGCGCACGGGTGCCTTCTCCTGCGCGGGAAACACCTCGACGGTGTCGCCGTGCACGCGGAACAGGCCGGGCGCGTCGGCGGCACCGGCATTGGCGTAGCCCATGCCCACCAGGCGCTGCGGCACCTCGTCGAAGGGAATCTCCTCGCCCACCGTAAAAGTAGTGGACTCCCAATAGCGGCTCTCGACCGGCGGCACGCAACGCAGCAGTGCGCGAGCGGAGGCGACCATGATGCAGTTGTCCCCGCGCACGATGCGCCCGAGCGCCTCGCAGCGCTGGGCTACCACGGCGTCGTCGGGCGCCTGCTCGCGCCAAGGGTAGTCCTTGCGCTCGGGAAAGCGGCACACGTGCGCCAGGCCCACATAGGCGGCCAGACTGCGTGCGGCGCGATCGGCCGCATCCTCGCCACTCACAATGTAGACCGTGGGGCGCGGGCGACGCGCAAACTGGGCTGCCGCCATAAGCGTGCGACCCGACTGCGACACGGCCAGCGTCACGTCCTCGCCGGCATCGAGCCCGGCCTCGACGGTCTGCAGTGCCTCGGCAGTGTAGAGCTGCGCGGCTATACGGTGAATGAGCATGCTGTTCCTCCGGCATTGCAACGCCAAAAGCCCGCCGGGGCAAGCTCGGCAGGTCGTACGTCAAATACATTGTCTGTCATGGTAGCGCATGGAGAGGACTCCGGCTCAAGGGCAAACCTAGCCCCGCAAAAAACGCCAGACGAAGATGCGTTCCGCCCTACCCCGCTACGCGCACGCTGGGGCACAAATCTGCCAGCGGGCACTCGTCACACTTGGGTTTGCGGGCGTCGCAGATCTCGCGACCAAAGGTGATCCACTGATGGTTGACCGACTCCCAATACTCGTGCGGCAGAATCTTGAGCAGATCCCGCTCGGTCTTGAGCGGCTCCTTGGCATGCGTCTTGGGACTCAGCATTAGGCGATGCGCGATGCGGTTGACGTGCGTATCGACCGCAATGCCCTCGACAATGCCAAACCCCACGTTGAGCACGATGTTCGCCGTCTTGCGCCCCACGCCCGGCAGCTTGACGAGCTCCTTCATGTCGGCCGGCACCTCGCCGCCATAGTCGGCGACGATCATCTGCGCGGCCTCGACGGCATGCTTGGCTTTGCTCTTGTAGAAGCCGAGTGACTTGATGGTGTCCGCCACGTCAGCCACGCTCGCCCCGGCCATGGCCTCGGGCGTGGGCCACTGGGCAAACAGCCGCGGCGTCACCTTGTTGACCTGCATATCGGTCGTTTGCGCCGAAAGCAGCACCGCGATCAGCAGGCGGAAGGGATTCTCGTGGTCCAAAAAGCACTCGACCGGGCCATAGCGACGGTTGAGGCGCTCACACACCTCGATGGCGCGCTCGCGCTTGGCGGCATTGGTCTCGCGTGGCATAACGACTCCTCGGCTCAACGGCACAATAAACTTATGAGCACAATTGTCCCACGTATAGGGTCGTTACGCTTCCAAAAATGCGCCGGTCTGGCGGCTCCACAGGCTTGCATACTCGCCGCCCGCCTCGACAAGCTGCGCATGCGTGCCGTCCTCGACGATCTCACCATCGGCCAGCACCACGATGCGGTCGAGCGCCGCCACGGTGGACAGGCGGTGCGCCACCACAATGGAGGTACGTCCACGCATCAGATTTTCGAGCGCCTCCTGCACCAGAGCCTCGGACTCGCTGTCGAGGGCAGAGGTCGCCTCATCGAGCACCAGAATCGGCGCGTCGGTTAGGATGGCGCGGGCGATAGCCACGCGCTGACGCTGGCCGCCCGAGAGCTTGACGCCGCGCTCGCCCACCATGGTGTCAAAGCCACGGGGCAGGCGGTCGATAAACTCCAGGGCATTGGCCAGGCGCGCCGCCTCACGAATTTGCTCGTCGGTGGCGTCGGGGCGGCCGTAGGCGATATTCTCGCGAATGGAGCGGTGGAACAGCAGCGCCTCCTGCGGAACGTAGGCAACCTGGCGGCGCAGGCTCTGCTGCGTGCAGCGCGAGACATCCTGACCGTCCACGAGTACGCGGCCGCCCTGAACATCGTCCAGGCGCAGCAGCAGCTTGGTGAGCGTCGTCTTACCCGAGCCCGATTTGCCCACCAGGCCCACGCGCTGGCCCGCCGCCACATGAAGCGTCAGGTCATCGAACACGCTCTCACCCGCCGCAGCGTCACGGTACGCAAAGCTCAGGTGCTCAAAATCAATCGCGCCCTCGGTCACTTTGAGCTCAGGGGCGTCCGGGTCGTCTGCCACCAAACGTGGCTCGTCCAGCACGCGCGTCATCTCGGCAGCGTCACCCAGCGCGCGGTTGATACGCTGCATCATGGAGCTCACGTAGTTCAGACGCATGGTGAGGTTGTACGTATAGGTAAAGATCATGACGAGCGCGCCGGCCGACATGCCAAACCACGCGTTGCCGCCCGCCACAAACACGCTCACCACGGCCATGGTGATGACGATAAGGCCCGAGGTCGTAAAGTTGCGCTGCATCATGGCGTGCATCGATACCGTCTCAGCATCGCGCGCGGCGCGGTCGGCGGCATCGAACAGATCGTGCTCAAAGTCCTCGCGCCCGCAGGTCTTGACGGCCAGGATGTTCGTGACCGCGTCGGACAGCACGCCCGAGAGCTTGTTTTGCGCGGCGGACGTCGCGGCCGAAAGCGGCATGATGCGCTTGTACATAAGCCAGACAAACGCAATGTAGACGACCATGATGCCCACCAGGATCACAGTAAATGTGGGCACCACCGGGGCGAGTGCCGCCACCGTGCAGACGACCGAGGTGATGGTGGGAATGAGCGAATACACCGTCACGTCCACCAGTCCCGTATAGCCGCTCATAAAACGGCTCGTCTGGCTAACGAGCGATCCGCCAAAACGGCTGGTGTGAAATGTCATGGATTGGTTGGAGAGCGTGTCGAAGCACAGACGCGCCAGGTGATAGTTGCCTGCGATTTCGAGCTTGTAGACGGTGTAGTCCTGTAGCTTGGAGAGGATCTGACCCACCAGGTTAACGAGTACGAGCGCCAGGATATAGGGGCCGAAGACCTCAAACACCTGGTCACCCGCCACGGGACCGGCTTGAACGCGGTCGACAATGAGGGCCATCACATAGGTATTGGCAAACGTCAGCAAAAAGATGTAGCCCGCCGACGAGAACACCGAGAGAAAGACGATCAGCGGCTGTGTGCGCGTGACGTCCCAAAAACGCTGCAGCGTGCGACGCACGGTTGAGCGTTTGAGCGGACTGGTGCTTCTCTGAGACATGGGCTTCCTTTCGCATCTGATAGGGCGAAACACCATTGTTGCACATTAAAGTGCGCTTTAGGCAAGTGCGATGCGAGAAGCGCTGCGCCCCGCGCCTGCGCAGACGCCCCGCCGTCAGGTGCGGCTAGTCCTCGTCTTCTTGCCCTGCAAGCAGGCCCGCAGACGTGAGCCCCAAGACCTCGTCGGCCTCCTCGGCATCTTCCAGCGCGTCGATATCCTTGAGCTTGCGCTCCATAACGTTGGTGCGCGTGGTGATGATGCCCTCGACCGTCTTGCCCGCGGTCTCGATCTGCTGCTGGGCGCGGCGCAGCGCCGCCTGATAGCGCGGCAGCTCGGCCTTGACGGCGGAAAGCACACGCAGCACGTCGTCGGTGCGTTTTTGCAACTTAAACGTCTGGTAGCTCATCTGCAGGCTGTTGAGGATGGCGGCCATGGTGCTGGGACCGGCTACGTTGACGTGATAGTCGCGGCCCAGGGTCTCGATAAGCCCGGGGCGGCTGACGATCTCGGCGTACAGTCCCTCAAACGGCACGAACATGATGCCAAAGTTGGTCGTTGCCGGCACACTCAGGTACTTTTCGCAAATGTCTTTAGCCTCGCGCTTGACCATGGTGTCGAGCGTCTTGCGCGCGGCGGCGACGGCCTCCGCGTCGCCCGACTCCTGGGCGTCGAGCAGATGCTCATACGCATCGCCCGGGAATTTGGAGTCGATCGGCAGCAGCACGGGGTCTCCCTCGTCTACCGGCAGCTTGACGGCAAACTCAACGCGCTCCGAGGCGCCGGGCCTGGTGGCGACGTTTTCCAGATACTGGTCGGGCGTGAGGATGTCCGCCAGGATCGCGCCCAGCTGCACCTCGCCCAAAATACCACGCGCCTTCACGTTGCCCAGCACGCGTTTAAGGTCGCCCACGCCGGTGGCGATAGATTGCATATCGCCCAGGCCCTTATACACGGCCTCGAGCTGATCGCTCACCTGCTTAAACGATGCCGACAGACGGTCGTTGAGCGTGCGGGAGAGCTTCTCGTCCACCGTCGCGCGCATCTGATCGAGCTGCACGTTGTTGTCCTTGCGGATGGCGCCCAGCTGGGCATCGACCGTCTCGCGCACCTTGTCCAGGCGCTGCTCGATGCCCTCGCGGTTGGCGCCGAGCTGTTGGGTCGTCTCGCGGCGCAGGTCATCCATACGGTCACCAGCTTGCGAGAACTCGCGTGCGATGGCCAGGTAACGTTGCTGCTCCACAGCCGCATCGGTCGTCTGCTGCTGCGCGATGGCATTGGCCGTGCGGCGGGTTTCAGCCAGCGCGACGTTCAGGGCATCGAACGCGTTGTTGGCCTGCTCGAGTGCTGCCAGCGTTTCCGCGCTACTGTCGCCACGCTCCCGCAACTCGGCACGCAGGCTCTTGAGCTGGATGGCGCAAGCCACAGCAACCCCCACCGCCACCAAGGCGATCACAACAAGCACAATATCAATAGCAGACATAAACTCCGCCCAACAAACCCAATCGAGCACCAATCAAAACCGCGATCAATCTTACCCCGCCATACACACGGATCACTCACTGCCTTGCAGACAAATTTCTCTTAGAGCCGCGGGCGCTAAAACGCTAGCTCTCCCAGCCGGCGCGGATGGTTGTTATGACGTCACCTAGGCGCTGGCCCAGTGCCGCTAGATGTTGAAGCACCTCGTTGGGCGATGCGCCGTTGAGGATGCACGTGAGGGCATACGACGCCAGAAAGATGGCCGCAAGCCCCAACGGGATGAGCACGATCATCGCCAATGTGCGCAGGCGCTGGCCCAAACGGCGGCGGCGCGCGCGGCGTTTGTCGAACGCGAGCTCCTGCGCATATGAATCTTGCTGTACGGAATAGGCCTCTGGCGCCGATTCACACCCGGGCACAGCTGCAGGTACAGCAGCGGGCACGACGTTTTGCACAGGCGCCTGGTTGGCAACCCCTTGCATTTGCATCTCCATGAGTCGTTGCTGCTGACGCAGCATGCGCTCAGCTTGTTGCTGCGGAGTCTCAAGAAACAGATCCATGTTGGCCTCCAAAATCGGGGCATTCGACGCTTACGGCCAGCATCCCGCACCGCCATGACCGCGGCAACGCAATCGCCGGCAATAGCCACAAAGTTTCTTTTGCTCAAAAGCTGTCGAAAAGCTCAACAACTCCCCTACCAGCACTTTCTCTGAGCTTTTTTCGCCAGCAATCTTTTGGCCTTCCACCCTTACGCCAGCTGACCAAAATCTAACCAAAAGCTTGACGAAAATTGTGGAGACCGGGACCTCAAGTAAAACGTGACAGCCCCAAGCGAAGCAGCCTGGACAGTTAGTTCAGATATGTATAAATCAGACCCCCCACAGAAGGGCCGACACGCTCCGTTTGCTGCATTTTGGTCCCCCATAACGGACATCAAAGACCCAAAGTCAGGCGTAACAGGCATCCAAATGACGCCCAACAGACCTCCAAGGACCCAAAAGACAGCCATCGAGCGATTGGAAAATACGAATCTGAACTAACTGTCCGCCCCCACACAAAACGTGCCGCCCCATAGGGGGCGGCACACAAACTTTAATATCAGCTTTTCTGTAGCGAGCACGCGACGACCCAACGCCGGGGCGCGGGGCGGGGAGATACCTTTCCCTCGCGCGACTCTGCGAAGCCGTGAGCGAGAGGGAAAGGTA
>NZ_QRWU01000013.1:0-23880 GCF_003459795.1 Collinsella sp. AF18-8LB
GCGGTGTTGCTCACGGCCTCGATCTGCTCGACGGGGTTGTTGCCGAGGGCGTTGCCGCCAAGGGCGACGACAATACGATCGGGCTTACCAAGAGGCTTAGACATTGCTGGAATCCTTTCTGTAAAAGGCCTACAACCCATTAATAACCCGCGTCCGTGCAATACGCGAGTTTATTAAGGTTTATATTCTCTTTATCGCTCATTTTATTCATTTTGAAAATACCTAAGCGGCGAACGGTCGTTTTTACCCGCTCAGCGTAAAGAAGCCCAGCTCAGGCATATCTAAGCCATTTACGTGCAACTTTATTTAAATAGAGCAGAGATTAGAGCAGATTATGCAAACTATATCTTTGCTAAACACAAAACGGACAGCGCAATATCTTACTCGCACTATACGCGATTCTATACATAAATGAGACGAGTATGCACCCCTGCAAAAACATGGGGCTTTTCATCCAACAGAAAGGATAGTCGATCGTGCTTCACCCTGCGGTAAGCAACTGAGAACAAGTTGCGCTGTGCCCAAGCGTCCAAAAAAATCTAAACAGGGATATTGCTTCGGCTCTCAAGGCGTGATACTTTAGCCAAGTACAGCACGGGCTGGGGCGGCAGGCATCTGTCGTGAAGTTTGGGTTCGGCGACCCCGTGGCTGTCTTCTCCTTTATCCGCCAGCGAGCCCCTTGAGCGACGGATTGAGGAGGTCCTTACTATGACAAAAATGCTCAAGATTACGCTGAATGGTGAGACGTTTCTCGCCGACATGCTCTGGGACAAAGCGCCCGAAGCATGCAGATTGTTCGAAGCGTCCTGTCCGGTCGAGTCGCGCATCTTCTCGGCAAAGATTTGCGATACCGAGGTGACCTATCCCGTATCGGGCCCCATCGCCAACTACGAGCACATCGAGAATCCCGTCCTTAACGAGCCGGCGGGTGCGGTGAGCTGGTACGGCGGCTGGTCTTCGGTCTGTATCTTCTTTGATGTTTGCGAGCCTTTTGGCACCTGCAACATGTTTGCCCGCATCTGCGAGGCCGACCGCGAGCGCTTTGCCACCGCTTGTCGCAACATTTGGGACAATCAGGGCATGTACATCAAAAACGAAATCGTCGAGATCGAAGCGGAGGCCTAAAGATGATGAATATCGACACCCTGCTTGTACTCGACCTTGCAGAGTACACCACTTCGCTAGAAGCCCTTGCCGACCAAATGACGCTTGAGGAGCCGCGCGATATCGACTATATGCGTCGCCGCAAGCTCGACACTGGCCGCGAGTTCGCAGTATGGAACTTTACCGTCGGCTACTGCATGAACGCTGCCGACGCCCTTTCGCTCCTGCGCGCCCAGGCAGCCGAGAACGTCAACGGCAACACCGCTGACTTGGCCACCCTCAACAACAGCGCCGCGCGCCTGTGCGACTGGTTCTCGGGAGCCTTCGACGTCACCGGCAAGATGGACGACACGACCGCCATCCTCGCCCGCAGCCGCGACCTCTACGCCCAGGTCGAGACCCATGAGCAGTTTGCCGCCCTCACCCGCGCCACCGAGCGCTATCTGGTCCAGCTGCAATTTTGGGTCGATCGCCAGATTCCCTGGCCGGCCATCAGCGACCTGGTCCACGGCTACCGTCTGCGCACCGAAACCGGCGAGACAAGGTAAACCGGACTAGCAGCACCAACCACACCCCATCACGGGGCCCAAAGTAGTAATCAAGAGGCTGGAGACGCAAGCAACAGCGTCCCCAGCCTTTTTGCATGGTACCGCGCCGGTTCGATGGCTTTGAGACCTAAGCGAATCTTCGCTATCTGCCAATTTCTGTATGATTTGGGTCATTTCTAACTGCCAATTTTCGTACTTATAGGGGCAATCCTATCTACCAATTTTTGTCATTTAGGAGTTTTAATGCCACCCAGTAAGATCATTGATGGGCTTTTGAACTGGCAAAACAACTCCAATAAGGCGTTGCTTGTTATCAGCTCCCCCTCTATACCCAGAGAAGCGCGTGGTTTCGCGGCAATGCCGCGAAACAGCAACCGGGACAAAAGGCCCTGCCAACCACGCCCCCCCGTTCAGCCCCACAATCCGAGGACGTAGTCGTAGCAGGATCTGAGGGCTGACCTTCGCGGACATTCCGCAGGACGAAAGAACCCCCGCCGCACGAAGTGCGCAGCGGGGGTTCTTTCATGTCCGAGGACGTCCGCGAAGGTCAGCCCTCAGATCCTGCGGTGAGAGACCTAGGCCTCGTTGTACACCGTCTTGAGCTTCAGCAGGTGCTGGTAGCGATCCATGGCGGCCTGCTCGTTCTCCTTGAAGAGCTCCTCGGCGCGCTCGGGGAAGGAACGCGTCAGCGAAGCGTAACGGGCCTCGTTCATCAGGAACTCCTGATAACCGCCCGCGGGCTCCTTGGAATCGAGCGAGAACTTCTTGCCGGCAGCAGCCTCGGGGTTGAAGCGGAAGAGGTTCCAGTAACCGCACTCGACAGCCTTCTTCATCTCGGCCTGGCAGTTCTGCATGCCGCCCTTCTTGATGGAGTGCATCTCGCAGGGGCTGTAGCCGATGATGAGGGACGGGCCGTCGTAGGCCTCGGCCTCATGGATGGCCTTGAGGGTCTGAGCCGGGTTGGCGCCCATGGCAACCTGTGCCACGTAGACGTAGCCGTAGCTCATGGCGATCTCGGCCAGAGACTTCTTCTTGGTCACCTTACCGGCAGCGGCAAACTGAGCGACCTGGCCCAGGTTCGAGGCCTTGGAGGCCTGACCACCGGTGTTGGAGTAGACCTCGGTATCGAAGACGAAGACGTTGACATTGTGGCCGGAAGCCAGGACGTGGTCCAGGCCACCGAAGCCGATGTCGTAGGCCCAGCCGTCGCCGCCGAAGATCCAGAAGGACTTCTTGGTGAGGTAAGCCTTGTCGGCGAGAATCGCCTTGGAAGCGTCGCAGCCGCACTTCTCGAGCTCGGCAACGTAGGCAGCGGCAGCGGTCTTGGAGGCCTCGGCATCGTTGACGGAGTCGATCCAAGCCTGGCCGGCGGCCTTGAGCTCATCGGACGGACCATCGGCAGCGATGATGTCCTGGGTAGCGGCGATCAGTTTGTGCTGAACGGCCTCATAACCCACGGCCATGCCCAGACCGTGCTCGGCATTGTCCTCGAACAGGGAGTTGTTCCACGCCGGGCCGTGACCGTCCTTGTCCTTGCAGTAAGGAGCGGTGGCAGCGGGGTTGCCCCAAATGGAGGAGCAGCCGGTGGCGTTGGAGATGAACATGCGGTCGCCGGCGACCTGGGTCACCAGACGTGCATAGGCGGTCTCGGCGCAGCCGGCGCAGGAGCCCGAGAACTCCAGGTAGGGCTGCTTAAACTGGCTGCCCTTGACGTTGGCCGCGATGAGCTCCTTCTTCTCGGAGACGTTCTCGACCATGTAGTCCCAAACGGGCTGCTGGTCCATCTCCTGCTCGGTGGGAACCATCTCGAGGGCGCCCTTGGGGCAGACCTTGACGCAGTTGGTGCAGCCCATGCAGTCGAGCGGGGACACGGCCATGGTGAACTTCATGCCCTTGGCCTTGGGTCCCATAGCGTCGAGCGTGCGGGTAGCCTCGGGCGCGGCGGCAGCCTCGTCCTCGGTCATCGCGAACGGACGGATGGTGGCATGCGGGCACACATAGGCGCACTGGTTGCACTGGATGCACTTGGTCTCGTCCCAGTGGGGAACGACCACGGCGACGCCGCGCTTCTCGTATGCGGAGGCGCCCAGCTCAAACTGGCCGTCGGCGCAATCGACAAAGGCGGAAACGGGCAGGCTGTCGCCATCCATGCGATCGATGGGCTCGAGCAGGTTCTTGACCTGCTGAGCGATGGCGGACTTGGTCTCCTCGGAGAGCTCGACGGGAGCGGCATCCTCGGCGGTAGCCCAGTCGGCCGGAACCTCGAACTTACGGAAGGCGGTAGCGCCAGCATCGATGGCCTTATGGTTGGCGTCGACGATGGCCTGGCCCTTCTTCATGTAGGACTTGGTAGCCGCGTCCTTCATGTACTGCAGGGCGTCCTCGGCGGGCAGGACCTTGGCCAGCGCGAAGAAGGCGGACTGGAGCACCGTGTTGGTGCGCTTGCCCATGCCGACCTTGGCCGCCAGGTCGATAGCGTCGATCAGGTAGACGTTGACGTTGTTGTTCGCGATGTAGCGCTTGGCCACGGCGGGCATGTGCTCGGCGAACTCCTCGTCGCTCCACTGGCAGTTGACCAGGAAGGTGCCACCCGGCTTGACGTCGCGGACCATCTTGAAGCCCTTGACGATGTAGCTGGGGTTATGGCAGGCGACAAAGTCGGCCTTGGTCACGTAGTACGGCGAACGGATCGGGGAATCACCAAAGCGCAGGTGCGAGACGGTGACGCCACCGGTCTTCTTGGAGTCGTACTGGAAGTAGGCCTGGACGTACTTGTCGGTGTGGTCGCCGATGATCTTGATCGAGTTCTTGTTGGCGCCGACGGTACCGTCGCCACCCAGACCCCAGAACTTGCACTCGATGGTGCCGGGGGCTGCGGTGTTGGGCGCATCCTCGGCCTCAGGCAGGCTCAGGTTGGTCACGTCGTCGACAATGCCGATGGTGAACTCGCGCTTGGGCTCGTCCTTCTTGAGCTCCTCAAAGACAGCAAATGCGGACGCGGGAGGCGTGTCCTTGCTGCCCAGGCCGTAACGGCCGCCGACGACCTTGATGCCCGTCTTGCCAGCCTCGTAGAGAGCGGAGACGACGTCCTGGTAGAGCGGCTCGCCGATGGAACCCGGCTCCTTGGTGCGGTCCATGACGGCGATCTTCTGGACGGTCTCGGGGAGAACGTCGACGAAGTGCTTGATGGAGAACGGACGGAACAGGCGAACCTTGACCAGGCCAACCTTCTCGCCGTGAGCGTTGAGGTAGTCGATGACTTCCTCGAGCACGTCGCAGAAGGAGCCCATGCACACGACGACGCGGTCAGCATCGGGAGCGCCGTAGTAGTTGAACAGGCCGTAATCGGTGCCGAGCTTCTCGTTGATCTTCTTCATGTAGCCCTCGACGACGGCAGGGAGCTCGTCGTAGACCTTGTTGCAGGCCTCGCGGTTCTGGAAGAAGATATCGCCGTTCTCGTGGCTGCCGCGGGTGTGCGGGTGCTCAGGGTTGAGTGCGTGGTCGCGGAAAGCCTGGACGGCGTCCATGTCGCACATCTCGGCCAGATCCTTGTAGTCCCACATGGCGACCTTCTGGATCTCGTGGCTGGTGCGGAAGCCGTCAAAGAAGTTAAGGAACGGGGTCTTACCCTCGATGGCGGCAAGGTGAGCCACCGGCGAGAGGTCCATGACCTCCTGGACGTTGCCCTCGGCGAGCATGGCGAAACCGGTCTGGCGGCAGGCCATGACGTCGGAGTGATCACCGAAGATGTTCAGGGCGTGCGAAGCGACGCAACGCGCGGAGACGTGGAAAACGCCCGGGAGCTGCTCGCCCGCGATCTTGTACATGTTCGGGATCATCAGGAGCAGGCCCTGAGAAGCCGTGTAGGTGGTGGTCAGAGCACCGGCGCCCAGCGAACCGTGAACGGTACCGGCTGCACCTGCCTCGGACTCCATCTCGACGACCTTGACCGGGGTGCCGAAGATGTTCTTGCGACCCTGGGCCGCCCACTGGTCGACATGGTCGGCCATCGGGCTGGACGGCGTAATGGGATAAATTCCCGCTACCTCGGTGTACGCATACGAAACATATGCGGCCGCCTCGTTGCCGTCCATAGACTTAAACTTACGCGCCATATACCCCTCTCCTCTCATATAGGTATACAGGCCCCGGCGATCGCCGGGATGTTGGCGTGATGGGATTTTCGCTGTTGCTTCCATCATCTGGCAGGCAGACTGAGCAGCAGGTACATGGCGTGGAGAGAAGGCATGCCGAGGCGAGGGGCAGCTGATGCACCCCACAGACTCGACCGCCCGTCTTGCACATGACCGAGCGCCGCAAAGGCCGCATGCCGGATGCTCCCGGGCACGCCCCGGCGATGGGAAGCGCCCGCAACGGAAATCCGCATGCGGGTTTATTGTACCCCGCCGCCAAGCTATATTTCGTCAAATATAGGTGGGCGGTAAAGGTTTGCCTTGGGTGACCGCCAAGGGCCAAAATGGCCCCTCCATCCCCGGGCGACTGGCTCTGGCGCGACAAGGAGTGTCCCCAAGTGCCGGCAGAAAAGGAGCGTCCCTATCTGCCGGCTAGAGGGCACCGAAGAGGATGGCGTAGGTAGTGGATTCGCCGAGCTTGAGCTCGTCGCCGGGATTGAGTTGGGCGGAACGACCGGGCTCGACCTGAATGCAGACACGCGTGGCCCCGTTTACCACCACGGTTCCGTTGGTGGACGACAAGTCCTCGACGTGCCAGATATTTTGAGCATCGCACCAGATATGGGCATGGCGGGCCGAGACATCGTCGCCGACGTCGGTAATATCGCCCTCACCAGTGGCCAGCGCGCCAATCTCAACACCCTGCTCACTCGGCTGAATCCAGCGCGGGGCGCTCACGACAAAACTGTTTTGTATGCGCAGCAAGCCCAAAGGGTGCGCCGGGGCGGGTTCGCGTTCGCCCGCGGTCATCGACATGCCAAGCGAACGCGGCGTGGATGTGCCTCCGCCACAGGTCGCGTGCGCGTAGTCGATGGCATAGTTCACCGAGGACCGCACATCCGCCGAACAACCGACGGCGACAAACAGCACCAGCACGGCCTCGGCGCGCTCGGCGGGCATGAGTTCCGCCGCCTGGGACAGGCGATCGAGCGCGTTGCGATAGAGATTCGTGTCCTGGTGGCACTCTTCGAGCGCGCGTACCATCGGTTCACCTGCAGGACCGCAGACCATATTGATTACAGCCGTGGAGTCCATGGGATTGCGCTGGCGCAGGGCCAGTTGCGACATAATACGCGCAGCCGAGGTACCGTATTCGGCAAAGTAGCGCTGCTGAAGCGTGCCGACCGGCGCGCGAACGATAAAGCGGGAAACCCAAGAGCGATCGGCGGCTCGGCTCTGCGGGCTGCGGCCATCGGCGAGCGGACGGGACGAAAGCACCAAGCCACACAGCTCGATATGGCTCAGATGCGCCGCGCGCTTAAAGATATCAAACATGGCGCCGCATGGGGTGAGCCCAACTTGAGATGCCATGACCTAGGCCTCCTTGGTCGTAGAAATAGAATCGGACGATACTTCGACAGGTCCGCCAAAAGTGCGGGCAGCTGCGGCGCCACCAGCAAGCGGAGTCGCCATCTGGGCTTTTGTGCGTCGCGGTGCCGAAACGGGAAGTTCAAAGGCAAAGCCCATCGCAAGCAAAAACCACGTAAGCGTATAGGTTGCAATCAGAGCGGCAACAAGGCCGCCCATCACGGCGCGTTGAGAAAATACGCTACATGCAGCCACAGCCAATACCGGAACCTCGCAGGCAGAAAGCGCAAGCACACCCTGCAGGAACCCCGAGCGCCGATCGCGCGCAAGTGCCCCCGCGGCAACGCCGGCTATGCCTGGCAGCGCCAACGCCAGTGCGGCAATAATACCCGGTAGCGACCCAGACCACACGAGCGATCCCAAAGTCGCCGTCACGCGAGTGCCCGATGCCAGCAGCGCGGCCGAAACCACGACCACAGCCCAAACCACGCCGCAGACGACCGCCGCGCCGACCATCAGCGCGCGACGAACCGCGCGGCCGGACGCATCCATGGGGCACGGCGTGAGCGGCTCGCCACGGAGCGAACGACCGACATTTTGCGCATAGTGGTCACAAAACGCCGAGAGTGCCGCCTCGACCGCCGCCGGCTCGGGACGATCTTTTTGAGAGCTGGACAGACAGGCCATCACCACGTCGAACAGCTGGGCATCGACAAACGCCAGCGCATCGCGTAGCTCCTCGGAATCCGGCTCAAGCCCCAGTTGCTGGGCCTGCTCGGCCGCGGCGAGCGCCACATCGGGCTCACGACGAAGCAGCTGAGTCAAATCGCAACCGGGCGCATGGGCACCAATGGGATAGTCGGGCCGCGTGTCCATCTTGAGACGGTAGGGGCTGGCGATGTCGCGCGTCTTTTTGCGCGAACCCGAGGCGCCCGAAGTGCTCGGCGCGGCTCCGTATGGCGCGACGCCGGCAATAAGCTCGTAAACCGTGCTTGCCGCGGCATAGACGTCGATCGCCGGCGACATACGCAAAGCGCGCAGGTCGGGAATATCGTCGGTGAGCATCTCGGGCGGGGCATAGGCAACCGTCGCGCGACGCAGCGTGGCATAGCGCTCCGTAAACGACGCCTTGCCGCCGGCACCGGCCACGGCCGACGCAGGCTCAAGCGCCAGCGACGAGCCAAAGTCGATCAGGCACAGGTCAAAGGTGCCCTCGGCAAGCTGCCGGTCAAGCGGTAGACGCGCCGTACGCACCATAATATTAGCGGGCGAGATATCGCGATGGACAAAGCCCTCACCCACCAGGCTCATACGGCAGAGCAGATCGAACAGGTCGCGACCCAAACGCGCCGCCACAAGCGGCGACAGGCGTCCGGCATCGTCCACGGCGAGTCGCGAACGCAAGCGGGCGAGCGTCTCGCCCTCGACCCATTCCATGACAATTGCAGGCACACCGTCGACCTCGCCCCAGCCATAGAGGCGGGGAAAGCCCTTAAGGCCCGAAAGGGCGCGATGGCATTCATATTCCTCGCGAAACGCCGCCTTGAACTTGGCGACCAGCGCCTCGTGAGTTGCATCGTCGTCAAACTCATCGCGCGTCGGCAAGATGAGCTGCTTGAGCGCCACGGCCTCGCCTTGGGCGTTGGCGGCACGCGTCACGCGGCCGATACCGCCACGGCGCATGGTGGCATCGTCGGCAAACAGCATCGTAAAACGACGCAGATAGGCAGGCAGTTCGTCCTGACCGAGCGCAATGGCCGGCTCAAACCCGTCGACACGCGCCAAGCGCAGGCCGACCATGGGATCGCGACCGAGCGATTGTGGTGTGGTGGATGCAAGATCGGTCATCATAGGGCAAGCGCCGCCACGTTATTGTTGAAGTTACCGAGCGCGACGTCATCATCGCCGTAATGGCCGACCCATTGACATAGGTTGGTGTAACAGCCCCACAGATTGGCGTACTGCTGATACCACTTTGACCGGGGCGAGAATGTCTGACGACCGAACTCAGCTCGAATGACAAACATCTCCCCGACCAGGCTGTCGCACGGCCTGGGATCTCCCGTAGAGTTATAGGTCGAGACCACGTCATTGGCACGAGAAACATAGCCGTCGAGCATGTTGTACTTGGTCACAAGCCAACTGTGAATGCTCTCTTCCTCAGCAGCGGAAAGGCCACCGGAGTTTGCATCGTTGTCAGTGTTGCCGCCCGTCGAGCCGCCGTTTCCAGACCCTCCGGCAGAGGAACCCGATCCTGAGCCGCCGCCCGAACTCGACGAATCCGAGCCGGAGCCAGAAGTATCCGAGCTACCGGGCTTTCCGGACTGCTGGGCGTCCTGCTCCTTCTGCTGCTCGACCTTACTCACCGTTGCCGCCACGCTATTGTCGGACAACCGATCGATGATCTTGGTGTTGGTGAGCACGATGGTTTTGCCATTGGCAAGCGTGACTTCGTTGTCTGGGGCCTCGGCGCCGTTCGCGTCGTCGGTGCCAAACACAATATGCGCGACCACACTTGCCCAAGCATATCCAGTCGTGGTGCCCAGGTCACTTTTGACCTCATGCCCCACGCGCGGTTCGCGTGCGGCATGCGCCTGCATCATGGACGGCACGGTCATGCCATAGACAGAAACGCCAGCTATGACCAGCACCAGCGAGCAAGACAGCAGTGCGTACGCCCGCGGCGCCAAGCCCAGTCGGCGTCGCATGCGCACCGCGGCGCCGCGCTTTGTCTGAGTGCCACCGGGCCGCATGCGTTCTCCTCCAACAAAAACACGCCGCTCGGGAGCGGCGCATTCATTCGAATCCATATTTGAGTGTATCAGCGAACCCAAAAGGTTGCGAAACGAATGGGCAAATTAAGGATGCGAATGAAAGCATCCATGCGATAAGCGGATACAAAGCATCTTTGTTGCACAACAAACTTACAGTCGCACGGGGAAATTATGGCTACCCCGTGCGTCGCGAGGATAACATACGGCAGGAGCAGGCTCGCCACCTAAATCGTGCGACGGGCCTCAATGGCGCGCCCAAGCGTAAGCTCGTCGGCATACTCCAGGTCGCCGCCCACGGGAAGGCCGCTTGCCAGACGCGACACCTCGACGCCCAGCGGCTTGATAGTGCGGGCCAGGTAGCTCGCCGTGGTCTCGCCCTCAATATTGGGGTTGGTGGCGATGATGACCTCGTGGATGTCCTCGTGGCCCAAGCGTGCCAGCAGCTCACGAATGTGCAGCTGCTCGGGGCCGATCTTGTCCATGGGACTGATCACGCCGCCCAATACGTGGTAGAGACCATGGTAGCTGCCCGTGCGCTCTATCGCCTGGACATCGCGCGGCTCGCCCACCACGCAAATGCGAGTGGTATCGCGCATCGAATCCTGGCAGATGGAGCACTCGTCGGCCGTGGCGTAGTTAAAGCAGCGGCTGCAAAAGTGAACCTCCTGCTTAACCTCCAGGATGGCCTCGGCCAGGCGACGCGCCTCCTCGGCATCGGCCTCGAGCAGGTAATAGGCGATGCGCTGAGCCGACTTGGGGCCAATGCCCGGCAGGCGGCCCAGCTCATCGAGCAATTTTTGCAGGCTATGGTTGGCACTCATATATATGCGCGTCTTAGAACGGCATGCCCGGGATGTTGAGACCGCCGGTGATGGCGCCCATCTGCTTGTTGGCGAGCTCGTTGACGCCGCGAACGGCCTCGTTGACGGCAGCCATGATCATGTCCTGCAGCATATCGACGTCCTCGGGATCGAGCGCATCGGGATCGATGGTGAGGCTGACGAGTTCCATCTCGCCGTTAACGGTCACCTTGACCATGCCGCCGCCGGCAGAGGCGTCGACGGTCTGGGACTTAAGGTTTTCCTGCGCGGCGGCAAGCTGCTCCTGCATCTTGCGAGCCTGCTTCATCATTTGTTGCATGTTCATACCGGCCATGATGGCTCCTTTACGTGCGGCCGCGCGACAAGCTGCAAGGGCAGCCGGAGCGCGACGGGACTTTCAAACTCAAAAATCGTACCACGGCGCGGGGCAAGCAAGCGGGGCGGACACGCTACCTCAGTCGATATACATGTCCTGGAGTGCAAGCCGCACCCAAAGATTATGCGAAGTTGAATAATTCGCATCTGCATAATATTGAAAGCTAAATCTTGTAGAGCCGGAATCCGACATTTTCTGCGTACCACTAAATGGCTAAATGCCGAACCGCTGCTCGAGGCGGCGCTCATGATGGCAGGGTATAATTTGATTGTCACAGACAGCAATTTGGAGGTGCCCCCATGAATGCCCCCGACGCGCTCCAAAACATCCGCTCAAAACACCCCGTTGCATATGTGGTTCTCTATCTCTTTGTCGGCTGGGCATTACTGGTTGTCATCACCCATGCTATAGCCTTTGGAGCAGAACTGCTGATAGCCAGCTCGGACCAGCCCGTCGTCAAATGGGAAGCGACCGATGAGTGCACCGACGGGACCCGGACCGTTTACTACAACAGCCCGTCCCTTTACCAAGAGCTCAAGGTCAAGATAAAAGATTCCAAGATTGTTGATGCCGAGCCAGGCTCTTTTTTGACAATCGGAGCAGTTGCCAACGACATGCAAGTCGAGTACACAGACAGTCGTGCGACGTATCGTGTCGACCTCAGCACCCTAGGACGACCGTCGCGTACCTGTCTGCTCGAATGCGATATAAGCGGCACCACACTACACATGTCCGAAATACAGATGCGCCCGGGCAAGGGGCTCTCTTCTTGAGCAGTATACCCGCCTGCGCAGCTACTCCACCGGCTTGAAGATGGTGGACTGGCCGAAGACGCTGCGGATGAGGGCTTTGGCCTCGTCCTCGGTCTGCGGGATGCTCGGGGCTGCACCCTGATGGCCGAAGGGGCTGCCGGCGCCGGGGTTGGACTCCCAGGGAGCTGCAGAAGCGTCCTCCTCTTTGGGGGCAGCTGCAGCGGACTTGGGCGCGGACGCCGCACCCGGCACGTCGAACGGGGGCAGATCGTCCCCGCCCGTGTCGGCGGCAAAACCGCCAACCATGGCGTCGTCGTAGGGTACCTGCTCGGATTCCCACGGTGCAGACGGCACGGACGGCTGAGCCTTGGGAGCGGACGCGCGCTCGGGAGCGCGGGGCGCAGGCTCGGTCGGGAGCTTGCCCGTGGCAGGAGCGCCGGCGGGATTGTCCGAGCGCAGCCAGGGGGCCTTGCCCAGGTCGGATGACTTGGGCGCGGGCGAGGCGGGCTTGGGCGCGGGTGTCGGAGCAGCCGGTTTGGCCGTGACGGGTTTAGGCGCCGACGGGGTCGGTGCCGCTACCGGTGCTGCTTTTGGCTGCGTTGCGCTGGCGCTCGAGGATGCAGGGGCCGCCGAGGACACGGGTTGCGGGTCCGCAGATGCCGCAGCCCGTGCAGATGGAGAATGCTCCTCATGTTGAGGAGCCGGCGTGCCACCCCCATCCAGGACATAGTCGACGGTACGACGACCGAAGACCGCGCAGACCGTCGGCAGGACCACCGACTGCGTATCGGCGCGACCGAGCATCTTGATGGCAAAAGTCGAACCCGCGGGGAACGAGACCGTGAGCTTGGAGCCGTCGTCGGCCGTGGCGCGAGCGTTGAGCAAAAGCCCTGCGTAGGAAGCCTGACGCGCCTTGACACGCTCGACAACCTCGGCCCATTTGCGCTGCAGCTCTCCGGCATCCTCGACCGCGGGCGTCTCGGCAGTACCGGCGGCGGCAACCTGGGCGGCATTGTTGGACTGGGGCTTAGGTGCCGGAGCGGTGGCAGGCGCGGGGGCCGCAACGGGCTGAGGCATCGGAGCCGGCGCAGACTGAGGTGCAGGCGCTGCAGGCTTGGAAGCTGACACGGGCGCAGGCTGAGCCGCCGGAGCGGCAGCACCACGGTCCCAAGGCATACCGCCCTGGCGCGCGGACGTACCAGCGGGGGCAGCGGATGCCGCCGGAGCGGCAGCACGGGCGCCCGAAATGAGCGTCGGCTGCTGGGCAGCAGCGGGTACGGATGCTGCAGGCGCGGCGGCCTGAGCAGCAGCCACGCTCGCCGGTACCGCCGCATTGGCAACCATGGCCTCCAAACGTGCCACGCGCTCGGCCAATGCCTCAATCGTTAAATCAGCCTCGGGACGTGCCAGACGCGTGCAGGCGATCTCGAGCACCAGGCGTACGTCGCTCGCGCCCCTCATCTCCAGCGCAGCATCGTCGAGCACCGTCAGCACGCGGGCCAGGCGGTCGGCCGGATGCCCGCCAAAGGCAGCAGCCTCAGCAGCAAGCGTCTCGGCCTGCTCGGAGCCGCCCTCAAACAGCTCGGCACGGGCGCCGGCAACGCATGCCACGTACACGTCGCGCACGTGCGCCACCAGGTCGCGCGTCAGCTCCAGCAGATCGTTGCCTTCCTCGACCTGCGCGCGAATAAGCCCATACAGATCGGCGACATCACGATCGGCAATGGCGCGCGCAAACTCGCCCAGAATCTGGTCCGAAACTTCGCCCAAAAGCGAGCGGGCATCGTCCGCATGCACGGTGCCGTTGCCGAAGACGCTCAGCTGTTCCAGCGTGGAGAGCGCGTCGCGCATGCCGCCCTTGGCGTGGCGCGCCACGATAGCCAGCGCCTCATCGTCGTAATCGAAGCCCTCCCGCTCGCACACGTATGCCAGGCGATGCTCAATATCCTCGTTGCCGATGCGATGGAAATCGAAACGCTGGCAGCGCGAGAGGATGGTCTCCAGAATCTTTTGCGGGTCGGTAGTGCACAGCACAAAGATCACGTGTGCCGGCGGCTCCTCGAGCGTCTTGAGCAGCGCGTTAAACGCCGCCGTCGTGAGCATGTGGACCTCGTCGATGATATAGATCTTGTACTTGCCGCGCACCGGGGCAAAGTTGACGGAGTTGATGATCTCCTCGCGCACGTTGTCCACGCCGGTACGGCTTGCGGCATCGAGCTCGTAGACGTCCGGATGGTTGCCCTCGGCAATGAGCTCGCACTCCTCACAGGTGCCGTCGGGCATGCAGCCGCTTGCACCCTCGGCGCGCGCTGCCTCGGCATTGTGGCACAGCAGTGCCTTGGCCAGAATGCGCGCCATAGTGGTCTTGCCCGTGCCGCGCGGTCCGCAGAACAGGTAGGCGTGGGACAGGCGCCCCTCGGTGATGGCGTGCTCGAGCGTCGAGACGATATGCTGCTGGCCCACCACGGAGTCGAAGGTGAGCGGGCGATACTTTCGGTACAACGATTCCATGGGTGCTCCCCCGGGTATACTGAGTCTTGTTGCCGCGACGGCCATGCGGTCGCACGGCATACTGCATTCATAATAACCCGTACGGCGAGCCCGCCGCGATAGGAGTCCAAAGAGCATGGCAGACGCAGAGAGTAACCTCGTTCCCTCCGAAGCAGCCGACCAGATCGAGGTCGCGCTCGAGAAGCAGGCAGCAGCCGATGACGGCATCCTGTACCTCAACGAGTACCAGTACGAAAACGACCTCGTCACCGACTTCGCCCGTCTGGTCGCCTCGCCCAGGCGTCGCGGCTCGCTGTATGTCGCCGCGGCAATTGCCGCGCTGCTGGGCGTTGGCATGCTGGTGGCCGGCGGCAACTGGATCAAGTTTGGCGTCGTCCTGATCGTGTTCGGCACCTTTTTGGCCTGGTGGAGCAAAAACCTGCACCACACGCTCGCCCGCGACTTTATCGATGCCGTCGAGGCCGACGAGTCCATGGGCGGCCGCTATCGCCGCGTCGCCGCCAACGAAGACGGCCTGATGGTCTGGGGCAAGAGCGGCAAGTCGCAGTTCTTCCCGTTTGAGAAGCTCGACCACGTACTCGACGGCGAGCGCATCTTTGTGGCCATGTTCGCCGACCAGGGCGTGACGATCCCCAAGGACACCTTTGTTCGCGGCGATGCCGAGCAGTTTGGCGCCTTCCTTAAGGCGCGCATCAACAAAAAACTCCGCATCGAGACCAAGAAGAAGAAAATGAAGGCCGAGAAGGCTGCCGCCGAGGCCAAGCAGGGCGACAAGGCCGACAAACCCCAGGGCGACAAGGGCAAGCAGCGCAAGCAGAAGAAGAGCAAGAAGAGGCGCTAGGCTGGCCGACACCGAAGGTGCCTCGTCCCGCGCCCGATTCCGGGTCGGGGCGCCTGAAATCGGGCGCGCGTACTGCCGATGGACCCGTTTTGCCTAACTCTCGAGCTATTTCACTTCAAACCTTAAGAGCCTTCGCTCCGGCAGATCGGTCATCTTCATCGTGTAAGTCCCGGGAAATGCTTTCTCAAAACGGACGGTTTCGTAATCTTCGAAATAGTCGTTGGTGTTTTGCATCATAAATGGGACGAGCAACTCGTTTTCTGCCCCAACCTCCACGGCAAATGCTGGAGACCCGCCTAAAACCGGCATCGCCTGACAAATTAAATCCGTATTGACCACAAAGTCGTAATTTGGAGAAGACTCTGGCACAAGATGCCAAAGGTACGTTTTGATTCCACCGTCTTCGTTATCCCTGTTCCGCACGCGCATTTTAACCGCAATGACGCACTTACAATTAGCGTCCTTCAGGCTCGTCTCAACATTCACGTCTCCGTATTTTGAATAGTCGTCATGAGACCGTCTAAGATATTCCCGTGGCGTCATCAACGCCGCATCATCCACGCAGAATGAATATCCCGAAGTTGGGCTGTCCTTCGAACCAAAGTATGCACCGTCCATCGAAAGCCATTTCCCCGCAGGATAATACTTCTCAGGAATCACCGTTCTATTGGCGTTAACAGCGCTTATCCTTGCACCAACCGCACCAATTACAGCGCAACCGCAGAGCGCGAGCGCGGATCTCCTCGTCAAAAGAGCCGATTCCATCTCACTCACAGCCTTTCCCGCACTTCGGCGATGGCGCCATCGCGCATGCAATAAACCCTATCGGCAAGTTCCGCGAGCACTTCCCCGTCATGGCTAGACAAAAGAACCTCACGGCCCGCTGAAGCTGCCAGCGAGACGACGCGCTTGAGCATTTCAACGCCCGCTTCATCGAGGGCATTCGTTGGCTCATCGAGAACAAGCAGCTTCGGCTTTTCCATAATTGCCGCAGCTATCCCCAGACGTTGTTTCATGCCGAGCGAGTAAGTCCGGAACTTCTTCTTCTCGTCAGCATCAAGCCCCACAAGTCGCAGAGCAGAACGGATATCCTCATCGGCAGCAACACCTTTGATCTTGGCGATGAGCTCCAAGTTGTCATAGCCGGATAGGTAGCCCATAAAAGAAGGCGCTTCGATCAGCATTCCCAGACTTGGCGGAAACGAAATATCCATTCCAAGCCTTTGTCCATCGATAATAATCTCGCCTTTAGTTGGCTTAATTAGTCCACAAACCGCTCGCATGAGCATGGTTTTGCCCGAGCCGTTAATGCCCTGAAGCCCGACAACGGTGCCCGGATTTATCTCGATAGACACATTGCGCAAAACGTCAATTTTACCGATTCGCTTCGATACGTTTTTAACGTTTACAGCCATACCGTGCCCTTCCTTTCTATAAAATCGGCTCGCCAAAACCAAAATCCGCCCATCAATAAACAAGCCGCCATGATCGCAAGTGAGACCAGCGCACTCGAAGCCACCGAGACGCCCCCTTTCACCATTCCGTCCCAGCGCAGAAGCATCAATGCGTTTCCCAACAACGCGCAATGACTTGTATATGCCGAGCAAATCAAATAACTCACGAGCGTCACAAACGCGACCGATGGCCCAAATGCAAATCCAACTGCAAGCTGCATAAAGGCAAGCGATTCAAAAGCAAGAAATAGACCCGCGAAAAACGGCAGTCCATCCGCTTCGCTCGATGTAAGAAAATCCTTGCCTAAGCTTACAAGTTGAAGCGACTCGCTATGTATAACCGTGCTAAAAGAGGCGCCCGTTGCCAAACTCCAAAGCACAACAGAGCAGACCACCACGAGCAGTGAGATTGTCGTTACCACCGTAACCAAAACAAACCGCGACACCCACCACAGCCACCTCGTACGGCACCGGACAAGCGTCTGCAAGCCGAACCCCCGCAATGATTCGACTGAATAATCGAGGGTTGTATAGAGAATGAGCAGGGTGAGAAACAGCCAGCCAAGTGGAGGAACGAACATGGCCCCCGGCCTAAACTCAAACGGAGTCGACCCGGCAAAAACCAGCGCGAAATTATCTGCAAACCCCAATATTTCCGTTTTAGTACCATATATCACGGACAGTCCATACGCATAGACCAAGTTCGCAATCGACATGACCGCCATTGCAATAAAAGCAACAGCATTCCTCTTCAATACGGTTCTCAAATCCGCCGCGAGCAATCGAAACAACATCAAATCACCTCGCGCCTCTCCAACACCTTCGCAAAAAACAGCGAAACAATAAGCAGGGCTACGATCTCTACAATCCCCGCTCGAATGTCGGGCCAGTTATTGAGCGATTCCGATCTAATGCTGTTGAGAATGTTGCAGTTGAATCCAATACACTGCAAGACGCTAAAAATCCAGTCATTAACAAAGTGCCACGCAACCATGAGTAGATACGGAACGATCACAGCCTTGACTCTGCTGCGAAACACAACCGACAGACCGGTCACGGCCATGGATAAAACCCCCAGCGTCACTGCATCGAACAGCGTATAAACCAATACGTAGAGCAAGGGCTGAGTATAAAAAAGAAGAGAAAAATAGCTGTGCAAGTAAAGGCCAACGTATGTCGTTTCATCGACCCGGGGCATATACGCGGGAAACAACATCGATACGATGAGAAAATTAACGGCGAGCGGTACGGCAGTTACAACAAATGCCGAGAGGAATGACGAGATGAGCTTCACGTTGATATAAAGCCTCCTCGACACGCGCGTACATAGTTGGGCGTCGTAACCGTTCAACCGCTCAGCCAGACATGACCAGGATCCCGCCAAGAGAGCGAGCAGCGGCAAGATGTAGAAAAAAATAGTCGCCGATAGTGGCGCATTTGCGCTCACGACTATCCAGTTGCCGAAACTACTCTCGCGCGTTTGTCCAAGATAGTGCTGCGCTTGCAGGCCAAGCCCATAACCGAAAGAGAGTAGATTATTCCGCTCTTGATTCAGGTAACACCACGACTCAACAGCAGCCGCCAACGCGATCAAAACGCCCATGACGAGGGAGGCAGCAAACAGCGGGCAGCGGAACGTCTTGTGCAGCTCGTGCCGCAGGACTCCCTTATTGTTAATCATGAATCCTCCTTCCCGCCCAGGCCCGCTGGCCCGGGCGGGTATCCATTCAAACTACGCCGGCAACTTCGAGAAGCGCCCAACGCAATCAGGACTCCAGACTCCATTAACGGTGCCATAGCCAGACTCAGCCCAAGCCGTCAGACGAGCCGCTGAACGCCCGCTCTCGCGAACCTGGTTGTACATCTCCCACTTTCCATAATGGTTGGAACGATATACGCCCTCGGTGCAATTTGCGCCACCGCTACCGTTTGTGTTGTAAGCTCCATCCACATACAAACGAAGTGGCTTGCCCGAATACCCCAAGATGTTGATATAGAGCGAGGAAGAATTGTCTTTCCGGCGATAGCCCGTCGCGCTTGTCCCGGAACATTGGAAACTAAATCCCGTATCCGCGTTGTTAACACAAGTCGCTATTCCGCTGTCGGCATTCTGCGTAACGCTTGAAACCTGAGAAGTGTCAAACTCCTCCTGAGCAAACGATACGATAGGAGCCCCCAGGGAAAGCCCCGCAATAATCGCAAGGCTCACTCCGATGCGGCCAATGGCGTTCTTTAACTTAATCATGACCTTCTCCAATCAAAAGCGGTTAACAATGCGTCGACGCACGGCAACCTTTGCATGAATGGAGAAAGATGTCTGTAAACACTCGCTATTGAGTTGATAATCCAGGCGTTTACACGTTATCCACCTGCGATAACAATGAAATAAGCTCCGCTTTGTTCTTGATCTTCAACTGGCGATAAGATGCGGATCGCAACGCTTGCACCGTAGATGCAGCATAACCTACGTCCTCCGCAATGGTCTTTGTCGTTGCGCCCTCTGCCGTCATCAGCAAAATTTGCGACTGAACATCAGAAAGGGAGCGCGATGTAAGCAAAGCCAGCTGGCGCACGCGAGCCGTTTCGGTGAACCCATTCGCACGGTACTCCAAGACGGCCCTCTCGTTCTCAACCGAGTGGGCGAGCGCGATGTGCGTGACGAACATGGGCACAGACCAGCAGACGACCACCGTTGCCACGACGACATTGACAGCCGAACTATACCCCAACAGCGACGCAAGGAACAGCGGCTCGAAAACCATCAGATCCTGCGCCATGTTGAGCAAGACGACCCAGACAGGAGCCGTCGCCCCAAAGCAAAGCATCCATACCCCAAGCATTTTGCGCTGCGGACAGCTTCGCAGCACTACATATGTGAGCAGCATCCCCGCCAGCACCACGAACCCATGAATTCGCCCCCTACTGGCCGCATAGATTGAAGCAGCGACACCTATTGACACCAATGGCACGATAGCCCGAGCACGGGCATGCACCTTAAACGGACGCAGCCCAACAGCGAGCGAAGCTGTAGACGCCACGCCGCAAAACAGGACCGGCACAGCCATCAACGGAACGCGTATGCACCTCCATGTCGAGATATAGATAAAAGACCATTCCGCAGCAGACAGTATCGCCCACATGCACGGACCTCCGAGCTCAATCGCCTCACCTGCTCTATCCAGCGCAGCTTCACGATTCGGTTTTCCACCCGCGTAGCGTAGCGACAGAAGCAGTCCGAGACCCAATGCATAGCTTGAGAGAGAAAAAGCGACAGCCCACGAAACACCGGATCCCCAATCGCTATCCGCCATTACCAACGGTCCAGCCGCAAGGAGGATAAAAAATAATGTGAGCAGGTATCGAAACAGCCGGCGCGTTCGAGCTGATGCCAACATATCGTCAGCATGCCGCTGCGGCAGCTCAGGCCCTACAGTATCACCCTCACCCGCAAACAACGCCACGAGCTCGCGTGAGCCCGCAACTGACGCCTTCCCGTATGCTCGGTGAAGCGTTGTTCGCACCGTCGATGGCTTCGTATCCGTCTCCTTGGCAATTTCCGCCGGCGTTTTCCCTTTGAGCAGCAGTCGAACAAACTGCTCTTCTCTAGGCGACAGGGCAGGGGAAAACGCCTCCGCATCGAATGGGTCAGACGCGTGGGCGATATCCGAATTGTTGTCCCGTTTTCTCCTTAGTAACATGCATACGAAAGCAGCGGCGATAGCAGACCCCATCGCAAGCAATGCAATGATCGCGGCATCGCTTGCGAAGTATGCCGCCTCAACAGCCGGAACAAGGCCAATAGGGAGTGCCACGAGCACAGAACGGGCAAACACGTCGCTCTGCCCCCGACCAAAGGCGCGGGAGCAGCGAAACAGCGGGGCCACAGCCAATGCGAGATAGACCAACGGAATTAAAAGCGCAAGGCCAATTGATGCGGCCGAAACAGAGGGTATCCCCCATGGCTCGGGGACAATTCTCCATGAAACTCGACAGCAAAACAGCAGGCAAGACAGGACGGCTATTGTTTCTGTAAAAATCGCGTTCTGCAGGCGACGATTCTCTCTTTCGTCGGTCGGCGTCGCCCCCTGCGTCAAAGGAGAGCCCGCCGTGTCCCAAATAACATATGAGAGGAGCAACGCCCCAGCAAAGCACGAGACGCACGAAACGCCATGCAACAGCCAGATCGGTGCAAACACGAATGGAATAGAATCTCCGCGAGCATAGAAGGCCAAGTCAACCCACTCGGGAACCATTGCAATAACACCAAGGAAAACACCGATAGCACCGAGATGCCTCGGCCGTCTCATTCCCCCCTTGCATAGCGCAGCACCATGAACAAACGCCGCGAGGCATGCGCCCAGGATAACGAGCCAGGTCATTGCACCTGACGCCAGGCCGATTGAAGATGAAAACCGGTGATAAGGGGTGACCGCCATTACGACAAGCGCAATGGCGCAGGCAGATGTAGCAGAACGGCGGGAAAAAAGCATATGGCCTCCATATCGTGTCATTATATCGCTCGAGCCGCTCGTTTATCTCTGTTCCCACACCAGCCAGCATCAACGATTCAGGCGAACTCCAATCCGAGCCAGATCACGGTCCAGCTTTTGTCCGCAGTCCCCGCTCCAAAATGGGATGCGGTTTCCTTTTAAGCGCCGGTTCGGAAAGTCCGTCCCGTTCCAGGCCATTATTCTGGGATGCAGCTTCCGCAAGCTGCCCCCTTTGGAAAGCGCATCCCATTATTTGGTTGAAAACCGGTCCCCCACTTTCCGAACGAGCCGAAACGACCCGAACCGATCGGGCCACCTCATCCCCGTTTCCTCGCCATCTGCCCGAGCGTGCTACACTAGCAGCATCTATGCCACCGCGAACGGCTTGGCCCCGCGCCCGCCGCTCGCAAACGAACTTTAAACGCACGAGGGTTGGCCATGCCGCTTTTCTCGCAACATACCGCCCGGTTCTCGCCGGACGTTCCTTTGGAGGGCACCAGCTCTCGCGAGCTGCTCAAGCGGTACCAGCCGCTCGAGACGCTTGCGACCGGCGGTTTTGGCTCCATCGAGATCTGCCGCGACACGCACCTGCGCCGCCGCGTCGCCATTAAGCGCATCCCCCTTATCAACGGTTCCGGCATGCCCGCCAGCGACATCATGGATGTCCTGCGCGAGGCGCACACTGCCGCTATGCTTCAACATCCCAATATCGTGCAGGTTATCGACTTTACGCACGACACCGCCTATGCCTACCTGGTTATGGAATATGTCGATGGCATGTCGCTAGCCGAGTTTTTGCATCGCGTGGACGGCCACTCACTTACCTTCGACGAGGCCGCGGCCATTGCCGATGCCCTGGGCCAGGCGCTCACCTTCGCCCATAGTAATGGCGTACTCCACCTGGACATTAAGCCCGCCAACGTGCTCATCGACCACTCGGGCAATGTAAAGCTCACCGACTTTGGCATGGCGCGGCTGTCGTCCGCCGGTGGCTTTGGCGGCTCGCGCGGCGGCACCATCGGCTACATGCCGCCCGAGCAGCTCGATATCGAGACCGGCACGGTCGACGAACGCGCTGATGTCTTTGCCCTTGCCTGCGTTATCTATGAGGGCTTGTGCGGCAGCGCTCCCTTTATGGCGGCCACGCCCGCCGACTCGCTCGACCGTATCATCGGCGGCGCCACCTATCCCAGCGAGCTGATACCACACTTCCCCCCGGGAGCCGAGAGCGCGCTCATGAGCGCGCTCTCCCCCATGCCGCAGGACCGCCCCAGCAGCATCGAGGCATTTTGCGACCAGCTCCTTGCCGGTCTGGGCAGCGTACGCGAGGGCCGTCGCAGCTTGGAGCAAATGGTTGGCGAGCTTTCGGATGACGAGCAGGAGCTCGACGATATCGAGCCGTCGTACTACGAGGACGACGCCATCGAGGTCGACCCCGCACTCGGCTGGGCGGGCACGCGCTGGAGCCATGCGCGCGACTACACCATGCGCGCTATCTCGGCGCTAGCGTGCGGCACCTTTAGCTTTTTGCTGATGCAAACGGCTGGGGTCGCGGCGCTTCCCGGCCTGGTCATTGCGGCTATCGCGATCGGAGCGGCGGCCGGCCTGGCCCCCCAGATTGGCTCGGCCATCTCGGCCGTGGGCTTTTTGGTGCTCATGGCAAACGCCACCATGCAGGCGCAGGGCATCCTGTCGATGTTGCCCGTCGCGGTGATCTTTGCCGCCGCCATGTCCGGTTGGTGGATCGCCTGGGGTCGCACCGAGGCTGCCGCGAGCGCCGCACTCACCTGTGCACTCGCGCTTGGCTGTCTGACCGGCAATACCTTCCTGGCAGCTGGGGTCACCGCCGGCGTCGCGTCATTTTGGCTCGGCCCGGCAAGCGCCGCCGCGGCAACGGGCATGGGCGCACTTTTTGCCCGTCTGGCCACGGTCGCGCTTTCAGCCGGAGGCGTGCTGGGGCTCGGTAACGTTGCCGCAGCGCTGGGAGACCCGCTCCTTTGGGCTGCCTTTGTGCTGGTCGCGGCAACTGCCGCGGCGTCATCTGCGCTGCTCAATGTCCATGCCAAGCGTGCCAATCAGGGCTCAAACCTTGCCGCAATCGCCGCCATCGCTGTCACCGGCATCGGCTGCGCAGCGGCGTCCTGTCTTGCACACCATATGGAAATTGCCAGCCTTGCAGCCGCGGTCATCGCCAAGGCGGCGGTTGCGGGAATCCTATCCTCTATAATCGTTGGGATATGCCTATATTTGCTCGGATACCAAAGAACCTATACGGAGAGTGATCTTTCGTGAACTTCCTGAACATCTTCGAGGACCACGTGGCCGGCATCTTCGGTGCCACCCGTGCCCCGTTCTCCTTTAAGAAGCTTGCCAAGCAGGCCGCTCGCGACATGGAGGATCAGACTCTGGTGATCAACGGCGTCAACACGGCGCCGGCACTCTATACCATCCTTATCGCCGCCGACGACGATCCCATGCTCGCCCCGTTCTACCCCGAGCTTTCGCGCGAGGTCCGCGAGTTCGTGAAGGCGCAGGCCGAAAAGCGCCGCTATGTCTTTGTCGGCGAGCCCCTCGTGCGCTTTATGATCGATCCGCAGCTGCGCGCCGGCAAGTTCTCGGTCTTTGCCGAGAACGTCGATGCCCCCACGCTCGGCCGCCTGTACGAAGAAGAGCGCGCCTATCAAAACGGCCTGGGCCAGAACAACTCC
>NZ_QRWU01000014.1:0-22221 GCF_003459795.1 Collinsella sp. AF18-8LB
CCTTTCCCTCGCGCGACTCTGCGAAGCCGTGAGCGAGAGGGAAAGGTATCTCCCCGCCCCGCGCCCCGCAGCAGCCAGCGCCACGCGCTAGTAGTTCACCACCTGCTCCTCAAAGTACGCCTTCGGGTGGTTGCACACCGGGCACACCTCGGGCGCCTCGGCACCAACATGCAGGTGTCCGCAGTTCAGGCACTTCCACACCTTTACACCCTCGCGCTCAAACACCTCGCCCGACTCAATGCGCTCGACGAGCTTGTTGTAGCGCTCCTCGTGAGCCTTCTCGACAGCAGCGACGCCGCGGAACTTCGCGGCGATCTCGGCAAAGCCCTCCTCCTCGGCGGTCTTGGCAAACTCGTCGTACATCTCGGTCCACTCGTAGTTCTCTCCCGCGGCGGCATCGCGCAGGTTATCCAGAGTGCTGGGAACGGCGCCATCGTGCAGATACTTAAACCACAGCTTGGCGTGCTCGGACTCGTTGCCCGCCGTCTCGGCAAAGATATTCGAGATCTGAACGTAGCCGTCCTTTTTTGCCTTGGATGCATAGTAGCGATACTTGGTGTGCGCCTGAGACTCACCGGCAAAAGCGGTCTCGAGGTTCTTCTTGGTTTGAGAGCTCTCAAAATCCATAGGTGTACTTCCCTTCAATACATGCCGCCCATAGGCTTTGAGCGGCCTTATTTTATGGTACCCCCTGCCGAAAATCTAAACCTTAAAATTCGAGCGGGCTACACACTCAGCCAACGATCGTCCTCGGAGCGGCAAAAGCCCTCGCGCTCCAGATCGGCCAGAATACTCGCGACCAGCTCACACTCGACCGGCGCTCGACCGGCCGCCGCCTCCATCTCGTCAACGCCTGCGACGGCCTCATCGAGCGTAATCCCCGCCGGCTGGTCATCGCGCGCTGCCAGCAACATGCGCACGATATGCGCGCGCTTTTGGCGACGCGAGCCCTCAAACTTTGATTGACGGCTATAGCCCGCCGAGCGCCTGGACGGATTGGGCAACGTCTTTTTTAGATATGCGCCGTAATCTAGCAACGCGTAATACCACGCGCGCGGCGTATCGGCATCATCGAGCGGCACGGCAAAGGGAGCGATCTTGTCGAGCGCCGCACCGGGGGCCGCCGGACAGGCCGCCTGAATCAGCGGCACCAGTTCGCGATCGGGAACGGCGGGCACATCGGGAAAGAAATGATGCAGAAAGACCGTGCGCACGTTGGTCTCCAGATACACACCCGGAAGATCAAACGCAAACGACCGGATACCCTGCGCCGTTGCCGGGCCAATACCTGGCAGAGCGACCAAGTCGCGCGTCTCACGCGGAAACTCCCCATCCCAGTCCTCTGCAACGCGCTGAGCGGCCTTGTGGAGCGCCAGAGCGCGTCGGTTGTAGCCCATGCCCTGCCAAGCATCTAAAACATCGGAAGGCGCGGCCTGAGCGAGCGCCTGGACGGTCGGAAAACGATCGAGCCACGCCGGCATGCGCGTCTCCACGCGCGGAACCTGTGTCTGCTGCAGCATGACCTCGGAGAGCCAGATGATATATGGGTCGCGCGTGCGGCGCCACGGAAGGTCGCGATAACGCAGGACCCCTTCCGAACGAATCATCGAACGAAAGGGGTCCTGAATCATGGCAATGCTCCTTATGCGGCGCTATTCCTCCCGGCAGGCGCACGCACAGGTGGCGTACTCGGGAAACGCATCGCGATCGGCGAACTTGGGATCGACAGCCGGGAACTGGCGATGGGCGACGATGTCGCCAAGCGAAACGGAATCGAGGTAGTCGCGCATCAACGCCTGGGCTCCGGCCCACAGGGGATGATAGCAGCACGTGCCCATGCGCGCACAGTCACCATCGGGCGCGGTGCAATCGTTCATAACCATAGGGCCCTGAACAGCCTCGACGACCTGGCGGATGGTGACATCGTCCGGACTGACCTTGAGACGCATTCCACCGTGGACGCCACGCAGGCTCTCCACAATACCGGCCTGGACCAAACCGTGTTGGATCGAACGGGCAAACGAATACGGGACATTGACCTCTTCGGCAGCGGTGCGAACAGAAAGCAAACGCTCCGGGTCCTCGGCAAGCATCGCCAGCATACGAAGGGCGTAATCAGTCTTCCTCGATATGTCCATTTTTCCCCTTTCAAGGAATACGAACAGCTCGAACGAGCTCCGGGGCCGAGCTTGTGTCGAGACGCTAAATGACCGCTAGGACATCCAAATGATAAATAGGATATCCACTGAGTGCCGCGCTTGGAGCGAAATGCATCAGATGCGGCCTACAGTGCAATTTAGTATAACCTAACCCCCTGTCTCGTTGAACAGGTGTTGCGCAACAAAGCTGCTGTTTAGACAGATATACTTATTGGATTTTACTTGCGTTCCCGAAGGTGCGGGGATTCTGGGCGAAGATGCGCCAGGGCGATCGTTCTATCGAAACAAAGTGCATCAAACGCAAAAAGCCACGTCCGAAGACGTGGCTTTAATTGCGTTGGCGGGAAGTACGGGGCTCGAACCCGCGACCTCCGACGTGACAGGCCGGCGCTCTAACCAAACTGAGCTAACTCCCCAGGCAGGCGTTCGCGTTTGTTTCCGCTCGCGTGCGCTGCGGGGATTAGTATACACAGAAGTCTGTCCGGCACGCAACAACTTTTTTGAAAAAATTTTTCGGTCCCTCCGGGAGGGTCTCCGGGGCTGAGGGCGGGGGTTAAGTTTGCTGCTCTACAGTCCTGCGCAAGACGGAAAGCACATTAAGTGCTTTCCTTTGCGTGCGGAACTCGCGACAAACTTAACCCCTGCCCTCAGCCCCGGAGACCCTCCCTGCCGTCATATTATTCAACCAGTTTTGCGGGCGTGCGCCGCTGCGCGGCTAGCCCGCGTGCTCCTCGGCGGGGTTGGTCTGATGGATCTTGTTGAACTTTGACCTTTGGCTCATAAAAAACGGGAGATGCGATCTGCATCCCCCGTTTTTGTTGCGGTTACTCTAGGTCAATAAACTTGGTGCTTATGATTTGGCCGTCGTTGACGAGCATTCTGGCCATAGTGGGACCTCGGGTACCTCTGGGGTAGCTGGCGCTGCCCGGGTTGAGGACCAAGCAACGGCCCACTTGGGCTTCTTTGGTTACGTGGGTGTGGCCGTTGATGGCTACGTCTACGGATCCCACCGGGAGGTCTTCGCGGTAGTGGGCTACAGCGAATTTGAGGCCTTCGTAGGTAAAGAGCGCCAGGCGATCCACATCGGGGCCGTAGTCGCGGTAATAATCGTTGTTGCCCAGTACGGCCCGCACAGGGGCGATGGTGCATAGATGCTCGTAGTCCATCTCCGACGTAAGGTCGCCGGCATGGATAATCAAATCCGCACCTTTAAGCTCGTCTAAGAGCGCGGGCGAAAGATAGCCGTGGGTGTCCGAGATGATGTCGATACGCTTGGCGCTTGCACTGTTCATGGGATCCCTTCCGCAAAAACGATTTGGCAGATACATACAAAAAGGCCCCACGGCTCCGCAGACGATAGGTCCACAGGGCCGCGGGGCCAGTGTGCTAGAGACTCAGAGCCTTCTTGAGCGGCACGACGCGGCGGCGCGAAACCGGCACGCGTTCGTCGACGCCCGTAATGCCCAGCTGGATGGCGCCCGAGGGCACCGTCTCAACGTCGGTAACGCACGCCAAGTTGACGATATAGCGGCGGTGAACACGGAAGAAGCCAAAGTCGCAGAGCTTGGCCTCAAACTGCGCCAGCGAGGTCGTCGACAAAAAGCGATCATCGACGGTATAGATGCAGGAGTAATCGTCCTTGGCCATGATAAAGCGAATGTCGTCCACGGGAATGAGCACCTTGCGGCCGCCCTTTTCCACCGGGATACGCTCGATGGTCACCTTGCTGTCCGTAACCGGCTTAGCGCGTTGCATGACCTTCTCGATCGCGCGATCCAAGCGAGCTTCCTCGACCGGCTTCATCAGATAATCGACAGCATCCACGTCGAATGCCTCGACCGCATGGTCGCTATACGCAGTCACAAACACGATCGCCGGCGGATTTTTGAGCTTATGCAGCGCCTCGGCAAGTTGCAGGCCCGAGGCACCGGGCATCGAGATATCGAGAAACACGACATCCACGCGACTTTCCATAAGCATCTCGATGGCGGAGCGGACGCTCGACGCCTCCGTGATCGTGCCGATCTTGCCCGTTTGCTCGAGCAAGAAGCGAAGCTCCGAGCGAGCCGGCGCCTCATCATCCACAATCATCGCACGCAGCATAGGGATAAAACCTTTCGTCAACTAACTACGCCGGGCATCCGTCGCATGACGTTGAGCCCGTAGCCTTTTATTTTACTCTTGAATGTCAAAGATGCTCTCTGACAAATCAAGATGAAGAAGCACTTTGGTGCCCTTGCCCGGCGCCGATTCGACACGCGTATAGGAGTGTGGCCCATAAAAGCGATGGATGCGCTCCGAAATATTGTGCATGGCCACACCGGCGCCGCCGCCCTGGGGAGAGCTGGCGTCGGGACGGGCAGAGCGCTCGTCAAACAGTCTGGCGGCGGTACCCTCATCCATGCCCACGCCGTTATCAGCAACGGCAATCAAGATTGCATCCTCGCCGTCTTGGTGAACGGTCACGTCGATCCTCAGGGCGCCGTCATCGCCCATACCATGACGCACGGCGTTCTCGACAATCGGCTGAATCACGAACGCCGGCACCAGCGTATCTTCCACGTCCTCGGACACATCGAACGTTGCAAGCACGCGGTCCTCGCCAAAGCGGGCCTTCTCAAAGGTAAGGTAGCGCTTGGTCTGTGCGACCTCGCGCGAGACCGGAATAAGCGATCCCGAGTTGTCGAGCGTGGCGCGATAGAACGATGAGAACTCACGAAGCAGTTCGCGGGCCCGCAACGGGTCGGTGCGCGTAAACGATGCAATGGTGTTCAGCGTGTTGAACAGGAAGTGCGGGTTAATCTGTGCCTGCAGCGCACGCACCTCGGCGCGCGCCGTGAGTTCCTTTTGCACCTCGAGCTCGTGGATGGCGAGCTGCGTGGACAAGATCTCGGCAAAGCCCGAGGCAAGCGCGTACTGAGTACGGTCGACGGCGCGCGGGGTCTTGTAGTAGAACTTGAGCGTGCCGACGGTACGATCGCCCACCTTGATGGGAGCGATAATGCCGGCGGGGACTTGGTTGTGCGAGCCGTCCGAACCCACGACATCCACCATACGGTTGAACGACTGCACGATGCCATGTTCGATAACGTAGCGCGTTGCAAGCGTGTGGATGGGAGAATCTGGCAATAGTTTTTCCTCAAACTCGCCCGCGCAGGCAAGCACGTTTTCCTCGTCGGTGATGGCCACCGTCATGGCGCGCGTCTCGGGCAAAATGCGCTGGCACACCAAACGCGCCGACTCCTGCGTCAGACCACCCTTAATGTCCTCGAGCATGGCCGAGGCCACCGAGAGCGTCTCTTCGGTGTACTGCGAGCGCACCGAATCGGGATTGAGCGTCAAAAAGATAAAGATGCACAGAAAGATGCACAGCAGCGCGCAGGCAATCACCGTGGCGATCGGCTCGATGCCGGTCACCAGGGCAAAAATAAAGTACATCAGCACGCAAATGGCGCAGGCAACGGCAATGATGCGAAAGATTGATAATGAACTATCGCGCTGGGCGCGGCGGTCGATCATTCGGCCCCCTCCAGGATACTGATCAGTTGTGCGTCACGCCAAAGCCCGTCCATGATCTTTGGCCAAAAGCTCTGGAAACGCAGGTAGCTTGCAGCGTTTTGGCGCGCATAGGCCTTTGCCTCGTCGATACCATGGCGCCAGATGCGCAGGTAGCCCTCATGCTCGCGGGTAAACACGCTGCGGACCATAGCGGTCTTGCGCACGCGGTCGTCGAGCTCGCGCGAAATCCACGGGCCCGGGTAGGGCATGAGCGATGCCGCCGTAACAGGAATGAGCTCCTTTTGATGCGCGGCGAACGTCAACTTGGCCCGTTCGTAGTACCAACGGTATACATCCTGCATAAAGCGCGGTGAGCGCTTTTCGGACTCCGGAGGCAAATGGCGCACGGTCCACTCGTTATCGAACCACACGTCGTAGCCAAACATGCGCATGTTAAAGAGGTAATCCAAGTCCTCGCCGCGGGTGATAAACGGGTCAAAGGCCACACGCGTAAAGGCGCGGGCGTGCAGGGCCATCAGGCCGCCGCACACGTAGTTGGAGCGCGAGATGCGGGTGCCCGAGAGCGCCTTTTTCATCCAACGGTTGAACTCGATGCGCTTGGTCCACCAACGATGGCAGATGCCCGCCTTGTCCGTGGGA
This sequence comes from Collinsella sp. AF18-8LB, assembly GCF_003459795.1. NCBI lineage: Bacteria > Bacillati > Actinomycetota > Coriobacteriia > Coriobacteriales > Coriobacteriaceae > Collinsella > Collinsella sp. AF18-8LB. The sequence continues at coordinate 6,318 of NZ_QRWU01000014.1, forward strand.
GCCAGCGGCGATCCGTCGCGATCGTAGAAATAGCCGCTCTTGACCAAGATCGGCAGGCCCTGACGCGTCTGCTGACCCAGCGCGTAGGTCGCGCGCTTCATAAAGTCGGCATCGATGACAGTCTCATCGTCATCCAAAAAGATAACCGCGTCATGCCCCAGCACAGCGGCACAGGCCAGCCCCATGTTGCGGATGGCGCCGTAGCCTCGCAGACTCACGCACTCGCCCGAACCCTTGGGCGCGATCTGAGCAACCCGGTCTGCGATGCGCAAGGCCTGGGTGTTGGTGACAACGGTGACCTTGAGCGTGGGATGCGCGTCGACAATCTCGTGCACGCGCAGCGACACATCGGCTGTGGCAGAAACGGGACAGACCACCAAAAGGATGATGCGCGGGATGTCGCGCACCTGTTCAAGCGAGGCCAGGCAGCGGTCGAGTTCGGGATTGTCGGCGTTGAGTCGTGTCGAATGGTCATAGGTGCCAGGGGCGTTTGCGCGAGCGTCATCGCCCGCCCAATACGTTGGAATCACGACCGTGGCGTTCATGCCTTACCCTCCCTGCAACACAAAAACGGGACGCCGCCAAACACAGGCGACGCCCCGCGACCTAGCTGACTCCATCATACCCACTTGGGCTAATCATTGTTCGAAAGTCAGAATGTTTATTGCGGATAACCCCAAAAGAATATCGCGGCGGACGCAATTACCGGCAAGTTCCTATGCGGCCTGCTCTGCCGTCTGAGACATGCGGGACAGGCGGACCAGCAGCACAAAGCCAACGACCAGCAGCACGCCAATGGAAAGGACGCCCAGCGACGGGTTGCCGGTCAGCGAGGTAACGACCGACACCAGAAAGGTGCCCATAACACTTGCATAGCGGCCAAAGATATCAAAGAAGCCGTAGTACTCGTTGGACTTTTCCTTGGGAATAATGCGGCCAAAGTAGCTGCGGCTGAGCGCCTGCACGCCGCCCTGGAACAGGCCGACCAAAATGGCAAGCACCCAAAACTCAAAGGCGGTCTTGAGGAAGAACGCGGCAAAGAGCACGATGCCCATATAGGCGGCGACTGCCACCAAGATCATGTTGAGCGTGCCCACGCGGCCGGCGAGCTTGCCGTAGATGATGGCGGACGGGAAAGCCACAAACTGCGTGACGAGCAGCGCCAGGACCAACTGGGTCGAATCGATGCCCAAGGCCGATCCGTAGCTGGTTGCCATGGAGATGACCGTGTGCACGCCATCGATATAGAAGAAGAACGCGATCATGTAGACCAGCACGGTCTTGTTGTGGGCGATCTCGCGCATGGTGTGTCCGACCTCGGAGAACACGCCGCCCACAATGTGGCCGATGGTGTCTTCGGGCTTGCGCTCGCGACCGTATTTTTGCTTATAGGTGCGGATGAGCGGCAAGGTAAAGATGAGCCACCAGGCGCCGGTGATAATAAACGACAGGCGCGTGGCCAACATGGTGGGGACGCCAAGGGCCGGACCGCCCATAATGAGCGCCAGGCAGATGATGAACGGCACGGTGGAACCGATGTAACCCCAAGCGAAGCCCGAACTCGACACGGCGTCCATGCGCTCATCGGTGGTGACATCGGGCAACATGGCGTCGTAGAACGTCATAGACGAGTTGAGGCCGATGGTGCACAGCACATAGACGGTCAAAAACGCCATGGCGGACATCGGGATAGCCTGTGCAAAGCAAAGCACGAGACCCGTCAGGAAGAAGCCCAAGAAGAACTTGATCTTGTTGCCGGCGTAATCGGCAAGCGCGCCCAGAATGGGCATGAGCATGGCAATGACCAGCGAGGCAATCGTCTGAGCGTTGCCCCAAGCGACCACCAGGTCTGCCGAGGAAGCACCGGTATTGATGGCGTTAAAGTAGATGGGCACCACCGAGGTATTGAGCAGTACGAGGGCCGAGTTTCCCACATCGTACATGACCCAGTTACGCTCGAGCTTGGTGTATTTCATGGACAGGGACCCTTCGTATTCGCCCGATATGCAGTTAGTTCATCGTACCCCAATTGTCCAGAAGCGCCGGTAAGGATTCGGCAAAGGGGCACGCACGAGCCCTACTCCTCGCGGTCGAACTCCTCGTCGGCGCCGAGCACGCGACCGCTGTAATTGACATGGTTGGTCACGGCTTCCATATCGCCGGTCTCGATAAAGCGGGCAACCGTGCACTCGTAATCGAACAGCGCGCGGTCAAAGACCTCGGGGAAGCTCTCGGTCGAGACTTCATCGGTAAAGGGGTTCTTCCATGCCAAGTGGCCCAGGTTGCCGGTACGCTCGGGCAGCTCGGTCGTCACGCGGTGCGCAAGGCCGTCGAGCAGCGAATAATCGTGCACCAAGCCCTCAACCAGCGAGATCGCGCGCGTCTTTACGGAGCCGGCCGGCTCAATCGCGCGGTAAAGTCGCTGCATATTGGCTACGGCAGCACCGTACTCCCCCACCGGGATATCGATGCCGTACACGCATCCGGCAACATAGCTCATCAGCACACCGGCAACGCGATTGATGCGATCGGTGGTAACGATCTCGCCCGCCGGCGGGTAATCGTCGACCGTAGCGCCATCGCGTTTAAGCTGCAGCATCAGTACATCCAGGTCGCTCTCGATCACGGCATGGACCTGACTGCTCGAATCCTCAAGCTCTGAATCGGACTCCACGATGCCAAACTGTTGCTCATAGACAAAGGGATGGGCGTTGCGGTCGAGCACGTAATGAGACAGCAGGCCCAGCGCAAACGCACGGCCCAGGTTGGCATCGCGCGGCAGCAGGTGCGACACGCCATCGCGCAGACACGAGAACTGACGCGACATGCGCGACCGATGCATGACCTGCGCCAGCAGCGTGCAGTCGGAAACACGCGGTGTCAGAATGTGAAAGAAAAACGGGTCGGGGCCTTGGTTGCCCAAGATAAAGGCAATGCGCTCTTCATCGGACGTGATGACGCCCTGCGGAAGACGGTCGATGCTTTCCTCGCCAAACAGATGATGGGTGATAAGCGCGGGCATAATGATCCTTTCGATTTCATTCGATGCCACCCATTATGCCCACCGCGCGCCCATACCAAACCTGCGATGGTAAACGACGGCACGCAAGCCTCTTACGCAAGCCCCAGGTGCGACTTGACCTCGGCGGCACGACGACGGGACACCGGCACCGTCGAGCTCACGCGGTCGAGCCTGAGCTCCATCAACCCCGTGGAACCAATCTCAACATTGTGCACGTCTTCCAAATTGACCAGATAGCTGCGATGAACGCGAATAAAGCCCTCGGAGCCCAAGCGACGTTCGAGCGAAGAGATCGACTCATTGATCAGATATGTTCCCTCGGCGCAGACGGCGTTGCAAAAATCGGCACGCGCCTCAAAGTAGCAGACATCCGCCACGGGGATGAACACCTTTTTGCCCCCGCGATCCACCGTCAGGCGCAAGGGCTGGCGCGGAGCATGGACGACACGACGAACGCCCAGGGCGGCCTCGATCTTATCGAGCGCCTTTGACAGGCGGGCATCCTCGACCGGCTTGACGACGTAATCAATGGCATCGAGGTTATAGGCATCGGCCGCATACTCGGCAAATGCCGTCACAAACACCACGACCGGCGGCGTTTTTAGGTTCTGCAGCGTCTCGGCAAGCTCGATTCCCGAGCGGCCGGGCATCGTGATATCCAAAAACAGCACGTCGGGCTTGTTCGACAGAATCGACTCCACGGCCTCGGTGACATTGCCCGCCTCGGCAATCTGTCCCACACGTGCATCCTTTTCCAGCAGATAACGTAGCTCAGCCCTAATAGGAGGCTCGTCATCAACCACCAAGATGTTCCATCCCTCGGACATATGCGCTTCCCCTCTTTTTTCTCTCAATCCAACCGCGCGCTACACCTTCATCGGCGCCGGCTCATGCGGCTCGCCGTTCAGCTCGACGATGACCTGCGTTCCCACACCCTCCTGGGACTTCACGCGCATGCCGGAATCTTCTCCGTAAAAGAAATGGATGCGCTGAAGCACGTTGAAGAGCGCCAAGCCGCAACCTCGCTTGACGGAGCCGTCGGCGGTAATGCTCTCGGGCTCCTCTCGGCGATGCTGCTCAAACAGGTGCGCGCAGACTTCTTTGCTCATGCCGATGCCATCGTCCTCGACAATGATCTCCAAGCCGTCATCGGTCTCGAAAGCCCTAACATGAATAGAAAGCGGCTCGGTCTCGCGCTGCGCGTGCTTGATGCAGTTTTCGAGCAACGGCTGCAAGATAAACGGCGGCACCATGCAATCGCGCACCTCAAAGTCGATATCGACCGAGACGCGCAGACGGCCGTCGCCATAACGAGCCTGCATAAGATTGATATAGCGAGTGCCCTGTTCCACCTCGTGCTCGAGCGTGGTGAGCGTATCGGAATCGGACAGTGTCTGACGGTAGTAATTAGAAAAGTCGATGAGCAGCGATCTGGCCTTGTCCGGCTCGGTACGCACGAGCGACACGATGGTGCTGATGGTGTTAAACAGAAAATGAGGATCGACCTGCGATTGCAAGGCGCGCAGCTCCACGCGAGCTGTAAGCTCGTCCTGGCGCTCGAGCTCAAAGCTCGCAAGCTGCGTGGAAATGAGGTCGGCAAAGCCCGAGGCAAGCGCCGTTTGGCGCATATCGATGCTGCTCAGACGGGGATAATACAGCTCGAGCGTGCCCACGCAATGCCCGCGCACGGTGAGCGGTGCGACGATACCGGCGCGCAGGCGCGGAAAGTAGCCACCCGTCTCGGTCGAGGCATCGCGCGAAAACACGCTTTGCTCACCGCTGTTGATTACGTTGAGCGTAGTCCGCAGCACAACCGGAGTGCCCGCGGGGCATTTTGCCGAGTCCTCGCCCCAGCTCGCCAGCACCTGCTTGCCGTCGGTAAAGCAGATGGCCGAAGCAATGGTCTCGGAAAGGATGATTTTGGAGGCGCCCAGGGCCGCTTCGGGCGTAAGGCCGCGCGACGTGTAGGCGAATATTTTTGATGCGATGGCGAGCGTACGGTCGGTAGCGCTCGACGTGAGGTCGTCGGGGACCACAAAGACATATGAAAAGAAGAAGCACAGCATGACCAAGCCGGCAATGACGACAACGCCCGGGACGGGGTTGGGATTATCAGTCAAATCCCAGATAAGCAACAGGATAAGCGCCGGAACGACAAAACCGAGCAAGATGGCCTGAACCACATGCTGGGCCGTACGAAAGACCTTGGTAGAGTTGTAGCTCTTACCCAGAATCAGCCTATTGAGATCCACCGTCATCCCCTTCTTACTGACGCACCCCATAGCAATAAAGAGGGCCGCAAGCGACCCTCTCCATTGCATTATGCAATCAAATACTGTGTTTTACATCCAGCCATCGATGAACGGTAGCTTAGGCGCTGTACTTGTTTGCCTCGCCGAAGGTGCCGGCCTCGACAATCCAGCCGTCCTTCATGATGACGTCCATGTTGTCGGTGTTGAGCACGTGGATGTCGGCGGCGACGTCACCATTGACGACCAGCAGGTCGGCGCACTTGCCGGCCTCGATGGAACCGGTCTCGTCCTCGATGTGGCACATCTTGGCACCGTTGAGGGTGGCACAGGTGATGGTCTCGACCGGGGTGAAGCCGATCTTGTCGACGAACTCGTACATCTCCTCAATGGAGCAGGTGCCGTACGGGGTGACGAAGGAGAAGGAGTCGGAGCCGATCGTCATGACGACGCCGCGCTTCTTGGCCTCGCGCAGGCAGTCGTAGTTGCGCTGCAGTTCCTTCTCGACCAGGGTGCCCTCGTACTTGTCGTGCAGCTCGGGGACGTAGACGGGCGGATAGGTGGCGTACCAAGTGGGCAGGAAGGCGATCGTCGGGGTGAAGAAGGTGCCCTGCTCGGCCATGAGGTCCATGGTGCGCTCATCGATATCGAAGCCGTGGATCAGCTGCTCGCAGCCAAAGCGGACGGAATCGTAGGCAGCGGCGTGGTTGTTGTAGCAGTGGCTCCACACGGGGATGCCGACCATCTTGGCCTCTTCGACCACGGCCTGAATCTCCTCGGAGCAGTAGTGCTGGTCGCGGCCGGAGTCCCAGCGCCAGATGCCGCCACCGGTAGCCCAGATCTTGATGGCATCGGGGTTCTCGCGCAGGCGACGGCGGACGGCCTTACGCAGATCCCAAGGACCGTCGACCTGATCGCCCCAGGGGTGCGATTCCTTGTTGAGCTCCTGGCTGCAGTGGTGGGAGTCGCCGTGGCCGGCAACGCGGCAGAAGCCAAGGCCGGTTGCCAGAACGCGCGGGCCCTTGAAGACGCCCTTGTCGATGCAGTCACGGATCTGGATACCAAAGCGGCCGATCTCGCAGACGGTGGTGAGACCGTGGGTGAGGCAGTCGTAGGCCTGCTTGACGGCGACTGCCTGCTTCTCGAGGAGCGGCTGCATGACCCAGTCGGTGTCATCGTCGGTCAGGTTGCCCGAGAAGTGCAGGTGGGTGTCGATCAGGCCGGGAAGGACGGTCTTGCCGGCGGCGTCGATAACCTCAACGCCCTCGGGAAGGTCCTGCATGACACCGGCGTACTCGATCTTGCCATTGTCGTCGACGAGAACGAGGGAGTTCTCGACCGGCTCGGCACCGGTACCGTCGATGAGCTTGCCGCCAACGATTGCATACTTAGTGGACATGGTTCCTCCTTATGGATCCATATAGTGGGCGAGGCCGCGTTGGGTTAAGGCCTCACAAAACTACCCAAGTGGTGCCGGTTTCGGTGCGCGAGAGAGAGGGCCCCGCACACCCGATCCGTCCCGGCTAGGCGTTATTTTTTGCGGGAATTGGTGAAGGCCATGAGGGCCAGGCCAACAGCCAGCCAGCCGATCACGATGCTCCACTCCACCATGTTGAGGGAGGCGGGAGAGAACGGGATCACGAGCAGGCCAATGATGGTGCCGCAGGCAACGATAGCGAGGCTGATGCCAAACTTGCCGCCGGGCACCTCGTAGGGACGAGGCAGGTCGGGCTCGGTGAAGCGCATGCGCAGGCAAGCGAGGGCGACCATGCCGCAGGAGAAGATGAAGGCGAGAGCCGACACGTTGGTCAGAGGGATGAGCATGTTCTTGCCCAGGAACGGGCCGACGACGGTGATGACGCCCAGAACGACGCAGGCGAGCTTGGGAGCGCCGGACTTGGGATCGACCTCGGCGAACTTCTCGGGCAGCTGGCCCTTGCGGCCCATGGCGAGCATGATGCGGCTCGTGGCGCCGTAGAAGGAGTTCATCGGGCCCATGGGTCCAAGCGTGGCGATGACGAGCATGGCCAGGTACAGGAGCATGTTGATGCCCTTGAGGCAGGCAAGCGCGGGAACCGGGCTCTTAACAAACTCATGCCAGTCGAGGATGGTGCCGAACGAGTAGATGCAGACCATGTAGAAGCCGCCGGCGGCCAGCAGAGCCAAGGAGATGATCTTGCCGAACTTGTTCCAGTTGAGGCCCTCGGCTGCTTCCTCAGCCTGCTGAGGAATAGTGTCGAAGCCGGCGTAGAAGAACGGGGTCAGAACCAGGACCGAAACGATGCCTGCGAACAGGCTGGTGCCCTCGGTAGCGGGCTTGCCGCCGCCAGCACCGGTGACCTGGGAGAACACGGGCATGGCGTTGTCCGGCGAGCCGGTGAACAGCGAGACGCCCATGGCGAGCAGCATGCCGCAGAGCAGGGCCTTGGTCAGGAAGGCCTGCAGCTTGGCGGCCGAGCTGGCACCGCGGAAGTTGAGGAAGATGACGTAGGTTGCAAAGCCGAGCGCGATCAGCGTCGGGAACAGGTAAACGTCGGCGCCCAGGATGGTGTAGAGCTTGACGGCGCGCAGCCACTCAAGGCCGGGCAGGCTGCCGAACATCTCGGACACGAGGGTCGAGATGGCGATGGCCTCCCACGGGCACAGGATGCCGTTGCCCAGGGCCAGGAGCCAGCCGGTGATGTAGCTCATCGTACGGCCAAAGCTACGATCGACATACTCGACGATGCCGCCCGAAATGGGGATAGCAGCCGTGAGCTCACCGAAAACAGCTCCGACGGGCACGAGGAAGATTGCGCCCAAGAGGAATGCAATCATAGCGGGAACGGGACCGCCGCCCACGACCATCCAGTCGCCGACCTGCAGAACCCAACCGGTACCGATGATGGCACCGAAACCGATGGTGAAGAAGTTCCAGAGCGAAAGCGTTTTCTTCATGCCGCCGTTGTCCTCGACTGCAACTTCTGCGTTCTTGTCCGCCATTGTTCCCCTCCTTTCCTTTTTGACGCCCCCTGGCGTCACCCCTTGCGCGGCCTGTTCGACCGCGCGCTTTTATTTCGTGGCTTTAAGATACGGCCTCGGCGCCACGCTGCCGCTTATGGCTCGACCGAAGGCAGAACTGCAAAACGAGCGGCGCCGTTTTTGGGACGAACGGCGGGAGACGTCATTCGTCCTGGACGCTTTCATCTTGTCTGCTTTTGGATACCTGTTGCCGTGACGCTTGGCGCGCGGCGCGGCAACGTTCATACCATTTGTCAGGCTTTTGGCGCACATACCCATGTGTCGTGCATCTTTTTATGTAGGATAGACAAGTTACACACGAGGCAAGGTGATTCGAATGGTATACGGATACAATGACGGCGACCAACGGCCACAAAGCGTGCGCCTTGCCGGCCGCACCACGCCAACGCCCAGAAGCACCTCCGACAACGGCAACCAGCAGCGCCCCCAAGAGCAGCCCGGGGCTTCTTCTCGGCAACAAAGCCGTACCGTGCAGCAGTCAGACCGCGTGAGTACGAGCACACGCCAACGCCAGACCGACACATCACAGCCGCGCCGCTACGATCGCCGTAAGACCGACTACTACGTTAAACGCTCCTTTTCGCGACCTCAACGCGATCGCGGCAATTCAGCCCCTCACCCCGCGTCGCATACCACAAGCAACGTGCTTCCGGCCCGCCGCCTACGCCTTGCGCTTTGCTCCATTGCCGCCTGCCTCGTCTTTGTGTTTTTGGGATCCTGTATCTCCCACGGATCAGCCGGTCTTGAGCCCACTGCCGAGGACAAGCTGCTTAAAGCTCCCGTCGCGCCCGGTTACTCCTTTGCGTTCTCGACCCCACGCTCGCAATGGCAGGCCGGTACCATGCCCCACATCTACCAAATTGACCCCGCATGGTCGGAGCTGTCCTATGCCGGTGGCACTATCCGCGAAAACGCTTGCGGTCCCACTTGCCTCACCATGGTCTATATCTTTAAGACCGGCCACACCGATAAGACGCCGGTCGATATATGCGCGCTGGCCGAAGCCGGCAACTACGCCCCCACTGGTGCCACCGAGTGGTCGTTTATGACAGGCGGTGCGTGGCAGCTGGGACTCAACGGAACACAGCTCTATAACGATCGTGAATCGATTACCCAAGCACTTCACTCGGGTGCGCCCGTTATCGCCGCAGTGCGCCCCGGTACGTTTACCAACGTAGGCCACTACATCGTGCTCTACGGCATCGACAATGCCAATCAGATTGGCGTCTACGACCCCAACTCGGCCAGCCGCAGCGCCCGTCGCTGGGGCGTCGTAGAGGTCCTCAACGAAGTCGAAGCCATGTGGGCCTACTACTAGTCATTGGGCACTCATTGGGGACAGACTTAAATGAGTGGTCGTTGGGGACAGTCTTACGGACGCCGGCCGAGAGCAGACGAAAAGGGCCATCCCGAACTGCTTGGAACTGCCAGCACGGAAAGCGCATCCTGCTTTGGGGCCCAATAGCGGGATGCACTTTCCGTTAGCGGCCCGTTTGGGAAACTAGGGACCGCTTTTCGACAAAAATCTGGGATGCATTTTCCGATTGAGGGCCTCAAGGGAAACCGCACCCCATGTTGGACGCTCATTCTGGGATGTGCTTTCCGCAGTTGATCGATGCGGCTTTTAAGGACTGTCCCAAGCTGCCGGCAGGAAAGGAACGTCCCCAAGTGTCGGGTTTCCGCAGTCTGCAATGCTCCTCATGAACAGCCGCCTCAATAGCAAAAGCCCCGCGGCCGAAGCGGACCGCGGGGGCAACAGACCTGCAAGAGTTAACTCAAGTCCTCGCCATTTGATGCAATGACCTTTTGGTACCAGCAGAAGCTGTCCTTTCGGTAGCGATCGAACGTGCCTTTGCCCGTATCATCGGCATCGACATAAACAAAGCCATAGCGCTTCTTCATCTGCCCCGTCGAGGCCGACACCAAATCGATACAGCCCCACGGCGTGTATCCCATCAGGTCAACACCGTCCTCGACAATTGCATCGCGCAGCGCAAGAATATGCCTGCGCAGGTAATCAATATGATACGCATCGTGGACTTTGCCGTCTTCCAGCGCATCGAGTCCGCCCACACCGTTCTCGGCGATAAAGAGCGGAAGATGGTAACGATCGTGGTATCCGGCAAGCGTCACGCGCAAACCCAGCGCATCGATCTGCCACTTCCAGGCAGTCTCTTTATCCTTGAGGTACGGATTGCGCAGCGTCGGGAACACGTTGCCCTCCGCCTTCTCGGCGATCACCTGATCATCGGCGCACACCAAGCGCGAGCAATAGTACGAGAACGAGATGAAGTCGACCGTATGCTCTGCCAGATACTCCGTATCGCCCGGCCCAAAGGGCACGTGAACACCCTCTTTCTCGAGCGCACGCAGCTTCCAAGCAGGATAGGCGCCCGCAGCCATCACGTCTGTGTAGAAGTAGCGGCCGCGGTCCTCCTCATACGCAAGCCATACGTCCTCGGGCGCACAACGGTACGGATAGGTCGCACTGGCAGCGATCATGCAACCCACCTTGTTTGCGGGATCGATCTTGTGCAGAATCTCGACAGCGCGAGCGCTCGCCATAAACATATGGTGCGAGAACGCCGCGGTCACGGCTGCACGGTCACGCTCATCCTCGAGCGTGACACCCGCGTTGAGATAGGACAGCGCCACGCTGTTGATCTCGTTGAACGTAAGCCAATAACGCACGAGGCCCTGGTACGCGCGTCCGACGGTCTCGACGTAGTGCGCATACCGCTCGATCATCTCTCGGCTTTGCCAGCCACCATAGCGCTCGACCAGAGCCAACGGATAGTCGTAGTGCGACAGCGTCACAAGCGGCTCGATTCCATGCTCGCGAAGCGCCTCGAATACCTGACGGTAAAACTCCAAGCCCTCGCCGTTGGGCTCGGCCTCCATCCCTGTGGGAAAAATACGGCTCCAGCAAATTGAAAGACGCAGGCACTTAAAGCCCATCTCGGCAAAGAGCTCGACGTCCTCGTGCCAATGATGGAAGAAGTCGTTGCCCCAGCGGCATGGATACAGCCTGTCCGGATCGTCCACGGGCTTTTGCCTGCCAAACATTACATCCCAGCGGTCGGAACCCTGTGGAATCAGGTCGGAGTGCGACATACCGCGGCCGCCCTCGTTCCAGCCCCCTTCGGCCTGGTTGGCGGCGAGGGCACCACCCCACAAAAAGCCCTCGGGCATACCGGCGGCAGACGTTCTGTCAAAGTAACTCATGCTACTCAGTATCCTCGGCAGAAGCTGCCACGGCGTTCTCCTGCTCCTGAGCCAGGAGCAGGTTGTCGTACACCTTAAAGAACGGGTACCAGACCACAGCCATGACCACGATCAAAACGATCGTAAACACCCAGATGCGCGGGTCGAGGCACTGGATAAAGCCCTGAACGAAGATGGGGAACGTGCCGCTCACCAAGATGTAGAAGTTAGAGACAAGACCCAGTGAGACCGCACCCCAATACAGCAGGGCCGAGATCATGCCGCCTAGCACAAACGGAATCATGAGGATCGGGTTGAAGATGATGGGCGCGCCGAAGATCGCGGGCTCGGAGATACGGAAGAAGCTCGGCACGATCGATGCCTTGCCAAATGCCTTGAGCTGCTGCGACTTTGCCCTAAACGCGCAGAGCGCCACAAAAGAGAACGTATTACCCGTGCCGCCGATGAGGTTGATGACCATCGACATGAGCACCGGGTGGAACTCAAGCGGCTGCCCGGCAGCATAGAGCGAGGCGTTGGCGGCAAAGGCGGCAAGCGTGACCGGGGCGGTGATGGGCATTACGATCATGTTGCCGTGGACGCCAAAGCGCCAAAACAGCAGCGTCATGAAGCAGATAAGCAGTGCGCCGGGCACAGAGTCAACTGCGACGGAAAGCGGGGCAGCGAGCAGCTTCTCGATAACCGAGGGGATGGACAGCGCGGGATCGATCATCTGGATCAGCAGGTTGCCGCCAAAGAAGATGAGGATGTTGGCGAGCATAGGTACGATGGCGCCAAAGGTTTCGGACAAAAACGGCGGCACGCCATCGGGCATCTTGATGGTGATGCCCTTGGTCTGGCAGAAGCGCGTGACCTCGACGGAGACCAAGGCAACGATGATGGCGGTAAACAGGCCCTGCGCACCCAGATAGGTGCAGGGGACCGCCTGGAGCACGGACTCGTCAGCAAGCTGGTAGTAGGACGACGGCGCCGCGGCGATCAGGAACATCACCAGCGAGATCATGCCGGCGTTAAGCTTGGGCATCTTGTAGGTGCCCGCCAGGTTATAGGCGATTGCGAACGTCACGATCACCGACAGTATGCCCATCGTCATGTTGAAGGGGATGAGCAGCGTGAGCTTATTGGCCGTGGCAAAATCGAGCCAAGGGCCAAAGACGGACCAGAACCCGCCCTGCGCCACCAGGTCGGCCGTGACCGGCGGGTTGGCGAGGACCATAAAGACGGCAGATACCAAGATGAAGCTGATCGCGCTCATAAAGCCCTTTTGCATGGAGGCAAAGTGGCGCTCGGTGCCGCAGAAATTGGCGATAGGGGTCAGTTTTTCCTGAAGCAGGGTCATGAACTTCTCCATGGTCGCCTCCTAACCCAACAGCGACTGGGCGAGTGCCAGCACGTTGGCGGCGTTGCCCATGCCGTAGTCCTGTGCGGGGATGACCGCGGTCGGCTTACCGCTCCCCTGCTTGACGGTGTTGAGCTGGTAGGACACCTGCGGCCCCAAGAGCAGCACGTCATAATTGGCGCACGTCTCCTGATACTCGCCGATACCCACCGCATCGATATCGAGCTCGATGCCGTTTTGCTCCGCATATTTCTCGAGTTTCTTCATCAGAATGCTTGTAGACAGACCAGCTGCGCAAACAAGAAGGATCTTCATAAGGGATTCCCTTCGCATTGATTGGTTGGATAGTCACCGCACGCCGCTAGGCGTTCTTGGTTGCAGTGCGCTCATACAGACAGATCAGCTCCTGCACGAGCTCCTGAGCAAGCATGGAGCACATGAGGTGGTCCTGAGCATGGACCAGCAACACATCCACCGACAGATGCTCGCCCGCTGCCTCAGTCGAAAGCAGCTGCGTTTGGATGTGGTGAGCCTTGATTCCCGCATCCTTTGACTGCTTCATGAGTTTGGCGGCGGCGTCAAAATCCCCCGCTTTTGCCTTTTCAAGGGCTTCGAAGGCAAGGCTGCGTGCCTCTCCCGCTGCAGCGACCAGCTGAAACGAAACCATCTCGGTTCCCTGATCGTCCATAACGGTCTCCTCTCCCGTGATGTTTGGTTTGTACTTGAATATTCGAAACGCCTATCTCCCGCCCGCAATCCTCGAGGTTTATTGCAGGTAGACAGACAGGGTTATCGACAAAAGAAGTCTTAAGCCGTATGCGCTTGCACAAGCGCCATCAGCTCATGCCAGGACCGGCGCTCGCGTAGGCGCTCGACCCCCTGGCGGTCCATAAAGATCTCGGCGAGCAGTGAGCTCAAGATCCGCGCCTCATCGCCGCCCGACCGGGCAAACGACACCATAAAGACGATATCGACCTCATGGCCGTATTCGTCCCAAAGAATGGGATGTTCGAGCAGGCCCACGGTAACAAAGGCCTCGGCGCTCAAGGGATGCATCCCATGGGGCATGGCTACCCCATTGCCAAACGAGGTGGCACTCGCGCTCTCGCGCTCGGCGACCTCTTGGGCAAACTGGGCATCGACACGGCCGCTCTCGACGGCGCGCTCGGAGAGATATCGGAGAGCGGCCTGCTTCGACGACGCCTCAACGCGGTTGAAGAACAGGGCACGGCTAAAGAAAGAGCTCACGGAGTCTGATTGCGCAGTGTCGTCGCTCAACACCTTGCGGATAGCGTTGACATCGCTCGTCTCCAAGAAGAAATCGGCCTCGCGAACGGGCACGGGCAACTTGACGTTGAGCGGCACCGTTGTGAACATGTAGTCGATGTGCGAAAAATCGAGCGTTCCCACGCGGGCGACATCGCATGTCTCAATCGAATCGATATACATGCCAAACTGCTTGCGGTACTGGTGCTCTAGCATGCGGGCGCTTCCCGCTCCCGAGGCGCACACAATCAGGATGCGTTTGCGACGCGGCTGGTCGGCTTGCTGCTCGAGGGCCAGGGCAAATGCCATGGCGATGTAGCCGAGCTCTTCATCAGAGGGCTGGCTGCCAAAATGACGCTCGAGTACCTGCGAGGTGCCAGCTGCCATCGAATAGGCCAACGGAAACCTCGTCTTGATATCGGGCAGCATGGGGTTATCCATATGCATGTGATATTCAAGGCGATAGCCCAGAGGGCCGATATGCCGAGCAAGGTTCATGCGAAGTTCAAGATCGCCGCTAAAGTCAAACCTAAACTCATCGTTGACCGCACGTACCATCTCGGAAGCAATCTCCCACATCTCATCTGAGATAACGGCAGAGCCCTTCTCGGGCACGCCCGTGCCCCTGCCGAGCAAATGGATTGCGATAAAGGCAACCTCTTCTCGGGGCATGCTCACGCCCAGGGCATCCTTGATGTTTGCGGCAATCTGGAAAGCCGCGGCGTATTCGCGCGTTCCCTCCAGTTTTTGAACGTCCGATTCTGCAGCTGGGACATAGCAGCCCTGCTCGATGCGGCCAAGAGCGATGTAAAGATGCATGATGAGATTGCGGGATGCCAGCGAGCTCACCGTGACGGGCGAGGCCGTCAGGGCATCGTCCACACATGCGGCGATGGCCCGCAGGCGCTCGGCGAGCTTTGCATCGTCGGTGTCGGGCAACACGGGCCTCACCAGCGAGGCGAGGCACAGGCGCCGTTGCGACTCCCCGCCCGCAACGCGGATTCCGTAGCGTGGGCGCTTTTCGAGCGTTAAGTCAAATTGGGCGAGTTTCTGCTCTACCAGACGCATGTCATTGGACAGAGTTCGCGCCGAAACGTAGAGTAAATCCGCATACTCCTCAATCGTCACCCACTGGGACCGCATGAGGAGGTCGTTAAGAAGGAAGGACACACGGCCGTCGCGCGTATCAGGAATGCCCGGATGAGCCAGAGCCGCACCGTCTAGCAAGCGAGCAAGCTCATCTGCACGTGCAACATCGATACGATACTGCCCCTTGCTGCCAACGATGCGTGCAACCCCTGCAAGGTTGTCGTTTGCGCGATGGATATAGTTTCTCACGGCGCGTTCGCTTACCTCGAGACGCTTGGCAAGTACCGCGACAGCGACAGGCTGAGCGTCCTCGATCATATTTACAAGCTGCTTGACGCGAGCATCCATGTCCTCCTCCTTTCCCTGCGTCTAGTCTAACGCGGTAAAGAATGACACTCCACGTCGCGCTCGTTCCGCCAACTCGGAACAGGTTGCGGGGAGTCCAGCTGAGCTATGGAGAGCCTGGGGAGAGGGCCCGAAGGCAATGCGTCGGTGTGGGATGCGCCTTCCCAGCCATTGGGCAGTCATTGGGGACAGACTTAAATGAGTACCCAATGACTATTAAGGACTGTCCCAAGCTGCCGGCAGGAAAGGACCGTCCCCAAGTGCCGGGTTTGTCCCCAATGACTAGGTGAATAGCAAAAGCCCCGCAGTCGGAGCGGACTGCGGGGCTCATGAAGAGAGGTGGTTTGT
>NZ_QRWU01000015.1:0-22191 GCF_003459795.1 Collinsella sp. AF18-8LB
GCGCCCGAGCCTGCGGACGAGCAGAAGCAGGCGGCACCGGCGGCCGAGCGGGTCGCCCCTGCCGCCGAGCCTGCCGCGACCCCCGAGCCCGCGCCGGAGCCCAATGACCACCTGGCAGCCATGATGCGCCGCAGCGCCCGCCGCGAGGAGGCCTACGTGCCCACCTCTCAGCTCCGCCGCTTCACCCTGCCCGATTCGGCGCCCATCATGCGCCGCGTCATGGGCTTTCTGTCCGACCAGGCCCGCACGCTCATTCATGCCGGCGTGTCGCGCGATCGCATCTGCATCGATCCCGGCCCGGGTTTTGGCAAGACGGCCAACGAGGATATCGTCATCCAGCGCGAGACCGCCAAGATGGCGTCGCTGGGCTATCCGCTCATGTGTGCCGTGTCGCGCAAGCGTTTTGTGGGCGCCGTCTCGGGCGTGACCGAGGCGGCCGCGCGCGATGCCGCCACGTTTGGTGTGTGCCTGGGCGCCATCCAGGCCGGTGCCAACATCGTGCGCGTGCACGACGTCACCGGCTTCGCGCAGTTCCTGAACGGTTACTGGGCCGTCGCCAAGCCGCAGCCGCGCCGCGCGTTTGTGGCCGTGGGTTCCAACCTGGGGCATCGCTGCGACAACATCCGCGCCGCGCGCGACATGATCGCCGAGATCCCGCTCACCTGCGTGTCCAACTGCTCGCGCATCTACGAGAGCGAGCCGGCATACGAGACGCGCCAGGACGCGTTTGCCAACGCCGTTATCGAGATTAAGACCGAGCTGGCGCCGCTGGTACTGCTTGACGAGCTGCAGAAGATCGAGCTCGAGCTGGGCCGCGACCGCTCCAAGAAGGCCAAGGTCAACGGCCCGCGCACCATCGACTTGGACCTGCTGTGGATGGATGGTGAGACGCACGGCGGCAAGAAGCTGCGCCTGCCGCATCCGCTGATCGGCGAGCGCGACTTTGTGCTGGTGCCGCTCGAGGACCTGATGCACGACCCGGCGCGGTTCTTCCGCTTCAACGGCGTTGAGGTCAAGGAGCCCGAGGACCGCGTGGGTCATATCGTGGGCGAATTGGGGCGTATGTAGATGATTGAGATAAATGCTGTTGCCGCCGGTACCGAGCTCGACGCGGCGCGTGATGCGGGCCGCGAGGGCATGTCTGCGGGCTGGTGCGCGTGGAGCGCGGGCGATGCATCGCTGACGTTTTCGCTGGTCGTGCGCCCCGATGTGAACATGCACGCCTTCCACGGCCTGCCGTTTGTGGCCGCAATGGGCATGATGGACGCGCTCGCGGGCACGGCGTCGACGCCGGGCCTGGGCCTTGCCGGCAAGGTGGGTATCCAGTGGCCGAGCGATATCGTGTGCGGTGCGCCTGCGTTTGAGACGTCGCTCGCGCGTGTTGCCGTGAACGGCGGTGCCGGTGCCGCGGGCATGTTTGCCGCGGTGACGGTGGATGTCGAGCGTGCCGTGCTAGGCGGGCTCGGCGTGGATATGGCCGACGAGGTGCTGGTCGAGGCACTGGCCGCGGCGGTGCTCGCTCGCGTTGACGCCTGGGCGGTTGCCGCCAACACACCACAGGGTGCTGCCGGCCCGCTGGCCCCGGTGCTGGGTGAGTACTTCGATATGGTGCCGCTGCTGGGTCGTCAGGTCGCGGCGGTGTCGCCCAACGGCCTGCCGCTCGCGGTCGGCGTGTTTGCGGGCCTGGACATCTGGGGCCGCGCGACCATTAAGACCGACGCCGGCGAGCAAGAGTTTCCGCCCGAGGCCGTGCGCATTCGCGGACTGTAACGCGAGGCACCCGCGCTCAAAGATAACGATGACACCGAAGCCCTCTTCGGCCTGTGCCGGGGAGGGTTCCGCCTATCTGGGGAATGGGTTGCCAGCGCCCTATTCCTCAAAATTGAAAAATTTTCGTTTTTGAGGAATAGGATTAAGGCAGCTCGGTCTTTCGCGAGGTATATTCGCTATAGAGCCTATTCCTCAAAACTGAAAATTTTTCAATTTTGAGGAATAGCGATAAAAGACCGCAGGGAGGCACCAATGAAACTCATCAATAGAACGTCATATATGGACACGTTGACGAGCCTTATTGGCGTACCGGACATCAAGGTCATAACGGGCATTCGCCGTAGCGGTAAGTCAAAATTGCTCGAGGCCCTCCACGATTACGTGGAGGCAAATCTGTCCAATTCGAATGTCATCCATATCAATTACAACCTCGACGAGTTCGAGGGCCTGCTCGAATATCATGCCCTGCTCGCCTATGTGAAAGAGCATCGAGTGTCCGACAAGCAAAACTTTCTGCTTATCGACGAGGTTCAGATGTGCGACGGCTTTGAACGCGCGATCAACAGCCTCCATGCATCCGAGCAGTACGACATCTTCATCACCGGATCGAACGCCTTTTTGCTGTCGAGCGATCTGTCGACGCTCTTTACGGGGCGCACGTTCGAGATCGAGGTTTTCCCATTCTCGTTTGAGGAGTATCGCTTCTATAGTGACGAGGGCGAGGTCGATCGCGACTTCGATGAGTACGCGAGAACCGGCGGTATGTCCGGCTCTTACCCTTATCCACTGCAGGAGCAGCGCTACCAATATCTCTCCAATGCCTTCAAAACGCTCATCGTGAGGGATATCGTGCAGCGGCATAACGTGAGAAACGAATCGGCACTGCTGCGCATTGCCGATTACATGATGGACAACGTCTCCAACATAACGTCGGCACGCAACATTACAGATGTTTTGAATGCGGATGGGCTAAAGATAACGAACAAGACGGTCGGCACGTACATGGGGTACCTGTGCGATGCGTTTGCCTTCTATAAAGTTCGTCGGTACGACATTCGCGGCAAAAAATACCTTAAGAGCGGCGAGAAGTATTACCTGGCAGACCACGCGTTCAAATACGCACTGCTTGGTACACGTGATATGGATTGGGGACGCGTATACGAGAACATGGTGGCCATCGAGCTGCTGCGCCGCGGATACGAGGTATACGTCGGTGTGCTCTATAAAAAGGAAATAGACTTTGTAGCAATCAAGCGAAGCGAGAAGCTCTACATTCAGGTGAGCGACGACATCAGCTCGGATAAGACGTTTGAACGCGAGATTTCGCCACTGCTGAGCATTGTCGATGCGTATCCCAAGATGATTCTTGCCCGCACGCATCACGAGGCCACGGATCGCGATGGGGTGCAGATCGTGGACCTGGCGAGGTGGTTGTGCGGCGAGGCGTAGCAGAAAGCCTATTCCTCAAAACTGAAAAATTTTCGTTTTTGAGGAATAGGACCGATGCATTGCTTAGTCCGCCGCTCGCGCCCGTGCTCGACTTAAGCCCCTGCCTTACCCCAGCTCCTGCATGCGACGATAGATTTCGCAGATACCCTTAATGGTAAGTTGTCCGTCGATCACGTCGAAGGCGTCAGTCGAATCGGCAACGATGCCGGCGAGACCGCCCGTGGCGATAACGGTGGCGTCCTCGCGGCCCAGCTCGCGCTTCATGCGCGCGACCAAGCCCTCGGCCATGGCGGCGGCGCCCACCACGGCGCCGACCTTGATGCACTCCTCGGTATCGCGGCCGATGGCGTGCTCGGGCGCCTCGAGCGGAACGCTGGCGAGCTTGGCAGCTCGGGCGGCGAGCGCGTCCATCGAAATGCGGATGCCCGGCGCGATCGCTCCGCCAATGTAATAGCCGTCCTCGTCGATGACGTCGATATTGGTTGCGGTGCCAAAGTCCACCACGATCGCCGGGGCGCCGTAGAAGGTCTCGGCAGCGACGGCGTTGGCGATGCGGTCGGCACCAACGGCTTGGGGGCGCGCCGCCCGCAGTTTGGTCACCGCAGCCGTCTGCGGCCCGATGACGATGGCGTCCGCGGCAATGCGGTCGGCCACGGCGTGCCACTCGCGCGAGAGCTGCGGCACCACGCCGGCAAAGGCGATTGCGTCGACCGCATCGAGCGAAAGGTCGTACATCTTAAAGAAACCCATCAGGCGCACGTGGATCTCGTCGGCGGTATAGGAGCGGTCGGTGGGCATGCGCCACGACTGCACCAGCTCGTCTCCGTCAAACAGGCCCATGGCCGTCTGCGTGTTTCCCATATCGATAGCGAGCAGCATGTCTACTCCAGGTGTCGGCATAAAAGGACGCGCACCATTGTATACGTGCCGTCGACGGCGCTCGGCTGCGATTCGTTTACGGTGATAGAGGCTGAGGGGTTTAAATATGAAGGAACTATGCTCTACGAGATTTTCCTTGCCGTTTACCGAACTCCCGCGTAATATTCTTTCTTGCGCACATGAGGCGCCCAGACATTGCGGGGTGGAGCAGTCTGGTAGCTCGCCGGGCTCATAACCCGGAGGTCGTAGGTTCAAATCCTGCCCCCGCGACCAAGACTTTTAGCAGCTCAAAGGCACTGTTCCTCTGGGCTGCTTTCTTTTATATCTTTGATTTATAGCAGCGTTATAGCAGGCTTTGTAGCAAATAGCACTGCAAACTAAACTCAATTCGAGCTACGCTAATAGTCGCTAGTTTGCCGCTGGGGTATCCCCCCATGCTCAAGTAGGGCTATAGCCATAGGGCACCAATGACGGAAGCTAAATTACTTCGCGTTTGGGTTTTTCAGACGGGGGTGGTCTTCTTTTAGGAGAATAAGACCGATATATTTAGAGATTTTCGCTTTTACGCCGAGTTGGGGGTATTTCGTCTTCCTTGTAGTTAAAAGCGCAAACTTGGTTAAAGACCAACGTTCATTATTGCCGCGCTGCGGCTCTGTGGTGGCATTACAAGCGGCTTTCTTGCCCCTGCCGCTATCGGTGTGCGTGCGAATTGGTCAAAGCGGCGAATATCGCCATACAACAACGAAAAAGAGCGCCCGCCAACTGAATGGCAAGCGCTCTTTTTCGTTAGCCTGTTCGGCTATGGGCGAATTGATTGTAGCAGCGTTGTAGCAGGCGGTGCTATCGCTCGATGCCCTTTTTCTTGAGTTCCCTATAAAGCGGGGCGCGGCTTACGCCTGTGCGCTCGCATATCTCCTTAACGGAAATGCCGCCGTCTTTGTATAGCCTTACGGCGGTATCCATCTTGTCTGGGTCTGTGGCGGGTCTGCCAAACTGCCGCCCGCGCGCTTTTGCCGCCGCGATGCCCTCTGCCTGTCTTTCCTTAATCAATTCGCGCTCAAACTGTGCCATAGCCGCGCACATTGCAAAGAAGAAACGTCCCTGTGGGGTGCTGGTATCGGTGCCCTCTTTGATGGATACAAGCGAAACGCCGTTTTCCTCAAAGCGTTCGGCAAGACTGAATAGCTGCTTACTGCTTCGCGCCAAGCGGTCATAGCTGCAAACTACAACAGTATCGCCACTCCTTAACTGTCCAAGCATTTTGTCGAGTTCGGGGCGGCTTTCTTTAACGCCGCTGATTTTGTCGCTAAAAATCTTATCAACACCACGTTTAGCCAACTGGTCTAGCTGTCGGTCTAGGTTCTGCTCTTTGGTGCTAACGCGTGCATATCCAAATATCATTACTTGCCCCCTTTGTAGGTGTATCTAAAAGTTTAAGGCATTTCGGGACAATAATAAAGAGACAGTTAAAGAGACGGTTAAAGCGTCTGTTTTTCACTTTGTTCTCGGTTGCTTATTGCCGTCTCTTAACGTGTGCTTTTGGGACACGCCTAGCGGTTAGTGTCTTTGTTACAGTATTGCAAAACTGCCGCTGATACGCCGATAAACTCGAACGGTGTTTGCGGTCGCATAGGGCTATAACAATTCGCATGCCGCCCGCCGCGCCTGTGTTTCCCGTCACGGTCTATTGCTTTCGCGCTTCAACTAAAACGCTGAAAGAATCAAGCAGCTGTTCCTTGGCATGGTCAAGTGATGCGATACAAGCGTTAATCTGCTCTATAGCTGGTTCGTCCGTTGGCGTGTCCTCAAGCGCTATCGCCGCCGCTTCTTTAATCGCCCGTTCGAGACTTGGCGCATATAGCAGACCGAATCGCTCGCGGTCGTTTAGCTTACCGACAATTCCAACGAGATAGCATTTCAATTCAAGCTCTTGTGCCTGTCTGTAGAATTGATACGGCGTATTGAAGTTCTCGCGCGTCCACGATGCCAACGCTTCGCCTATTGATTCGCCATGTCTGTATTCGATATCCCAAACGTCAAGAAAGGGCGATTGCGAATCGTCAAGCTGTTGCAATATAAGGGCGCGTTCCTTTCCATCGCATAACAGGGGATTCCTGTAAACGCGCGTGCAAATATCTATGTCGATGTTTAAAGCGTCTGCAAGCTCTACCGCATCATTTATGTCAAGCGCCTTGAGGATTTGGAAAAACTGGGCATTTGCGTCTTGAACGTGTCTTTCGTCTCGGTGCAACGGCTCGCACAAATCTAAATCACTTGGCAAGCGTGCCAAATCGCTAAAGGCTTGATTTGCAAGGCTCATTTCTTCACGAAAGCACGTCTCGCAAGTGCTGAAAGCGTCAAAGCATGATTCGCGCTCATCGTTTCGGTTGTTGATTGAACATTGCATGATTGAATCGTCAAGTAGGCTTTTGTTCATTTCGAATCGCTCCAATTATTTATTTAACGTTGGCGGTTACGCGCTGCCGTCCTACCGCCTTTGCTGCCGTTCAATCGGGCTTTGCCTATCGCGATCGCCGATTCGTCAACAAGTGGCACACCGCGCCGCCCGCCGCTATCGACAGTTACAAGTTCAAGGTCTATTAGCGTTGCGATAAAGGCTTCGTATTCCTCGGGGGAGTTGAAGCACAAACCAAGCTGAAAGCCCCTATAGCCCTGTTCACCTTCGCGCGGTATGGCGTGCGCGTTCGTGTTAGATAGCAGCTCAATAAGCCGCCAATAGCGTCCGTATGATTCCATACCACCGACTGAAATAAGTTGATTAAGATAGGGGTTCCCAGCGTTAGCGGCTTCGTGCTTAACCCATGATATGGGGCAGTTGGAAAGTGCCCGCGCCGCGCACGCTTCACCTGCTTTGTTTAGTTCATCGCCCATAGCCGCCGCCCGTTATAAGCCGAAATATCGGCACACTTGGTCGCGGTTAAGACGAATCATATTTCCGCGAATCCTTACCGCCGACAGCTGCCCATCTTTAACAAGGTTGTAAACAGTGCCCTTTGAGATTTGCAAGCAGTCTGCAACCTGCTTAACGGTTACAAGCTCTTGAAGGTCTTTTAAGTTGCGCGGTACTTCTTGCCGCTCGGTGCTTTTCATTAGTGCCCCTTTCAACGTGCCGTATAGGACGAATCGCGATTCGATGGGGCTATATAAACATAAAAGCGTTCTATGGGATTCTAGCAAACGAATACGCCAATAGGCAATTTAATAAGCTATATCATTCAGAAAAGACCGAATCAGCAGCGGTCGTGATTAAAAGAGACTCGCCAAAACGTAATATGTGACCTCGGGTAACTACTAAAGCGATGGTTTAAGGTTGGGTTAACCCTTAAAGGTATGTTTACCAACGCTTTTTTATTAACGCTAAAGTGTGTAAATGAGTTTTGATTAACATATGGACTTCATAACTCGGTGCGTTAAAACAAGTTTTCAACAAGTTTTCAACCGGTTTTCAACAGTGCTTGCCGTCTTCTTTTCTTCTAATAAGGTTGCACGCCCGCCGCGCTCGCGCTTGCCCCTAAAGGCGCAAGCGTGGCGGGCTGCTGTTATCTAGTCTTATCTGTTCTTATCTGTATTGGCACCCTATAGGGTCGCTATACAAAGAGTAAAGCCACCCTATAGGGTTGCCGTATCGGGCGTATAGGGTGGCTGGGCGTTGGCTGTATGGATGGGGCGCTTATTTGTCGCTGCTGAAAACTGTCTCTCCTAGTTTGTGCGTTGCGGCTTCGATAACAGCGCCCAGCGTATAGTACGCATCGCCAATATGCTTGTATGGACAAGTGCCTGCATCGGCTGAATCTGCAAGCATTTTCAGCAGGCACGCCGCGCCGTTTAGGGCTGAAATGGCGTCCTCTGGTTCATCGTTGAACGTTATTAGTGTGTCGCTCTGTTTATCCATGTTGTCATGTCCTTTCTAAAAATTGAAACTGCTTACCTGTTCGTTGATTGGTCGCACCTCATTAGACACTCTACGATGCCCGCCGCCCGCCGCTTTGCGTCTGGGTCTGCACTCGCATATGTGTTTAGCGTCATTGCCGCGTTAGCGTGTCCTAGGTTGCTTGAAACGGTTTTAACGTCCATGCCATGAGCAAGCGCCAATGTCGCCCATGTGTGCCGCAGGTCGTGAAAAGACACGTATCGCCCTTCGGTGCCACGCGTGCCAAGCATCTTTACTAGCAATGTCCAGTCTTTAGATAATCTGTCTGGGTGGTAGTATCCGAGCGCATCGCCAAGAATGAAAGAATTGGGGTTAAGCGATGCCATGTTATCGGCGAACGCCTGTCGTTGCTTTTCCCGCCATTGACTAAGCACTTCTAGTAAAGTGTCGGGCAAAACAACGTCTCTCGCCTTGTTGGTCTTTGGCTGCTTGATATATGCACCTCCTTTACCAATTCCAATAGCTCGCCTAATCCATATGACGCGGTTGTCCTCGTCAATGTCTCGCCATTGCATCGCGCATACCTCCCCGCGCCGTGTTCCCGTGTTAAGTGCAATGTATGCCGCAACAGTGACGGGTGACAGCTCAAGCAGGCTTAACTTTCTAAGAAGCTCGGCAAGCGCTGTTTCATCTAACGCATTGATGCCCTGCTTCTTGTTGACGCGTTTGGGCGGCTTAACAAGAGACAGGGGATTATTGTCAATAATTCCCTTAGCGATAGCGTTATCAAGAACCATCTTTAGCAGCCTGAAAGCCTTTCCTATTGTGGATGATGAGCGGTCTTCTTTAACAAGTTCAGCTATCCATCTTTCAGCATCAATAGGCTGTAAATCTATTATTCGTGTTTCGCTAAAAGCAGCGGTTATATATTTCAGCGAATCGCGATAGCTGCTTATGGTTGACGGCTCAATAGCTTTAGTTTGTTCCTTTGCGTCTATGTATTGCGACACATATTCGGGTATAGGCATGTCTGCCATTGGTAACGATATACCGCCGTTACGGTTTAGGCTTTCGCTATGCTCGCGCTCTTTTTCTTGCCGCCATGCTGCTAGCTCTGCGTTAGCCGCCCGCTTGCCCGTGGCGTTTAGCGTGCGCGTTATATATCGGCGCTTGTTAGTGGTATCGCGGTATGATAGCCGCCCGCGAAACTTGCCGCGCTTTTTATCCTCTAGCAATTCCTGTCCTGTGTAGTAAAGCGTGCCCATAACCAAACCCTTCAAGAACATTTCATATTCATGATTTGTAGCAGTGTTGTAGCAACCTTGTAGCAAACGGCTAATTTTGTAAAACTAACTGAATGATTAAACGCTACGCAACTGTATGAACTGTATCAACAAAATAGCAGCTTAAATGCTATGTTATCACGTGAAAGAAGAGTTATTAGATTTGCTGAATAGAATAATATAAAGCACTCTCATAACCCGGAGGTCGTAGGTTCAAATCCTGCCCCCGCGACCAAGAACTTGCAGCTCGTCGGCCTAGCCGGCGAGCTTTTTTGTTATCCCGGGACTGTTTTCTCGGCCCAATTCCTAACCTCCCAAACAAAATCTCAATCTGTAACATCTAGACCCGATTTGGGCGGCTAGGTGTTACAGGTTGAGATATACCGGTGGGTTGGGCCGTGTTTGTCTAAATCTGTAACACGAGGGACGGATTTTGCCGAGTTGTTGTTATAGATTGAGATTTTCTAGCAGGTGGGTTTGGTTTGTCTCGATCTGTAACGGGTAGGGGTCAAAAGTGGGTCTAGCTGTTACAGATTGAGATTGTTGAGGTTGGGTCGAGGGGAATGTCTCGATCTGTAACAGTAAGACCCGGTTTTGCCGAGTAACTGTTACAGATTGAGACAAACCGACGGGCCGCCCCGCCCCATCCACCTGCCGCCACCTTCTATCCGCCGATTTCCGTTGCGCTGTCGTATTCCCATGCCATATCCTTTAGACAACTACGCGGCACCATCGCCGCCGCGCCTACAAGAGAGGAATGTCCATGACCACACCTGCGTCTAAGCTGCTTCAACCCATTACGGTTGGCCCCCTTGAGCTCAAGAACCGCATTATGTTCCCGCCGCTTACCACCGGCTACGAGGAGCGCGACGGTTCCATCGGCGAGCGCAGCCTGGCTTTTTACGAGCGCCTGGCCCGTGGCGGCGTGAGTTACATCGTCATCGGCGACGTCGCTCCCGTTATGACCGCAAGCCCCACGCCCAAGCTGGCGACCGACGCTCAGATCCCCACGTTTAAGGCACTGGCCGACGCCGTCCACAAGCACGGTGCCAAGGTCGCACTGCAGCTGTTCCACCCCGAGTACGACGTCCCCGGCGTCGGCCGCATGGTCATGGGCTCAATGGCCGCCGCCAAGGCCGCGCAGGAGGCCAAGGCCGCCGGCGACGAGGAGACCTTTGCCGCCAAGATGGCCGAGTCCAACGAGATCCGCAAACAGGCCTACGCCAAGCTGCACCACGACATGCAGCACTTTGTGAACGAGGCGAGTGTGGAGCAGCTCACCCAGATCAAGGAAGCCATCGCCGCCTCGGCCGCTCGTGCGCAGCAGGCTGGCATCGACGCCATCGAGGTCCACGGTGACCGCCTGGTGGGTTCGCTGTGCTCGGCCATCCTCAACCAGCGCACCGACGAGTACGGTGGCTCGTTCGAGAACCGCGTTCGCTACGCGCTCGAGGTCGTCGCCGCCATTAAGGAGGCCGCGCCGCAGCTGATGGTGGAGTACAAGCTCCCCGTGATCATGGAGAACCCCGACGGCACGCCGCGCGGCAAGGGCGGCCTGCAGCCCGACGAGGCCTGCGAGTTTGCCAAGCTGCTCGAGGGCGCGGGCATCGACATGATCCAGGTCGCGCAGGCCAACCACACCGGCAACATGGGCGACACCATTCCGCCCATGGGCGCCATGCCCTACAACTGGACGCTGCCGGTGGCCGAGCGCGTCAAGGCCCTGGTCTCCGTGCCGGTGGCAACCGTGGGCCGTGTTGTCTCGGTCGAGGCCGGCGAGAAGATTCTGGAAGACGGCGCGGCCGACATCATCGCCTATGGCCGCTCGCTCATGTGCGACCCCGACATTGCGCTCAAGGCCGCTACGGGTGAGCCCATCCGCGAGTGCCTCAACTGCAACAAGGGCTGCGTCGACGCGATCCAAAACCGCAAATACATCTCGTGCGTGCTCAATGCCGAGAACGGCGACGAGGCGACCATCGCCATTAAGCCGGGCGAGGGCGACAAGAAGATCGCCGTGGTGGGCGGCGGTATTGCCGGCCTGGAGGCGGCGCGCGTGGCGGCCAAGCGCGGCTACGACGTGACCGTCTACGAGGCGAGCGACCATCTGGGCGGCCAGATTGTGCTGGCGGCCGCGCCTCCGCGCAAGGACGAGATCATGCGCTCGGTCGAGTACTACGAGAAGATTCTGCCCGGCCTGGGCGTGAAGGTTGAACTCAACCACACCGCTAGCCCCGCGGACCTCAACGCCGCCGACGCCGCGATTGTGGCCGTGGGCGCGCACGATGTGGTCATTCCCGTACCCGGTGCCGATTCGGAGAAGGTTGTCTCGAGCTGGGACGTGCTGGCCGGCAAGGTGGAGCTCAGCGGGCGCGTCGCCGTCATTGGCGGTGGCCTGGTGGGCACCGAGACTGCCGAGTACCTGCTGCAGCACGGCTGCGAGGTGGCGATCGTGGAAATGCTCGACAAGATTGCCGCGGGCGAGTCCGAGACCATTCTGCCGCTGATTATGAGCGACTTTGCAGAGCACAATGTGGAGCAGCATGTTAAGACCCGCCTGACCGCCATTACCGACGAGGGCGTGGAGGCCGTTCGCACCACCGAGGACGGTGCCGAGGAGCCGGTGAAGATTGCCTGCGATTACGTGGTGATGGCCGTGGGCTCCAAGGCCAACGCGTTTGACCTGGACGGCGTGACGGTGCCCGTGACCTGCGTGGGCGACTGCTCGGGTGAGCGTACCGCCGACATTGCGAGCGCCATCCGCACGGCGTATCACGCGGCCAACGAGCTGTAAGCAAGAAAGCTACCGCGTATTGAGTGGGCGGGGGGTGCCGTTATCGGCGCTCCCCGCCTTTTTGTCAATGAGGGCGCCCCTGACCAGTGGGTTCAGAAAATCCGACTCTTTAGAACATGAAAATCCGAATTATATGAACATGAAAATCCGAATCGCAACCACCCGAAAATCCGAATTTACTACAGTGGAATAGAAGAATCAGAAAGCAGGAACTGGAAATCTGCGGGGGTGGCTCATGGCAGGAGAGAGGCTACATCGGGACGGATACATCCCACGTATCGTGGATGCGCAAATCGAACGCTACCTTCGTGTTTTTGGCGCGGTCGAGATTGCAGGCACCAAGCGGTGCGGCAAGACGTGGGCCGCGCTTGAGCACGGGGCGTCCGTCTCGTATGTCGACGAGAATCTCGACCTCGCGCGTGCCGACCCGGCGATGATGTTGCTGGGAGACCGTCCGCATATTATCGATGAGTGGCAGCGCGTTCCCCAGATTTGGGACTACGTTAGACACGAGGTCGACCGTGCCCGGGGCACGCGCGGCGCCTATATCCTCACGGGTTCCGCCACGCCTGCGTTTGGCTCAAAGGCGGAGGCGCCCGCGCATAGTGGAGCCGGCCGCATCGGCCGCGTCCGCATGCACCCCATGACGCTTGCCGAGACAGGTGAGTCCAACGGCAAGGTGAGCCTGGCGGGCTTGTTTGAGCATCGTTTTGAGCCCTGCCGGTGCAATGGCGATACGCCGGGGCTTGTCGAAGCCGCTTGCCGCGGCGGCTGGCCCGAGGCGATCGATATGGTCTCGGCTGACGCCCAGCTCATCGCCCGCGAATATCTCAACACCACGTTTTCGAGCAGCTTTCCGGCGGTCGGTCTCGACCCCGATATTGCTCGTCGAGTCTCCGCATCGATCGCGCGCAATCTGGGACAGGCGACCACGTATAAAACGATTCTTATGGATATGTTCGGTGCCGAGGAGGAACCCGCAGCGTTTGCCGACGAGACCAAGGTGCGTAGGTACCTGGATGCTCTCAAAGGCATGTTCATTCTCGAGGAGGTCCCCGGTTGGGTTCCCGCCGCGCGCGACAAACGACGCTTTACCGTCAAACCCAAGCGCTATCTGGCAGATCCAAGCCTTGCTTGCGCCTTGCTGGGCATGTCCTTGCAGGCGCTGCTTGCCGACTGGCAGACATTTGGTCTGGTGTTTGAGAATATGGTTATACGCGACCTTTCGGTCTACGCGCGGTCGCTCGACCTGCTGGATAGTACGCCCGTGCGCTATTATCGCGACGATTCGGGCCTTGAATGCGATGCCATCGTGCAGCTAGCCGATGGACGGTGGGCCGCCTTTGAGATTAAGGTGAGCGAAGATAAGGCGAGCGCCGGCGTCGAGAGCCTCAAGCGCGCTCGCAAGAAGGTCTGTGGAAATCCTCGTTCACGCACACACGAACCGGAGTTTATGGCCGTGATTGTGGGGGTGGGTGAGTACGCCCGCGAGGTCGAGAACGGTATCTACGTGATACCCGTGCGCGCGTTGGGGTGTTAAGGGGGCGGTACGTCGTGCGTCCGCTGCCCGGTGCTACGGATTGGTGCAAGGGGGTCAGGTTACTTTGCACCAAGAGCTCGACTTTTAAGACATCATTAAGGCTTGTGTTGTGGGGCAAACCGCAGGTCAATGCTATTCTTTTCCCTTATCGCATGGTGTTGTATTCTGCCTGAATTCTATGCCTACGAGCAATGATTGAGCACGACCAAGCGGAAAGGATGGCACGCTCACTAGCAGGGCAAACGTAAACGATGGGTGGCATGGACCGACATAGCGAGCTCTAGCAGCACAAGACGGCGGCCGAGTACCGCCAAGCTGCCGACGAGCATGTGCGGACCCTCAAGGATTTCTGGAAGGATTTCCTGGTGAGCGGTCTGTTTGTGCTGGCCGCCATCGTTGCCATCTTTGCATGCCTGGCCTAGTTTGCCGCGAATAACCGAGTGAGCGCCACGGGAAGCACGATCGCGGCGAAGGGCCCGCGGTTTGTGCTCTCGGGAACGCAGGACGGCACGGCGGGCAAGTACGACGCCCAGGACAACTGCGCGTCGGACAGTCCAAGCCTTGCCGTGAACAATTTTTTCAACCTCAATAACACGAGTGCCGATGGCAGTCTCTCTCCGGGATCGGCGGGCCAGCTCCAGCTCAACGTCAAGCCGCTCTGCAACGACCTGCACGATATCACGGCGGAGATGACCTAGGAGATTTCTGTCCAGACGAGCGCTGCGGGTACGGGCACCGCCGCGGACGCATCGAAAAACGAAGAGATCATCAACTCGCTTAAAGATTTGGTGCGCGGTCATATCCTGGTTTTCTAGGGCAAAGACACCTCTGGCTTTTACTCCAATCCGCTGGTTCCCACGACAACCACGGTGACCCAGGACGGAGCCAGCGTTACCGTCATCACGCAGAGCTTTGCCATTCCGGCGAGGAGCTTTCGCGCTGAGGGCTCAAACAATACGACCAAAACCGTACCCAAAACCCTCTACTGGATTTGGCCGGAGCAGTTTAAGAGCTACGTTCGCACGGGCAACGCCGGCTACGGCGGCAACCTTTTTGCGAGCACGGACCCCGCCGCGGGATACGCAGCCTTCGTCGGCGACATCAACAGTAACCACGCGCGCCATTTCCGCGCCGATAGCACGAGTGTGCCAGGTCAGGCGCCTAGTGCGGTTCCGCCTGTCGGAGCCGGCATGTTCGCTGCGGATGTGGAAACCTGCGCCAGCTACTACAACAACGCCGACGAGGTTATCGGCAAGAACATCAAGTACATTCGCGTGCGCTTTACCGCCAAGGAGGCGGATAAATAAATGGACGAGCAGCTTAATGCCCGCGAGCAGGGCGATATCAAACACAACGAAGGAGCGGCAAACCCCGGCGGCAACGGGTTCGGCTCGCACGGCGAAGCACGTCCGGTTGGCCGCATCGAGTGCATCAAGACGTGGACCAGCAATCATCGTCGCGAATCCCTGGCCATCATGGGCCTGTTGGCCGTGCTTCTCGTGTTGCTGGGGTTGACGCTCGGATGGTTTGTCGATGCCAATCGCGGCTCCACCGTCGGCAAGATCAAGGAGCCGGCAGAGCTCAAGGTGCTGGGCCCCAACGCTACGGCCGCCGAGCAGATCGACCTGAGTTACAACCCCGAATACGGCGATACCAAGACCGGCAACACGGTGACGCTCAAGCGCCCGTTTTGCGTGCAGACGGGCGGCGATGGGTTTGAGCTGCAGCTTGCGAATACGACCAATATTAAAGGTCTCACTATCGAGCTGTATAAAGCCGAGAATCAGGGCCTAGGTGATACTCCCGACGTGAGCGGCACTGCGGGTGGCAAGCCCTATAGCATGAAAATGTCTGAAACGGATCTGCTGAAGAGCTTCACGCCCATCAACGACCCGGGCGGCGGCCTGGCAGCCGTGCCGGGCGAGGGCGCAAGCGACCCTACATTCAAGGACTATCAAAACGTCCAGCGCAACGCACGCCCGCTCTACCGTTTCAAGGTGTTCAGCAAAAGCGAACTCAACGCCAAGACACTCGACGGCTCGAATGGCAAGGACACGCTCAACTTTATCATCAAGCTTTCGTGGGACGAGAGCGCCAAAGAGACCGATGTGATCTACCTGATCGCGCGCAACACGAGCGGTAAGTAGGAGAGGGGGCGCACATGGAGAAGCGGGAGAAGCAGCAGGATGCCGAGCGCGAGCAGCTGGCAAAAAGCAAAAGCCTAGTCAAGAACAAGCTGGTTGTGGCGGCAATCGCACTTGTTTGCGCCGTGGCGCTCGTGATGGGTGGTTACTTTACCTATTCCGCCTACATCGCCAACGGATTTCTTAAGTCCGTCGCCGTGACGGGTACCGCTCAGAGCCTGTTTGCGAGCGATTTGCTCACGGGCTACATGGGTACGCCTAGCAGCGACGAGCTCGACCGTGCCCAGCGGATGCTAGGAATGAAGTGACGTACGTCTACAAGCAGGCGAGCAAAACATGGGAGAGACGGGTCGAGCCTAACAAAACCGACCCCAAAGATACGCTTGGCGATGCGACGATGCATAGCTATCTCCAGAGTGCCTACTACAGCATCGAGCTGGAGAACGACAAGGGGGAAAGCATTGACACGCTTGAGCTGGACGCCGCCGTTTTTCAGGGCTTGGGTAATAAAGGTTACCCGTTCCGTGGCGTTATCGTTGGTAACCTGAGGGGCTCGTCGCAGGTAGCTACGCAGGCGGCTATCAAGATCCGCAACTCCAAGGACACAGGTGCGCTTTCTGGGTTGATCCCGTATAGCTACGGTAGCGTTGTGAGTAATCTGAACATTGAATACTCGGGCAAGGCGGCCTCTATTGCACATAAGAATAAAGACGCCTCTGGCGTGCCGGGCGCGTTTTTTGGCGGCGTGATCGGGTGCGTCCGCAGCGGGACCGATGGTTTGTATGAGAACGTAACGGATGGCATTTCCAACTACGTAACGGGGGCGAGTGAACTTGCCGAGGTTAAAGCTGAGGGCAATGCGATTACCTTCACCGACACGAAGGAGAATGGCAAATTCAAAACGCAGAACGCTGGTACTACGTTTAGCCTGCCCTTTACTGTTACGGTCAAAACGCAGGTTGAGCCGAGTCGGTTCTACGCGAACTATCGCTTGGTGATGACAGTGAGCCTGGTTAAGGGTGACATGGCGAGCGCAACGCCTCAATCGCCCGACTATGTGACCTATACGCTCACGAGGGTGAACCTCAACGGCATCGATCACTGATTCCGAAGCCGACTAGCTTCGCAAGGGGGGCGGCAACCACCCAGTTGCCGCCCTCTAGTCTGCTCGATCCCAGTCTTGGACTCCGCTGGACAGTTAGTTCAGATACGTATAATTCCAGACCGCAGCAGGCGCATCCGGCGCTCGTTTTGGGGCAAAAAACAGTCCAGAACTATGGTTAGCTGGCCGATATGAGCTCGATTTGCATTTAGTGAGCTGCCAACGGGGCTTCTCAGGGGGCCAGAATAGAGTTTCGGCGCTGTCAAAAAATACGAATCTGAACTAACTGTCCAGCTGCCGCTGGAGAAAGGCGTTTTAGCTTTGCCGACTTCCCAGCATCTTTCCAACTTTCCACTTAACTTAACACCTAAGGTGGAAAGCTGGAAAGTTAAGTGGAAAGCTGGAGAGTAAACGGAAGGCCCGCCGCGTTAACTTAGGGGCTAGGAGGGGTTAATAATTACGCAAACCATACCGAGCCAAACAAAAAGATACCAATCTGGTTGGTAAAACACGCTCAATGAGCTGCGAGCTAACTAGCTGCGTAAATAGAACGTAAAGAAATGTCGCAAATAAATGGCAAATGCCCAGATGCCGCCGTTGCTATTTTCAATTAACTGCTACGCGCGAACAGCAAAATGCTACTATCTAACATGCACGTAAGAAAGCAGATTAACGGTTAAGGCTAAGAAGTGGCAGGTATGTCAGAAGCAACTAGGACTCGCACGCATGCGCCTGAGGTTAGGCAGCGCGCCGTCGAGGTCCTCCAAGAGGGGGTCGGTCATCGCGCCCTCGCCGCGGAGCTTGGCATTCCCCAGGCAACGGCTCGTCAGTGGGCCCGCGCATATGCCGTGGGCGGTGCCGATGCCGTGCTCAACGCGGGCACTCACCATCACACGTATTCGTACGAGGTTAAGCTCGCCGTAGTTAAGGATCGCCTGGAAAACGGCCTGACGGTTCGCGAGGCCATGATCAAACACCAGATTCCCAGCGAGTCTTCGGTTAAGGCCTGGTGCCGCCAGTATCGCGACGGCGGCGAGGCAGCGCTGGTTGATAAGCCGCGCGGTCGTAAACCACGCGCCAAGAAAGCGGAGTAGCGAAAACGTGCGCCTACGGGGTGCATTTTTTCTATCGCGATGCCCCTCTAAAGGCTCTTTCGGAGCAGAGGAGGTTGTCATGTAATGGGGCGCGCGCCCTGCACTGCCGCGACGGGGCCCGCCATATTGCTTCAATATGGACAGGCTTCTTACCTCGCACGTCTAAAGTTCCACAGTTGGCCGAAAGCCCGCCTTCAGGTGCTCAAATTAGCGTTATAACGTAATGCATGTATAGCGTTTTTGCATGGGGGAGTGATGGTATGACGCTACTGTATTTCCTTACCCTGTTTCCGCTGGTACCGGCGCTGGGCATGCTGCTTGCGCGCGGTGACCGTGCTCGCGATGCGGTAGGGCTTGTAGGCTCCGGCGTCATTATGGCGACAACGGTTGTAGTTGCCGTCTTATTTTTTGGCACGGGTCCGCAGAGCTTTGAGGTTGCCCCCGGCACCTCGCACGTGCTCTCGATCATCAGCTCCGTCATCGACGTGATCCTGTGCGCCGTCATCCTGTACAACGCGCATAAATATAAGAGTGTGCTTACCGGTGTGCTCGGCATCGTCCAGCTGGTGGGTTCGGTCGCCTTTGCGGCCATGACGCTGCCCGCGGTCGAAGCCGTCACCGCTACGCCGCTCTACCTGGATTACATGAGCGTGATCATGGTCCTCGCCGTTGGCATCGTCGGCAGCCTGATCTGCGTGTACGCCTTGGGCTACATGAAGGACTTCCAGGCCCACGACGAGCACGAGGCCGCACTTCACGGGCAGACTGCGCCCGACCGTCGCCCGCAGTTCCTGGCGCTTATGTTCTTGTTCCTCTCGGCCATGTTCGTCATCGTGACGAGCGACAACCTTGAGTGGCTGTTCTGCGGTTGGGAAATCACCACCGTGTGCTCGTTCCTTATGATTGGCTACACGCGCACGCCCGAGGCCATTAAAAACGCCTTTACCCAGATCATCCTCAACATGCTGGGCGGCATCGCGTTTTTGGCCGGACTCATGTACCTGCACGTTAGCGGCATGCCGCTGACCATCTCGGGCATGATCGATCTTGCCGGCGCTGGTACCGCGCAATCTGCGCTGCTGGTGATGCCGGTCGTTCTGCTGTCGCTCGCCGCACTCACCAAGGCCGCACAGATGCCGTTCCACACCTGGCTGCTCGGCGCCATGGTTGCCCCCACGCCCACGAGCGCCCTGCTGCACTCGTCCACCATGGTCAAAGCCGGCGTGTTCCTGATGGTCAAGCTGAGCCCGCTCTATGCCATCTATCCCGTGACCGGCTTTATGGTTACGAGTGTGGGCGCCATCACGTTTTTGCTTGCTGCCCTCATGGCCATCTCGCAGAGCAACGCCAAACGCGTGCTCGCGTACTCCACCATTTCCAACTTGGGCCTCATCAGTGCCTGCTTGGGTGTCGGCGCGCCCGAGGCCGTATGGGCGGCCATCTTCCTGATCCTGTTCCATACGGTGGCCAAGTCGCTGCTGTTCCTGTGCGTGGGTACCGCCGAGCATCATATCGGCAGCCGTAACATTGAGGACATGGACGGTATGTTCAGCCGCATGCCGCACCTGACGCGTCTGATGATGCTGGGCATCATGGGTATGTTTGTGGCGCCGTTTGGCATGCTCGTTTCCAAGTGGGGCGCCCTGGTGGCGTTTGCGCAGACCGGCAACGTGCTCATGATCATGGTGCTTGCTTTTGGCTCGGCCGCGACGTTCTTCTTCTGGGGCAAGTGGCTTGCCAAGCTTTCGGGCGTCGACCCCACGGCTCAAAACGTTGAGGTCAATGTCCATAAGACCGAATGGATGGCGCTCAACACCATCGCCGCGCTGCTGATTCTGTGTTGCGTGGCGTTCCCGGTTATCTCGAGCGGTCTGGTGTCGCCTTACTTGGCCATGGTGTTTGGCCGCGTGCCGTACGTTATTGGCAAGGATGCCATGTATCTGATGGTGGTTATCGTGGCGTTTATTGCCGTGGTGCTGCTGACTTCATTCCGTGTGAGCAACAAGCCGCACGTAAACGTATATCTTTCGGGCGTGGGGACCGACAATTACCGCCATTTCCGTGGCTCGATGGGTCACGAGGTGAAGGCCGAAAAGCGCAATTGGTACTCGGAGGACGCCCTTGGCGAGAAGCGTATCGGCCCCGCGGGCAGCGTCGTGTGCTGCAGCATTATCTTGTTTGCGCTGCTGTGCTGCGCGTGGATCGGGCCCGAGAGACTTGCCATGAGCGCGCCCTCGGTGCTGCGCGGTAAGTATTTTGAAGGTTCGGGCGTCGTGGGCATATTTATTGGTACCGTGGCGTTTGCCCTGATTGCGCCGCTTGTGGGCGGTTTGATCGACGGCGTTGACCGCAAACTTTCGGCCCGCATGCAGGGCCGCGTGGGCCCGCGCCTGCTGCAACCGTTCTACGATGTGGCCAAGCTCCTGCGCAAGGCCCCTGCCAGCGTAAACACCATGGATGATACCTACATGGCGTGCGCGCTCATCTTTACCGTGGTGGGCGGCGGCATCTTTGTGTCGGGTTCCAACACGCTGTTATGCGCTTTTATGGTGACGCTCGCCGCGATCTTTGTGGTGTTGGCGTCCGCTTCGACGCAAAGCCCGTTTGCCCAGGTTGGCGCCGATCGTGAGTTGTTGCAGGTTATGAGCTACGAGCCCGCCGTTCTGCTGATGAGCGTGGGTCTGTATCTCGCCACCGATAGCTTCGACTCCATCGCCGTAACCGGGCAGTCGGCGCCCATCATCGCGTACAGTGCGCCCATTTTCTTGGCGCTGCTTGCGGTGCTCACCATCAAACTGCGCAAGTCGCCGTTTGACCTTTCGTACTCGCATCACGCGCATCAAGAGATTGTCCAGGGTGTCGCCACCGAGATGAGCGGCGGTACGCTGGCCAAGATGACCCTTATGCACTGGTGTGAGACCGTGCTGTTTTTGATGTGGGTGGGCATGTTCTTTGTCTGGGACAACCCGGTGAGCTGGGTCGTAGCCCTGGTCGTGATGGTTGCGACGTACTTTGTCGAGGTGCTGATCGACAACACCTTCGCGCGCAGCACCTGGCGCAGCTGCTTTAAGCTCGGCTGGGGCGTGGCGCTGGTGTTTGGCCTGCTCAACCTTATGCCCATCCTCGTTGACGTGTTTATTTAGGAGGCGGCATCCATGGATCATAAAATGTCGCGCTCGCCGTGGGTTATTCATTACGACGGCTCGAGCTGCAACGGATGCGATATCGAGGTGCTGGCCTCGCTCACGCCGCTGTTCGATGCGGAGCGCTTTGGCGTGGTCAATACCGGCAACCCCAAGCATGCGGACATCTTTTTGGTGACGGGGTCGGTCAATGCCCAGAACCTGCCCGTCGTGCGTCAGATTTACAACCAGATGCTCGAGCCCAAGTGCGTGGTGGCCTGCGGCATTTGCGCGTGCTCGGGCGGCGTATTCCGCGATGCCTATAACGTGATCGGCGGCGTGGACCGCGCGATTCCCGTGGACGTGTACGCGCCCGGATGCGCCATCCGCCCCGAGACCGTGATCGATGCCATCGTGGAGGCGTGCGGCATTCTGGACCAGAAGGAGGCCGTGATGCGTGCCGGTGGCGACCCGCTCACCGTGGGAGGTGCCGCAACCTGGGACGGTGGCGTTGAGCTGGGCGAGGACGGGTTTGTGGCAGTTGCGGGGGCCGGTGACACGCCCGCTGGGACGCCCGCCGCGCCCGTCGCTGCAAAGGAGGCCGAGTAATGCAAAAGGCTATCTATACCACCGTTGGGATCGACGAGCTCCTGTCGCATGTCCAGGTGCTCAAGGGCGTCGGCGCGCGCTTTGTGCAAATGCATGCCGAGCGCAACGTCGACGACGGCACGTATCGCTTGGTCTATACGTTTATCAACGTTCGTGCTGCTCAGGAGCATATTGCGCAGGACGGCAGCTATGCGATTGAGAACCTGGTAGTCGAGGGCATCGACCAGTACCAGGAGATTCCGTCCATCAGCTCGTACTATCCGGCGGTGTTCCCGTTTGAAAACGAAGCGCACGACTTATTTGGTCTTGCCATCACCGATATGCAGATCGACTTTAAGGGCTTTTTCTACCAGGTTTCGACTGCCGAGCCCATGAGCGTTATCACGCCCGAGGTGAAGGCCGCGCGCGAGAAGGCCATGAAGGTCCGTGCCGCCGCCGAGGCCAAGGCGCGCAAGGCTGCGGCCGAGAAGGCCGCCGCGGCTGCGGCTGCTGCGGGGGAGGGCGCCGCGGGCG
>NZ_QRWU01000016.1:0-16986 GCF_003459795.1 Collinsella sp. AF18-8LB
AGATTGATTTCCTCTCCTCCGGGTACTTAGATGTTTCAGTTCCCCGGGTTGTCCTCCCCCCGCCTATGCGTTCAGCGGGGGGATATCCACACCTCTGTGGATGGGTTCGCCCATTCGGAGACCCCCGGGTCGAAGGATGTGTGCTCCTCGCCGGGGATTATCGCAGCTTGCCGCGTCCTTCATCGGCTCCCTGTGCCAAGGCATCCGCCGTGCGCCCGTGGTATCTTGCGGGACCGCTCCCGGGCCCGCGGGATATCCACGTGTCGCTAATTAAGTTAATTAATCGATATCATGAATAGCGCTCGTATGTCGCAATTCGGGTATCTCATACCGCGGCACAGCAGTTGACTGTGCTCGCGATCAGATGCTCCTCACTCATTTGATAAGTGAATTCTTCTTGTTTGGATCGGATGAATGATTGCTATCATTCTTACGTTTAAATCGCAGAAAAGAATCGAGTCTGGAAGAGGATACTCTTCCATCTCTCTCCTATCGCTATGCGGCTCTCAAGGTACGCGGGTGCGACCCCGGGGACCGGGTGCTGCGGGGAATCATCCGTGGCGGGACATCTACCGGACGGGCTCCTGCCCCCCATTCGAGTTAAGTTGATCTCTCTAAGAATTAATCTCCCTAGAAAGGAGGTGATCCAGCCGCACCTTCCGGTACGGCTACCTTGTTACGACTTCACCCCCCTCACCCTCCACACCTTCGGCGCCTCCCCCCTCTCGGTTGGGCCGGCGACTTCGGGTGCAGACGACTCGGGTGGTGTGACGGGCGGTGTGTACAAGGCCCGGGAACGCATTCACCGCGGCATGCTGATCCGCGATTACTAGCAACTCCGACTTCATGGGGGCGGGTTGCAGCCCCCAATCCGAACTGGGGCCGGCTTTCCGGGATCCGCTCCCCCTCGCGGGGTGGCATCCCTCTGTACCGGCCATTGTAGCACGTGTGCAGCCCAGGGCATAAGGGGCATGATGACTTGACGTCGTCCCCGCCCTCCTCCGCCTTGACGGCGGCGGTCCCGCGTGGGTTCCCGGCATCACCCGATGGCAACACGCGGCGGGGGTTGCGCTCGTTGCGGGACTTAACCCAACATCTCACGACACGAGCTGACGACAGCCATGCACCACCTGTATGGGCTCCTCTCGGCCACGGGGTCTCCCCCGCTTCACCCATATGTCAAGCCCTGGTAAGGTTCTTCGCGTTGCTTCGAATTAAGCCACATGCTCCGCTGCTTGTGCGGGCCCCCGTCAATTCCTTTGAGTTTTAGCCTTGCGGCCGTACTCCCCAGGCGGGACGCTTAATGCGTTGGCTGCGGCACGGGGGGATCGCCCCCCCACACCTAGCGTCCATCGTTTACGGCTGGGACTACCAGGGTATCTAATCCTGTTCGCTCCCCCAGCTTTCGCGCCTCAGCGTCGGTCTCGGCCCAGAGGGCCGCCTTCGCCACCGGTGTTCCACCCGATATCTGCGCATTCCACCGCTACACCGGGTGTTCCACCCTCCCCTACCGGACCCAAGCCGCGGAGGTTCCGGGGGCTTCGGGGGGTTGAGCCCCCCGCTTCGACCCCCGGCCTGCCGGGCCGCCTACGCGCGCTTTACGCCCAATGAATCCGGATAACGCTCGCCCCCTACGTATTACCGCGGCTGCTGGCACGTAGTTAGCCGGGGCTTCTTCTGCAGGTACAGTCTCTTCTCTTCCCTGCTGAAAGCGGTTTACGACCCGAAGGCCTCCGTCCCGCACGCGGCGTCGCTGCGTCAGGGTTCCCCCCATTGCGCAAGATTCCCCACTGCTGCCTCCCGTAGGAGTCTGGGCCGTGTCTCAGTCCCAATCTGGCCGGTCGGTCTCTCAACCCGGCTACCCGTTGTCGGCACGGTGG
The DNA here is from genome assembly GCF_003459795.1 of Collinsella sp. AF18-8LB. Classification (NCBI taxonomy): domain Bacteria; kingdom Bacillati; phylum Actinomycetota; class Coriobacteriia; order Coriobacteriales; family Coriobacteriaceae; genus Collinsella; species Collinsella sp. AF18-8LB. The sequence continues at coordinate 1,881 of NZ_QRWU01000016.1, forward strand.
GCCGTCACCCCGCCGTCTACCTGATGGGCCGCGGAGCCATCCCCTCCCGTCGGGGCTTTAGCCGGGGTGCCATGCGGCACCCCGGGGTATCCGGTATTACCCGTCCTTTCGGGCGGCTATCCCGGGGGAGGGGGCAGGTTCTCCACGTGTTACTCAGCCGTTCGCCACTCGCTTCCCTCCGGAGAGGGGTGCCGTTCGACTTGCATGTGTTAGGCGCGCCGCCAGCGTTCATCCTGAGCCAGGATCGAACTCTCCGTCCAAAATAAATGGGCCTCGAGCCCGTCCGGTCCTCACAACTTTTACGCTGATCGGTTCCGTTCGATTCATATGGTTCTGTTTGATAGGAAAAGGAATTTCTCGGGGCCGCCTCTCGGCGGCCTTGCGAAAAACAATCCAAGTCAGACCATTTCAAATGGTTCGATGTCTGCCCGGATGCGACACATCTGTTGTGTCCATCCTCGCAGTATCCGGTTCTCAAGGTGCACGCCTGGCGGCTGATCCGGTCCGACCGGGCCGCGCGGCAAGGAGATATATTGCCAGACCGGAGGGGCCCTGTGGGACGTCAATTCCACTCTTCACAAGTCCTACACAACATATTGCTTTCTATAGGTAATAGAAAGACTGGTGCGGATCTTCCGCACGTATCAGATGATGACCCTTTGGTTCAGGAATATATAGAGATCGGTCACCTGTAAGTGTTTATCTACCCGCGCTTTTAGCAATGTAAACCGCGCCTCAGATAAAAAGAGGGAGCGCCGCGCACAACGCGACACTCCCCTAGCGATTCAAGAGAATCTATTAGGCCTCGAGAGCCTTCTTGGCGATGGTAGCCAGCTCGTTGAAGGACTCGATATCCTCGTAAGCCATCTGAGCCAGGACCTTGCGGTCGAGCTCGATGCCGGCAACCTTCAGGCCGTGCATGAACTGAGAGTAAGAGATGTTGTTCAGGCGAGCAGCAGCGTTGATACGAGTGATCCAGAGAGAACGGATCTCGCGCTTCTTGTTGCGGCGATCACGATACTGATACTGCAGGGAGTGCTGGACCTGCTCTTTAGCATGCTTGTAAGTACGCGAAGCGGCACCGTAGTAACCCTTCGCACGGTGCATAACGGTACGGCGCTTCTTCTTGGCGGCAACAGCGCGCTTAATACGTGCCATGTTCTATCAACTCCTAGACGGTAAAACGAAAAACGGGAACGCGAACTTAGGCGAGACGCGACTTGATGACCTTGCGGTCGGCAGCGGCGATCTCGGTCTCCTGACGGAAGCCACGCTTACGCTTGGTGGACTTCTTGCTCAGGATGTGGCTCTTGAAAGCCTTGGCGCGCATAAGCTTGCCGGTACCAGTCTTGCGGAAACGCTTCTTGGTGCCGCTGTGGGACTTCATCTTAGGCATGAAATACTCCTTAATCGGTTACAGAACACTAGTTACTTGGTATCGCTTGCCGCTTTATCCTCATCGAAGGCGCCCTTAATCGGGGCGAGCAGCATAAGCATGTTACGGCCTTCCATCTTAGGCTTGGACTCGACCGTAGCGTAAGGCTTGAGATCCTCGGCGAGGCGCTCGAGAACGTTAAGGCCCTGCTCCGGGTGAGCCATCTCACGGCCGCGGAACATGATGGTGATCTTAACGCGTGCGCCCTTCTTGAGGAAACGCAGAACGTGGCCCTTCTTGGTCTCGTAGTCGCCAACGTCGATCTTGGGTCGGAACTTCATTTCCTTGACCTCGACCTTGGACTGGTTCTTACGAGCAGCCTTGGCCTTCATGGCCTGCTGGTACTTGAACTTACCGTAGTCCATGACCTTGCAGACCGGCGGCTCCGCGTTGGGAGCGATCTCGACCAGGTCGAGACCCTGATCGTCGGCGACGCGCTGGGCATCGCGGATGGCGAACAGGCCGAGCTGAGAGCCATCGACGCCAATCAAACGGCACGAAGATGCAGTGATCTCGTCGTTGATGCGGGTGTCATCAGACTTAGCTATTTTCCCTACCTCCATTCATAAAAAAATAACCCGGCGCTTCTCAGCAACCAGGTCGTACACATAGACTTCCTCGATTTGAGGAAGGTAATCTAAGTTGTATGACCAGTCAGCTGCTCATTGGCGCCAAAAGGTGGGAACCCTCGGGTTCCTCTTTAGGGCATTGCGGGAACAACGCCTTGCGAATAATAACACGTACAGCGCGTTATCACATTACGTACACGAAAAAGGGGCCTTGACCCCCTTGAACGCTCGCTTGCATGTATGGTGCCCGAGGCGAGACTCGAAGGGCCTTCGCTTCGCGAAGCCCCGGGCTTCGGGCGCGTGGCGCCCTCGCCACGCTCCGCTACAGACAGGCCACAGGCCTGTTTGCTTAACGCTTCGCGCGCTCACGCGAGTTCGGCACGAAAAAGGGGGCCGCAACCCCCTTGAACGCTCACTTGCATGTATGGTGCCCGAGGCGAGACTCGAACTCGCACGTTGTTGCCAACGGTGGATTTTGAGTCCACTGCGTCTGCCAATTCCGCCACTCGGGCACGCAATGCGTGAGTTAGTTTATCACAGCTTTCTACCGATTAGTCCGAAAATGGAACTTCGAGCATTTCGATGAGTTCGACCGTGCGTAGCATCTCGCGCTGACGGCATCCGCGACCGTCGACCGAAGCCTCACCCATCTGGTTATCGTAAGGGTCCTCGCGCATGCCGTCGAAAGAGGGCTCAAACTCTGCCTGGAATCGATTGTTGGCCACCATACGCCATGGGTCGAGATTGCCAAAGTAGTGACGGCGGCGCCACTCCTCCCCCATCCTGTGAGCAGAAGATCCAAATGACACGTCGGCGTTGAGCCAACCGGTCTGCAGCGTATAGAACTCTGCCCAGTCGTGCGACCCCACCGAATCGGGCGCAACGTACAGGCCGCTCTGCCAACGGGCAGGCACGCCCGCGATACGGCACATGGTGATAAACGTGAGCGCCATAACGCCGCAATCGCCGCGGAGCGAATGCGCGCAGTCATCGGCAATAGATCCCAAAAGCAAGTACGGCGGCTGATAGCGATAGTCGATATGCTGCGTCAGATAATCATAGATAGCACGAGCGCGATCGAGCGGATCCTCGAGTCCGTCAACAACACCGGCCGTCAGCTGCTGCAGATACGGCGTGAATGCAATGTGCGGACGGTCCTCGGAAATATCCTCGGGCAGAGGCGCGTCCATACGCGGATGAACCGGAAGTGTGCCACCGTAGACATCACAATAAGCAGCATCGATGTGATAACGATAAGTCACCGAGAATGAGCGCTCACTCGAAGAAGACCACGAGGCGGTACGCGCCGAAGCGTTCGCGGGAGCAACAGCACCCTCCGGCGTCATGTCGAGAATCTCGACCCGAGACTGCTGACGGCAGGCAGCCGCGACGGGAAGCCAAGCGCAAACGGTCTCCCCCTCCAGAGCGCCGGGGACAGACACGGACGCTTTAAGCGTAATGACGCGAGCCAATCCGTTTTGTGACTCCATCTCCTTGAGCATCTCGTCGCGCAGTGCTATTCCGTCCGTAGAATCGGGACGCATGCCGGGGACCTCTTTGGGATATACGCGAAGCGAATCGAGGAAGTTGTCGAGAACGAACAGCTCGCCATCGATAAAGCGCCAGTCAATACGCTTACGGTCAATCAGATCGTCAAACTGCTCCTCGGTAAACTCAGGCCACTCCTCGCGAATCATCGCAATAGCTCGATCGCGCGACACCGAAAAATGAAGCGGCGTCTCAAGCATGCGATACCGCTCGGCACGAACACAAGCAGCCAGCGAAGGCTCAGGGTTCTGCTCCAAAAGACGATCGCAGGCAGCAACAGCCTGCGTCAAACACCCGGCATCCTTAAGACGGAGAATCTCAGGCGGTAGCCCAATATCGAGATGACGGAAATCATCGTCGCAAACCTCAACAGAGCATCCAACGGGGCCCTCGGCAATAACCTTCCCGTCGGCAGGCAAAATATCAATAACAGCCATAACCACTCCCAAGTAGAACGACAACCTGAGCCCATTGTACCGACATAAAAACAAAGCCCCCAACCAAGGAGCCCTCAACACCGATAAACGGTATCAATTCAATTATCTCAGCCCTGTAACCCTGTAGCGAGTTAACGAAGGAGGCCCCGTTCGCCCGGAGCTTTTCCCATTGCGCGACTTCTGGCAAAGCCAGGTGAGCGCAAGGGAAAAGCGTAGGGCGAATGGGGCCTCCGGCGGGAAAGTTAAACCGCTACTTACGCCTTGTTGACGGAGCCAAACTCCTCCATGAGCTCCTTGGTGCGGGCAACGATGTTGTCGCGGCCAGGCTTGAGGAGCTTGCGGGGGTCGAAGCCCTTGCCCTGCTGATCCTTGCCAGCCTCGATGTACTCGCGGACGCCCTTGGCGAAGACGAGCTGCAGGTCGGTGTTGACGTTGATCTTGGAGATGCCCAGGGAGATGGCCTTCTTGATCTGATCCTCAGGGATGCCGGTGCCACCGTGCAGAACGAGGGGCAGGTCGCCGGTCTGGGCCTTGATCTCGCCCAGACGCTCGAAGGAAAGGCCAGCCCAGTCGGCGGGATAGACGCCGTGGATGTTGCCGATGCCGCAGGCGAGGAAGTCGACGCCCAGGTCAGCAATCTGCTTGCACTCAGCGGGGTCAGCGAGCTCGCCGTTGGAGGTCACGCCGTCCTCGGTGCCGCCGATACCGCCGACCTCGGCCTCGATGGACATGCCCTTGGAGTGGGCAAGCTCAACGAGCTCCTTGGTGCGGTCGAGGTTAAGCTGGAAGGTCTCCTCGTGAGAGCCGTCATACATGATGGACGTGAAGCCGGCCTCGATGCACTTGAAGCAGTCCTCGTAAGAACCGTGATCGAGGTGAAGGGCGACGGGAACGGTGACGCCCGTGGCCTCGACGGCAGCCTTGACCATGTCGGCGCAGACCTTGAAACCGCCCATCCACTTAGCGGCACCAGCGGTGCACTGAAGGATCAGCGGAGACTTGGCCTCCTCGGCGGCCTGGAGAATGGCCAGGGTCCACTCGAGGTTGTTGGTGTTGAAGGCACCGAGAGCGTACTTGCCGGCCTCGGCCTTCTTGAGCATATCTGCTGCGTTGACGAGCATAAAAGAAACCTCCTGTAAGGTTGCTCCGATAACGCCTGAGATTTTACCACGGCGTACCCGAGCATAAACGTTCGTTTGTTCACGAATATCGTCCAAACAGACTTTTTTGACCGTTTGCCCTACGGAATCGACCCGTTGGAGAAAAATAGCTTGACGTTTGGGCGCTTCTCGTGCTTTAGAAGCCGACTATTAAGCTACATCTGCATGAAAGGGTTCTGCATGAGCTCGCGTGCCATGGTGGTCGAAGCGCCATGGCCGGTTAGGCAAACGGTATCGGGCGGGAGAAGCCGGGCGAGCTTGGAGAGCGAGCGCAGAATCGCAGCCTCGTCTCCGCCGGAAAGGTCGGTACGGCCGTGGCTGCCCGGGAATAGCGTGTCGCCAACAAAGGCGATGCTTCCCTGCTCGGTGGCAGCGAACAAAACAATGCCACCCGGTGTGTGCCCGGGCGTCTCGATCACCTGCAGGCAGATATCGCCCACCTCAATAGCATCGCCCTCGGCGAGCAGGCGCGTCGGCTCCCCGGGGTCGGGCGTCTCAATGCCCCACATAGCTCGCTGTTCCTCGATATTCGCATACGGCACCGCCACATCCTTAGCACACAGCTCATACTGGCAGCCCTCGCCAACGGCGGTTCGTACGCCGGCAACACCACCAACATGATCGGCATGGCCATGAGTGCATACGGCGCCAAGCACGCGTACACCGGGATGCTCGGCTCGAATATGCTCCACCAGGCGCTCGCCTTCCCATGCGGGGTCGATAATCACGCACTCATTGTCCGAAATAACAGCATAGCTGTTGGTCTGAATGGGACCGTTTACGAGCGTCTCGATCTCGACCGATCCTTTGGGAGTTAAATCCAAGGACGCAGCGCTCATATCCCTCTCCTCTCTATAGAACTCGAGGCATCAAACGATGCCTCGAGTGTAGCGAATATCGATAATGTGGCACGTTCGTCGCGACTAAACGCGGCGCTTGAGCTGAGCTCCACCCTCGCCAGGCATCAAACGACGTGCATCGTAGACCGAGTCAACGCTGCTGATGGAGGCCAGCAGCGGATCCAGACCACTCGCGTCCGAGATCTCGACCATAAAGCGCAGGGTTGCAATACCCTCGCGGTTGGTCGACGTGGCGGCAGAAAGGATATTGCCGCCCGCATCGCCAATGGCAATGGTGACATCCTTGAGAAGGCCCATGCGGTCCAGGCACTCGACCACGATCTCAACCTGGAACAGGGTATCGGCAGCGCCGTCCCACTCCACTTCGATCATGCGCTCGGGATGCTCCATAAGACCCTTGACGTTGGGGCAATTGGCGCGATGCACCGAAACGCCACGACCGCGCGTGATGAAGCCGACGATGTCGTCGCCCGTCACCGGATTGCAGCAATGCGCCAAACGGACCAGCAGACCGCTGTTGCTCTCGCCCTTGACGATGATACCGTTGCTGGCGCTCTTGCCACGCTTTTGTGGCTTGCGGTTTGATCCGCGCGCAGGCTGCTTCACGACCTCGGCAATGGCCTCGGCCTTGGTGAGCTGCTCCTCGGGCTTGGGGTCCAAGATTTGCTCGACCTTGTTACCCACAGCGCGCGGGGCGACTTTGCCCGCACCGACGGCGGCAAACAGGTCCTCGAGCTGCTTGTAGTTAAACTGCTCCGCCACGGCGTTGAGCGCACGCGTGGATCGTGGCGTAGAGATGCCATACCCGCGCTTGCGCAGGTCCTTGGCCAGTATATCGCGGCCGGCGGCAGCGTCGTCGTCCTTGGTCGCGGCGGCAAAATAGCGGCGGATCTTTGACTTGGCGGAAGGTGTCTTAACGATCTTGAGCCAATCACGCGACGGCTTGGAACTCTTGTTGGTCAGGATTTCAACGCGGTCGCCCGTCTTGATTTCGTGCGTGAGCGGCGCCACCGCACCGTTGATCTTAGCGCCGACGCAGTGGTTGCCGACCTCGGTATGAACGGCGTAGGCAAAGTCGAGCGGTGTTGAGCCGGCGCGAAGCGCCATGACCTCGCCCTTGGGCGTAAAGACAAAAATCTCCTGGTCAAACAAGTCGACCTTCAGCGAATGCAGGTATTCCTTGGCGTCGGTGATCTCATCAGACGCAGCCCAATCGAGCGAATGTTTGAGCCAGTTAATCTGGTCGTCCAGACGCTGGGCATCATTGGTCTTTGAAGCAGACGATCCGCCCGACTTCTTATAGAGCCAGTGGGCGGCAATGCCGTACTCGGCCTGCTCGTGCATCTCGTAGGTTCGAATCTGAATCTCGAGCGGGCGGGCCGTGGGGCCGATAACCGTCGTGTGAAGCGATTGGTAGTTATTGACCTTGGGCATGGCGATATAGTCTTTAAAGCGACCGGGCATGGGGTGCCACAGCGTATGCACCGCACCGAGCGTGGAATAGCAATCGCGCACCGAATGGGTGATGACGCGCAGCGCCACCAAGTCGTAAATCTCGGAGAATTCCTTGCCCTTGCGCTTCATCTTTTGGTAAATGGACCAATAGTGCTTGGAGCGGCCGTTGATCTGGAAGCCCTCCAGGCCAATGCGGTTGAGTTCATCGGTGAGCGTCTTGATAGTCTCGGCCAGATAGCGCTCGCGAACCTCACGCGACTCTGCCACCATGCGCGCGATGCGCTGGTAGGCGTCGGGCTCCAAATAGAAGAAGGACAGATCCTCGAGCTCCCACTTAATAGAGCTCATGCCCAGGCGGTCGGCCAGGGGCGCGTACACATCCATAGTCTCGCGTGCCTTAAACAGGCGACGGTCCTCGCGCAGGGCGGCGAGCGTGCGCATATTATGCAGGCGGTCGGCGAGTTTGACGATGATGACGCGAATGTCCTTGGACATGGCAAGGAACATCTTGCGCAGCGTAAGCGCCTGCTTCTCGTCCATGCTGTCGACTTCGATGTTGGTGAGCTTGGTCACGCCGTCGACGAGCTCTGCCACGGTTTCGCCAAACAGGCCGGAAACGTCGGCAAGCGAGGTTTCGGTGTCCTCGACGGTATCGTGCAGCAACGCGGCGCACACCACATCGCAGTCCATCTTGAGATCAGCCAGAATGATGGCCACCTCGACGGGATGGTTAATGTACATCTCACCCGAGCGGCGCTTTTGGTTGCAATGCTTCTCGGCGGCAAAGCAGTAGGCCTGCTCCACCATGGAGAAGTCATCCTCATTCATATATTTGAGGCACAGACGCTCCAGCTTGTCGTAACTGTCCGCCATAATCTCGGGCGGCAGCTCATCGGCATGCTTATAGTGCTCCATCTCAGAAAAAGGCTGGAGGGTGGAATCATGGGCGGTACGGGCTGCGGCATCCATCGAGGTCCCCTTCCCCTAGGCCCGTGGTACGATCGGGCGGTTAACTTTGGCTAGCATATCAGAAGCACACGAATCGAGCGCCCAGCTCCGAAAAGCCGAGAACTCCATGCGCGAGCGCAAGCCCTCCAAATAGCGAATTGACCTGCTCAATTGCACGCGGCCAGGGTTTTCGGCCATCGCGATGCGACGGGTGTCGTCAAACCCCGAAACGCGACAGAAACCAAGCTCTTCGAAGATTCCCAGGCCGCTTTCCACCGAGCGCTCATCGACCGGCGTGCGCGCGTCGATTGCAAGGCACATCTGCGCAATGTCGATATTGCTTGCGCAGAATGAATCGTCCCCCGTCTTGCCGCGGTTGGAGCGCCACATGGTCTGCAGCGCTCGATAGAGCGTGACGAGCTCATCGCGTTCGGGCGCGTAGCAATCGAGTAGGCGCTCGTTAATACGGGCGTCACGCGACGAATAGAGCAGATGAATCACAGCGGGCTGTCCGTCACGACCGGCACGGCCGCTCATCTGGTTAAACTCAATCGCGCCAAACGGCATATGGTAGAGCACGACATGTCGGATATCGGGCAGGTTCACGCCCTCACCGAAGGCCGAGGTCGAGACGATGCAGCTGAGGCTGCCATCTCGAAACGCCTCCTCGACGCGGCGGCGATCGGAACGCGCGAGCCCGGCGTTATAGAACGCGATATGGGTCGCACAGTCTGGCACGCGCTTGCGCAGCGTCTTGGCAAGTGCCACGGACTGGTCGCGCGAATTGACGTAGATAACGGTCTTCTCCCCCGTCGCCACAATCGACACCAGGCGATTTTCGCGGCTTGCGAGGTCGCGATCGTCCTCGAGTTGCAGGTTCTCGCGCACGGTCTCGTCAACCACCGTGCTGGTAATGGGCAATACGCGAGCGAGCTCTGCCACGACCGGAGCCGTCGCGGTAGCCGTTGCCGCCATGACAACGGGATCGCCTAGCGCTTTGAGAATATCGGGCATGTCGAGGTACGCGCTCCGGTCGCCACCTTTGGCAAGACCGGCATGATGCGCCTCATCGATAACGACAAAACCGATGCGCCCCGAACGCGCAAAGCGATCGCGGTGAATGGACAGGAACTCGGGCGTCGTGAGCACGATGCCGGTGCGGCCCGAAGCCAAACCGGCAAACACGTCATCGCGCGCCGCCTCCACGGTCTCGCCGGTCAGCACGCCAACACCAATGCCAAGCGCTGCCATCGTCGAAGAAAGGTGATAGGCCTGGTCGGCAACGAGCGCACGCAGCGGATAGACAAAGATGCTCGCACGTCCGCGAAGCACCGCCTCACGCGCGGCATGTACATGGAAGATGAGAGACTTGCCGCGGCCCGTTCCCATAACGGCCAAGACGCTCTTGTGGTCGGCCAAGGCATCGAGTGCCTCAACCTGTGCGCGGTGCGGCTGGTTCGATCCGATAAAGCTGTGAATGAGCGAGCGCGTGAGCTCGGTATAGGAAAGCTGGGCAAGCGTCTCGCGCTTACGCGACTCCAGGCGCGGGCCTAAGTCCGCCGGCCGCACGCCACGACGAAGCTCGCACGCCGGATCGTCGATATTGGGCGCCGTGGTATCGCGCACCAAGACATCTTTGATCATGAGCTTGGGCTTCACGCGTCCCTGCCAATGCTCGGCCACGGCCTCGAACACCAAATCGACGGCGCTATCGCAATTGATGAGCTTATCGATCTGCGGCACGCGGAACATAATAGCCGGCACACTCGCGGCGCCATCGGTCGCCACGAAGCGCATGTGCTCGCCGGTTTTGCCCACCACGGCGCGATCGCACATTGTCACGCCCTCGGCCGCCAACAGCGGCACCTTGTTGCCCTGGCCAAACGGCTCAAGACGGGAGATCTGCTCGATGGTCTCAATATTCAGCTCGGAGAGGTCAACGGTGGCGGCAACCTCGTCAGTGTCCTCAAAGTCCTCGGCGGGAAGCTCGGACAGCACGGCGGAAAGGCGACGACGGAACTCGTCGAGCTTGGATGCCTCGATGGTCACGCCCACCGCACCGGCATGCCCGCCGCGACGAATCAGCAGGTCGGAGCAACGCTCGACGGCGTCGAACAGGTTGACCTTGCCCACCGAGCGACCCGAACCGCGAGCGATACCGTCTTCGATCGAGAACAGCAGCGCCGGCACGTGATAACGGTTGGTCAGACGGCTCGCTACGATACCCTTGACGCCCTCGTGCCAGCCCTCGCCGCCCACGACGATCGCGCGACCGCCGTCATAAGTCTCCTCGACCTTCGCCATGGCATCGCGTGTAAGCTCCGCCTCGATCTCGCGGCGTTGGCGATTGATTTCCTCGAGCTCGGCGGCAAGCGCACTCGCTTCGATGGGGTCGCGGGCAAGCAGCAGGTCGAGCGCCAGCTTGGGATCAGCCATGCGGCCGGCAGCATTCAGACGAGGGATGAGCGAAAACGACAGGCCATCGGCCGTAATGCTAGAGAGGTCGGCCTTGGCGAGCGCTGCCAGCGCGATGTAGCCGGGACGAGCCGTCACGCGCATCTGTTGGATGCCCTCGGCGACCAGTGCGCGGTTCTCGGGCGTCAGCGGCATCATGTCAGACACGGTGCCAAGCGCCGCAACCTCGATCAGCGAACGCCAATACGACGGTTTGCCCAAACGCTCGCCCAAGACTTGCACCAGCTTGAGCGCCACACCGGCACCAGCAAGCTCGCGCGAGGGGCCCTCGTTCTCAAGCTTAGGGTCGGTCAGGGGCACGCCCTGCGGCACCTGATCGGAGGGCTCGTGATGGTCCGTGACCACCAGGTCGATTCCCAGGCTCTCCAGATAGGAGACCTCCTCCTTCGCCGCGATACCGTTATCAACGGTCACGATCAGATTGGGTTGGGCGAGCTCGTTGACGCGGTCGAGCGCCGCGCGCGAAAGGCCATATCCCTCGTCAAAGCGGTGCGGGATGAATGGTGTGACATTGGCGCCAAACGTGCGCAGTGCCTCGGTCAACAGGCAGGTCGACGTAATACCGTCAACGTCAAAATCGCCAAAGACCGCGATGCGCTCGTGGTTGCGAATAGCACGCTCGACGCGGTCGGCAACGACCGACATGCCCGGGATAATAAGTGGATCGGCCCAGTCGCGATCGAGCGAAGGCGTCAAAAACAGCTGGCCTTCTTCGATGGATGTAATGCCGTGCGCAACCATAATGCGCGCCACCAACCCGGGTATGCCCAGGCCAGCCGAAAGCTCCTTTTCGAGCTCGGGGTTTTGCTGAGCGACCGCCCAGCGATGCGTCGTCTTAAGCGATGACATAGGCACCCACCCCCGATAGGGGCAGGTCGCCGCGATACCTCTCACGGTTCATAGCGATGAGTCCTCTGTGTATGCCCGCTTCGGCAGGCAGATCTGTTGAACGGATTTATTATACCGTGCAGTGCGGACGCCAATCGCCGCAGCACGCCGCGGTTTCGATAAACGATGCCGGTAATAGCCTCGAAATAATCAAGCGTTTCTGACGCACGGACGCATGCGAGCGTCTAGCATATCCATTCAAAACGGATTCACGAGCAAAGGGAGTCACAAGAGCATATGAAGCAATGGGTTGGACTGGGCAAGTTTCTCGCGGGGCACATGCAGGTCATCGTTCCGATTTGCGTGACGCTCGGCGTGCTCTTTCCCCAGCAGATCGGCGTGCTCAAGCCCATCGTTCCCGCCCTGTTTGCCTTTATGACGTTCCAAGGTGCGCTCAGCAACACCTTTCACCAGGTGGCCGAGGTGTTCCGCCGTCCACTGCACTTGATTTTGGCGCTGCTCGTCTCGGCGGTGCTTATTCCCATAGCAGCTTATGCCATGGGATCACTGTTCTTTGGTTCCAACCCCAACCTTGTCTGCGGCATCGTGCTCGAGTACAGCGTGCCCGTGGCAGTCACTGCCTTTATGTGGATTAGCATGTTCGGCGGCAACGGCCCGCTCGCGCTCACCATCATCCTGACGTCCTCGGTCATCTCACCTGTGACGATTCCGCTCACGCTGAAGCTCTTGCTGGGTGCCACCGTCTCGATCGATGTGCCGAGCATGATGCAAGACATGGCCTTTATGATCGCCATCCCCGCCGTGCTCGGCATCGTGATCAACGAGCTCACGCGTGGATGGGGACACGAGAAGCTCTCCCCCGCGCTCTCACCCGCCTGCAAGTTCATGATGATGGGCGTTATCGCGTCCAACTCCACCGCCATGAGCGAGTACGTGCTGCACATGAACGCGGTGCGCATAGAAGTCGCCCTCTTTATTTTGACCTTCGCCATCAGCGGCTTTGTCGTCGGTTTTCTGGTCGCCCGTGCACTGCATCTGCCATATAGCGAGACGACTACCATGTGCTTTACCTGCGGCATGCGCAACATCTCTTCGGGTGCCGTCATCGCCACGCAGTATTTTCCCGGCGAAGTGGTATTCCCCGTCATGTGCGGCACGCTGTTTCAGCAGGTGTTAGCCTCAATTATCGGGCACCTCTTTGAGCGCCTGACCGGCGAGGAGCGTGCCGCCCAGCGCAAGCGGGTCGAGGCCGGCCGCGATGCCATGGCACGCTAGACTGTCCGCATTACGCGGATGTTCGCCTTACGACGTGAGCGTTTCCAAATGCATGCGCAGGCGCTCAGCATCGATATCGAGCGTGGTCTCGGCATTGACCTGGGCCAGGCGATAACCGACAAAGTAGGGCGAAACCACCCAACGTGGCAGCGCCTTGGCAATGGTCCGGCCGTCCATGTGGTAGAAGAACAAGTTGTACGACTCTGCGCGACCACCGTGGTGCTCGTTCAGGATATAGCGAAGAGCCACCTGGATTGCGTCGGCAAACAGGTCAGCTTCGGCTAGGTCGCGGGCGTCGTCGCTGGCGGCGATTCCCTGTGGAGCCGAAACGTTGATCTCAAAGAAGCCCATAATCGGCTCGGTTGAAATGCTGATCGCGACCCTCCCCCGCTGCCAGACATCAATGCCTTCGAAGTTGGCTGGTGTCAGCGCCGCATAGCCGTCTTCCTGTTCCAAACCCACACTCTGCATATGCGGATGAACCAGACTGCCGCCCGAAAGCGGGCCCTTGTTCTTGTACATGAGCACACTGCGGTACTGTTGGGAATCAATCATCTGCTGCCAACAGCCCAGGGCAAACCGCATCACATGATGCAGGTCGTCCGGCGCATAGGTCACCAGGTCGGCGTCGTGGTCGGACGACTCAATCAATACGGTCTGGCGAGTGGCCCGCAAGGTCTTAAACTTATTCTCGAGCCAGATGCAGTCACCATCACGCTGGATGATGTTGGTGAGCCCCTCCGTGTTGCAAAAGGGACACGCGGTACCGGGGCGACGGTTGTCATCGGGTTTGCCGCTCGCCTGCTGAACATCGAATACAAGTGCCACGGGCTACACCTCCAGCGGTACGATCCTTGTGCCATGGAGCTCGGACACGCCCAATGCCGCCGCGACCGCGTCACGATTTGCCGTAGTGATGCCGCCGCCAGGAAGGATGGTCAAACGATCGCCCGCATACTCGATTAAACGAGCCAGGTGGTCGAAGTTGTCCTCAATCGGCGCGCCGGCCGCGCCGCCATGCGTCAGGATGCGCGTAACGCCGCAGTCGGCAAGTGCATCAATCGCATCAAGCTGAGCCTCGGGCGAGAGCTGGTCAAAGGCCATGTGAAAGGTGATGTCGATGGGCTCACGCTTACATTCCTCGGTCGCGCAGCCCGTAGCCATCACAAGGGCGCCAAGCGTAAGTTCATCGAGCGCCCATCCGCCAGCGCAGGGCTTGCAGCAGCCAAAGACCAAGCCGTCAACGCCCGCACTCACAGCAAGGCCCAGGTCCATCTCCATCATACGCAACTCGTCCTGGTTGTAATAAAAGTCGCCGCCACGCGGGCGGACCATGCACATCACCCGCGCATCGTGCTCGTGAGCATAGCTGACCGTAGCGCTGATAACGCCGGCCGAGGGCGTGGTACCACCGACGGCGAGGTTGTCGCACAGCTCGATGCGCTTTGCACCGGCGTCGATAGCCGCCGGCACCCGCTCAAAGTTCTCGGCACAAAACTCGTACAGCATAGATAGACCCCCAAAGACAGCAGATGTTTTCCGACGGGCATTGTCGCACGCCCCCATGAAGTTGCGGTGGAATAGGGACTCTTTTGGCCTCTGAGACTCCCATTTAGTCCCTATTCCACCGCAGCATAAAGGGAGTAGTCGTTGGGGACGCTCTTAAACGACTAGTCATTCAAGAACGTCCCCAACGACTACAAGGAGTGTCCCCAGATGCCGGCAGAGACGATATGAGCAGGACATAAAACATTGGGAGCCCCCGGCATGAAAGTCCGCGGATCAGGCCGACAATGGTGAGTGTCTAATCCAGCCGTGGCGGCCGCGCCGCATTCATGGAAGGGGCTCCCATGCTCGATACTACCACCTTCGTCGGCCTCGACGTCCACGCCCGCTCGATAAAGGCCGTCTCCCTCGACGTCATGACCGGGGAGGTGCGCTGCGCGACCTTCGGCTACGACGCCGGGGCCGTCGCGGCGTGGGTCCGGTCCGTGGACCCCAGGGCCAGGTGCGTGTACGAGTCCGGGGTCACGGGGTTCGACCTGCAGAAGAGGCTCTCCGGCCTGGGGGTCGACTGCGTGGTCGGCGCCGTCTC